>AP024676.1:311240-622481 GCA_025998955.1 Candidatus Roseilinea sp.
CCCAATCGGCCCAGACGTTGGAGCAAACTGTGTTCGGCGCGAAGCGTGGGGATGAACGCTAAACCGCTTAGCGGTATAGCGTCTGAAACAGTTCCGGCGTGTATTCGCCCACGATCTCGCTGGTGATCGCGCCGGCCTTGATGATGTCGCGGTAGAGTAGGGCGCTGCGCCGGAATTGACGTTCTTGCGTGTGGGTGTCCATCGCCACCAGCCCGAACTTCATGCGCCACCCTTCGCTCCACTCGAAGTTGTCCACGAAGCTCCAGTGGTAGTAGCCGCGCACGTCGTAGCACATCTGAATGGCCTGCCAGGTGGTATGCAAGTGCTGCACAAGGAAGGCCGGCCGCAGGTCGTCGTCGTGATCCGGCAACCCGTTCTCCGTGATGTAGATCGGCAGCTTGTAGCGGCTGAGCTGCCGGGCGAAGATCAGGATGCCCTCGGGATACACCTCGCCGAAGTTGAAGTCGGTCATCGCCACGTCCTGCGGATAGAGCAGCAGCTCGCTGTAGAACGTCTCGCGCTTGGTGCGGTCGAACGCCACGCGGTGCCGCGTGTAATAGTTCAGCCCGATCCAGTCGAGCGTACCGCGCAGTTTGCGCGCGCTTGTCCGGGCGCCGCGATTGAGGATCCAATGCCAGCGACCTTTTACCAATGCATCCATGATGCTCTGGTTGAACATACTGTTCAGCGCGCGGGCAATTGCTGTGTCGAGCAGGTTGCTGGGACGCATGGGCTGGAAGTGGCGCATGTGATGGGCCAGGCCGACGCGGGCCAGCTTTTGCTTTTCGTGCAGCGTTTCGTAGGCGGCCGCATGCGCGATGAGCATATTACGCAGCACCTGAGCCGTCAGTGCGGCGTTCTGCAGGCCGGGCGGCATGCGCCCGCCGGACAGGTAGCCCATGGTGGCATAGACGTTCGGCTCGTTGATCGTGCACCACAGGTCGCACAGGTCGCCCAGCGCGTGCACCACTTTCTCGGTGAAGCGCCGGAAGAGTGGGACGATCACGTCGGCATCTTCCCAGGCGCGGCGCTCCTCTAACCACCAAGGGTTCGTGAAGTGGTGCAGCGTGACCATCGGCTCGATGCCGCGCTGTCGTAGCGCAAGCAACATGGCGCGGTAGCGGTCGAGCGCAGCGGAATCGAACTTGCCCTCTCGCGGTTCGATGCGGCTCCATTCCACCGACAAACGATGCGCGTTCAGACCGAGCGCGACCATGCGGTCGAAGTCTGCTTCGGCGTTGTTCCACCAGTCACAGGCGATGCCGGAGCTGTCGCCGTTCATGATGCGTTCGTGCGTCTGCTCCCATTGCCACCACTGGTTGTTCGTGTTGTTGCCTTCCACCTGGTGGGCGGCGGTCGCAGTGCCCCATTTGAAGTCGGGCGGGAAGTGCATGGTGAATTCGGACACGGTTTACGAGGACTGGGACTTGACGACTTGATGACCTAATGGCTGATGATTGGTGAGTGGTAAGTTGGTAATTCGTCGCTGGCGGGTGTTCGCTCATCACTACTTACCGGTTACCAATTACCGGTGACCAGCGACGAGCGACTACGCGGCTAGGCCGGTGGACTTGCGTATGGCGCGGGCGCGGTTGAACAGCCACCAGCGCAGTGGAGAGAGCACACACGCCCATGCGCCGATGTGCCTGATCACCTGCCCACCGAAGCCGCGCTTGAAGCGATACACCCCCCATAGCCCATCGTTGCGTTTCTCGAAGCTGTCTTCGAGTATGGCTTCGTCTTCGTCCGGCACGCCCCACATATCGTACGTTTTGCAGCCGCGCTGGCGCGCCCAGAGCATGGCTTCCCATTGCAGCAGATACGTGGGCATCAACTCGCGGTAGTTGTTGGTGCTGGCGCCGTAGAGGTAGATGGCTCGCTCGCCCAACGCCGTCACGATCAAAGTGGCCAGCGGTTCGTGCCGGTATTCGGCAATCAACAGTCGGGCCGGCGCATCTGCGCCGCGCGTGAACAGGTTGAGAAAGTCGCGGTAGTAGGACAGCGGATGGATGGCGAACGTGTCGCGCTCGGCCGTTGTGCGCAACATCGCATAGAAAAGCTCGGCATCATCCGTGTTGCCGACGCGCACGGTCACGCCGCGCCGCTTGGCCAGCCCGATGTTGTAGCGCGTCTTCTGTTTCATCGCTGCCAGGATGTCCACGTCCTCATCCACATCCAAGTTGACCCAGAGGGTGCGGCGCGGCTGCACGCTGAAATCCACCGGCTGTAGTTTCAAGCGCTCGAGCAGGTGACGGTCCGATGGTGTGTCGAGTAGATCGGGTTCGATCACGGCCGCGAACGCGCCGTGATTGCGCGCCAGACGGCAAACGGTGCGCACGGCGGCTGCGGCGTACTCTTCATCGTCCCAGTTCACCACCGGCCCACGCGGGACGTAGGCGATTTTGCCCAGGCCATAGGGCAATGAGCGTATCAGCGTCAACGCTACGCCGACCGGCCTGTTTTGATCGCCGAGCACACTGGCGCGTGCGGCGCGCCAGCCATGCGCAGCCTTGAGTTTGCCCCATGCCTGGGTCTGCAAGATGTGACCGTGGGGATGTCGTGAGACGAAGCTGTCCCACTCGGATTCGGAGATTTCGCGCGGCCGGGCGCGCGGCGGAACTTGGCGAGATCGCATCTATGAGCGCATACGGAAGGGCGAAGCACCTATGCAGTGATACTTCGCCCTGCTCAATCGGGGAACAGGGATTTGAACCCTGGACCTCTGCGACCCGAACGCAGCGCGCTACCAGGCTGCGCCATTCCCCGCGAAAGCAACGTGATTATACACACGCCTGCTTACCTCGGGTGCATTGGGGTGCATTTCAAAATGGGGGGAGCGCGGACCGGCCTGCAGCGAGATTCGCTTCGGTCGCGCTGGGATCAATCCCGGCGCTGAGCATACGGGCAAGCCGCGCGCATCCTGCCCCTTTCGGCCTAGGCGTTTACGCCGGGGCGGGCCTCCGTTGGCGAATGTGCATCCCGATGAGCGGCGCGAATATACTACGCATATACAACAGCGCTTGAGTCAGAAGAGGTAATTCTGCGTCGGCGACACCGAGTCGCCAACGACCTGTCAAGGAGAGTTCTGATGTCCAATACAATTCGCGAATTGATCCATGCGACCGACAATGCAATCCAGATGATTGCGGGCAAGGCGCAGGTGCGGCGCGACGACTCCATGCTCACCATGGACCTAGGCGTAGAGGTGCGCGACGAAGCCAGCTTGCGCAGCAAGGGGATTGATGCTCTGGTGAATGCTGCGGTTTTTGGTACACCGGCGCAGCAGGCCGCAGCACGCTGGTTGATCTGGGAAACGGGACAGGCGCTGGGTATTCGCCCGGCGTCTATCCATGAGCTATACATTGCGCGTGGTCGCAACGCGCTCGATCACACCTTCACTACGCCGGCCATGAACATTCGTATGATGGCCTACGACACCGCGCGCGCTGCCATCCGCGCGGCTATCGAAGGGAGGGTCGGTGCATTCATCTTCGAGATCGCCCGCAGTGAGATGACCTATACCGAGCAGCGCCCGGCCGAGTACACCACCGTCATGATTGCCGCTGCCATCAAAGAGGGCTACCGTGGCCCGCTGTTCATCCAGGGTGATCACTTTCAGGTGAACGCTAAGAAGTACAAGACTGACGCCGACACCGAGCTGGCCGCTCTGCGCAAGCTGATTGACGAAGCGCTGGCTGCCGGCTTCTACAACATTGACATTGACACCTCTACGTTGGTGGACTTGAGCAAGCCGACGCTAGACGAACAGCAGCACCTGAACTATGAACTGTGTGCGCTGTTCAGCGACTACATCCGGCAGCGCCAGCCGGTCGGTTTGATCGTCTCGCTGGGCGGTGAGATCGGCGAAGTCGGCCAGAAGAACAGCGACATCCATGAGCTGCGCGCCTTCATGAGTGGTTACTTGCGCCATATCAAGCATCAGCCCGGCATCAGCAAGATCTCCATCCAGACCGGCACGTCGCACGGCGGGGTGGTGCTGCCCGATGGCTCGATCGCCGATGTGAACATTGACTTCGACACGTTGCGCGAACTTTCCACCGCTGCGCGCGAGGAATACGGCATGGGCGGCGCCGTGCAGCATGGTGCGAGCACGTTGCCCGAGGAGGCCTTCGGCAAGTTTGTGCAAGCCGGCGCGATCGAGGTGCACCTGGCCACCGCCTTCCAGCAGATCGCCTACGCCAACCTGCCCAAGGCGCTCAACGACGAGATCACGCAATGGTTGTTCAAGCACGCCGCCGACGAACGCAAACCGGGCGACACCGACGAGCAATTTCTACACAAGGTTCGCAAGAAGGCCACCGGCCCGTTCAAGAAGGAGCTCTGGTCATTGCCTGAGGCTGACCGCGCGCGGATACGCGATGCCTTGCAGCAGCGCTTCAGCATGCTGTTCAATCGGCTGGGTGTGGAGCGGACGAAGGCGATGGTGGAGAGCTTCGTGACAGTCCGTGAAGTGCACAAGCGCCCCGAGGATTTCGGCGCGGCACCGGCGGTGGTCGAAGACGTGCGCGGGTTGGCGGACTGAGTTGTTCGATAGTGTGATGGATGGGTTGTGTGTGGCGTGACTGCCGGACGCGTGATCCAAAGTGAAGATGACTAAGCGACGAGTGTTGTTTTTGACGAGTCCGGTAGGTCCGTTAGGATCGGGTGAGGGGGGCGGCGTCGAGACGAATCTGATGAATTTGACGCCCATTCTGGCGCGGCGAGGGCACAAGGTGGCCATCGTCGCGCCGGCGGGCAGCGTCCAGCCGTCGCCCGACGTGCTGGTGTATCAGGTCGAGGGCAAGCCGCCGCCCTACGCGACGACGGCGCGGCGCGATGCGCCGATCATCTGCCAGCCCGACGGCGTGCTGGAGCGCATGTGGGAGCTGGCCATGCGCGTCCAGGATGAATACGACGCGATCATCGGCATCAACTACGATTGGATTGCCTACTACCTCACGCCCTTCTTCAAGACGCCGGTCGGCCACATTATCAGCATCGCCTCCACGATTGACGCCGTGGACGAGATCATCCGCGAGCGGTTCTACGAGTATCCCAACCACTTCGCGGTGAACACGTGCGCGCAGGCGGCCACCTTCCCGTTCATTGACCCTTGCCGCATGATGTCGCTCTACGGCGGCATTGACTTGGCCAAGTACGAGTTCAACCCCACGCCGCAGAATCGCATCAGTTGGGTGGCGCGCATCTCGCCGGAGAAAGGGCTGGAAGATGCGTTCGCCGTGGCGCAGCGCCTGCGTTTGCCGCTCGACGTGTGCGGCAAGATGCAGCATCCGGAGTATTGGAACGACTGTGTCGCGCGCTATCCAGACGTGGACGTGACCTATCACGGCTTCCTGAGCCAGGATGCGTTGCACCGTGTGGTGCGCGATACGAAGGCGATGTTGATGACGCCGCACTGGGTCGAGGCCTTCGGCAACACGTGCATCGAGGCGCTGGCCGGCGGCACGCCGGTGATCGCCTACAACGAAGGCGGGCCGTCGGAGCTGGTGCAGGATGGTGTGAGCGGCTTCCTCACGCCGCCGCGCAACATAGATGCATTGACCGAGGCCGTGCGCCGGGTGGATCAACTAGATCGCCGGAACGCCCGCAAGCGCGCCGAGCAGTTTTCGCTGGAGCGCTTCGCCGATCGCTACGAGCGCTTCATCGAGCATGTGATCTATGGCGATCCGCAAGCGCTCGTCGAATGGGAGCTGCAGGCGTCGCACCCGCATTACTGAGGGCGTGATGCGATGAACCAGACGATCATCAACGCGCCCGCTGTTGCCGAGGCGAGCGCCATCAGTTTGGCGAGCCTGGACGATTCGGCGAACCGTTCGTAGTAGGCCGTGCCGATGATGGCCCAGAGGCCGGTCGTCACGCCAATGGCACCGACAACCATCCAGGCTACGCTCGTTGCACCTGACATCGAACTAGCGCCGGACAAAACCGAATAGATCACCGCTGCGCTGGTCAGCAGGTTGATCATCGTGCTGATTTGGCCGAGGATCTTGAGCAGCCCTATCAAAAAACGCTTGCTGTTCACGGTGTGGTGCTCCCACTCGACTGTACTTGCAAATCCGCTTTGCACATCGAAAATGGCCGCGACGTATGATCGAAGAGATCCTGCTCCTTCACCACACCCATACTGACATCGGTTACACCCACGAGCAGCCCATCGTCTGGGAGTTGAACCGGCAATTCATTGACGACGCGCTGGACGAGATCGAACGCACAGCCGGCTGGGACGCGCCCTCGCGGCCTCTCTGGACGTGCGAGGTCACCGAGACGTTGCGTTATTGGCTGAGCAAGGCCACACCGGCACAAGTGGCGCGCTTCCGCCACGCTGTGCAAGCCGGCCGCATGAGCGCCTGCGCCATGCCTTATAACTTCACACCGATGCTCGGTGTGCCGCAGTTCATCCGCGCGCTGGCGCCCCTGCCTGAATTGCGCGAGGCGCTGGGCCTGGCGCTCACCGTGGCGCTGAATCACGACGTGAACGGCTTGCCCTGGACGATGATCCCGCTGCTGCTGGACGCCGGTGTAGAGATGGTCATCATGGGCATCAACGTGCACTTCGGCGCGTTCCCGCTGCACCGCCCGCTGTTCTTCCGCTGGATTGGGCCGGATGGGCGCGGCATCATCGCGCTGAACGGAGAGCACTACGGCATGTTCCAGCGCTACGCGCGGTTGAACGAACGCTCGCTGGACGCTATGGCCGAAGGCATCGCCGCCTACCTGCGCAAGCTAGAAGCGCAGCGATACCCGCACAACTTCGCCTACCTCTCGCTCACACACTACTCGTTCTGGGACAACAACCCGCCGTATCCGGCCGCCTTCGAGCTGATCCGGCGCTGGAACGCCGAAGGGCGCGCGCCGCGCATTCGCTTCGTCGCGCCGGAGGAGTTGCTGGCGCGCGCAAAGACAATGGATCTACCTGAATACGCCGGCGACTGGACGGACTACTGGAACTTCGGCGCAGGCAGCAGCGCGCACGAGACCCGCCTGGCGCATCAGGCGCGCGCGCACCTACACGCCGCCGACTTGTTCTCGCTGCAACGCAGCCCATCACGCGATGATGCGCTGGCGGCGGTAACGGATGAGGCTTACGCCGCGCTCACGCTGTGGGATGAGCACACCTGGGGCGCCTATAGCAGCATCACCGATCCCGACCGCGATACGACGATCGGCGGCTGGTATCACAAGGCGAAGACGGTTTATCAGGCGCGTTCGCTGGCGCACTACGTGCTCACCGAGCAGCTTGAGGCGCTGGCCGGCAACCCGCGCCATGCGTCCAGGGTGGACGGCCTTATCTTCGCCAATCCCACGCCTTTCCCGCGCCGCGATTACCTGCCGATGGCCCAGGCGATGCTGAGAGGTGAATACGATCATTGCTCCAGCACCGCGCACCGGCTAATGGAGTATCGCGAGCTGCTCGATCAAGGTAAGCTGGACGACACGACGTGGATCGGCCCGATTGACGTGCCGGCCTACGGCTATGTCAAGCTGCCGATGAGCGCGTTAAAGTCGCACGACACGCCGATCACACAGGAGACCGAGGCACTGGACGGCGCGCTCGTCTCCGGCGCGCATCGCCTAGAGTTCGACCCGCGCACCGGCGCCGTCACCGCGCTGGTTGATCGGCGCACCGGCGCAAACTTCGCCGACCCGGCCAGTCCTTGGCCGATGCTCAGCTTGGTGCATGAAACGGCCGACTCCGACCCGCATTCGCCCAACTTGGGTCGCGACGTGATGTTGCAGTTGGACTACGGGCAGTTCCAAGCGCATTCGTTCCGCGATTGGCCGGCGCAGCGCACGTTGGAGCAGGTCGAGTCGGTCCGCGTCATCGTGCAGCCGCATCGCGCCGGTTTGGAGGTGAACGTCGTTCTGCCCGGCGCACGCGCGACGCGGCGTATCTGGTTGCACGGCCATCGCAGCGAGATCGCCGTCGAAGTTGTGGTGCACAAAGATGAGGTGCGCACGCCCGATGCGATCTACCTGGCTCTGCCGCTGAACCTGCCCAACTGGCAGGCGACGTTCGACACGATGGGCGTGCCCACGCAGCTCGACGCCGAGCAGTTGCCGGGATGCTGTCGCGACTGGGTGACGGTGAGCGGCTACGTGGACGTGCACACCGAGCGGTTGGGGCTGACGCTGGCGTGTCCGGATGCGCCGCTGGTGATGGTGGGTGATTTCAACTTTGGCAAGCGCCAGCTAGCGCTCGACCACAGCCGGCCGCCGATGCTGCTGGCTTGGCTGCTGAATAACTACTGGACGACTAACTTCCGCGCGACACAGCCTGGCTTGTTGCGCTTCCATTACGAGATTGCCACGCATGCCGGCTTCAACCCAATCGAGGCGGCGCGTGTGGCGGCCTTTGCGCGCCATCCGCTGATGGCGCATCCGGCAGTGCGCGTGGACGCGCCGGAATCCGGCCAGGTCTTGCAGATAGATGGCGAGGGCGTGGTGGCTGCGGCATGCCGGCGATTGGGCGACGGTGCGCTGATTTGGCTGCAGAACATCACGCCCGAGCCGCACATCGTGAAGTTGCGCTTGCCGCAGTGGCGGGTGAGCAAGGCGGCATCGTGCGACACGTTCGGTCGGCCAGCCGGTCCGTTGCCGGTGGAGGACGGCGCTGCCACGCTGATCGTTCCGGCCCGCAGCGTCGTTGGCGTGCGCACATACGACGGTTGAGCGGGCGATCGCAGTTTTACTCCAACCATGAATGACCGCAAACCTTGGCGCGGTGTGTTTGCAATCCCGCTCACGCCGTGGACCGACGACGACGAAATTGACGAAGACACGCTGCGCGCCGAGATCGAGTTCATCATCGCCTGCGGCGCGCGCGGCGTGATCGGCCCGATCCTCGTCAGCGAGTTCCAGGCGCTGGACGAAGCCGAGCGCCGGACGTTCATGCGCATCTTGGTCGAGCAAACGAACCGGCGCGTGCCGGTGATCGTGAACGTGGCCGGCGTGAACACGGCGCAAGCGGTGGGCTACGCCCGCTACGCCCGCGAGATCGGCGCCGACGGCGTGATCGCCATGCCGCCCTACGCCTTGCGCTACGATCTGGCGCGGACGCGCGATTACCTGCGGCAAGTGGCCGCGGCCGTGCAGATGCCGGTGATGATTCAGAACGCCGACATTGCGCCGCTATCACCTGATCAGGTGGTCGCGTTGTGCAGCGAGATAGAGCATGTGCGTTGGGTAAAAGAAGAAGTCAGCCCACGCCATCGCAGCATCGGCGCGCTCGCCGCAAAGCGCAGCCCGTATGTGCACGGCATCATGGGTGGCGGCGGCGGGCAATACATCATCACCGAGTATGCGCGCGGTGCGTGTGGCACGATCATCGCGCCGGAAATCTGTGACGTGGTGCAACGCATCTGGGATCTGCTCGACGCCGGCGCGTCGGACGAAGCCGCGACGTGGTATGAGCGCGCGCTGCCGGCGATCAACCTCGAATTTGCGATGGGCATGGCCTTCGCCAAATACGTCATGGTCAAGCGCGGTGTATTCAAGAACTACCGCATGCGCGCGCAGGCCGACCCGCTCGACGCCGACGACGTTCAGGAGATCGAGCGCGTCTACGCGCGGTTGGAGCCGCACTTGATCTGGAAGCTGCTGACATGAAGCTGACGCGCATCACAGCACAAACACATGGAGGTCGAAATGGCTCGTTCATCCCGCAAGAAGAGAAATGGTCAGGCGCTCGTGGATCAGGATCGTGTGCTGGACAAAGTCAACACGTATTCTGCGCCGTCACAATTGCGCATCACCGATATGCGCGTTGCGGTGGTGGCCAGCAACTACGACTACCCGATCATCCGCATTGACACGAACCAGGGTGTCTACGGCATCGGCGAAGTGCGCGACGCCGGTCACAAAGAGAACGCGCTGCAGTTCAAGAGCCGGCTGCTGGGCCAGAACCCGCTCAACATAGACATGATCTTCCGCGACATCAAGCGCTTCGGCAATTGGGGGCGCGAGGGCGGGGGCGTGAGCGGTATCGAGATCGCGCTGTGGGACCTGATCGGCAAGGTATACGGCGTGCCGTGCTGGCAGTTCCTCGGCGGCAAGTATCGCGACAAAGTGCGCTTATATGCCGATACGCCCGAGCCGGAGGATATGACGCCCGAAGGCTACGTCCGGCGCGTGAAAGGTCGCGTCAAGCTCGGCCTCACCTTCGTCAAGTTCGACATCGGCCTGCATCTACTCGAGGGGGTCAAGAACACGCGCATCGACACGCCGACGAAGTATGAATACCGCACAGGCGACTGGCAAAACGCCCCCGGCACGGGCACCGGCGTGCACGTCACGGACAAGGGCATCGCGCGCATGGCCGAGATCGTCGCTGCCGTGCGCGAGGCGGTCGGCTGGGAAGTCTCGCTATGCATTGATCACTACGGCCATGGCATGCTGACCGTCAAGGAGGTGATCAGGCTCGGTCGCGCGTTGGAGCCGTATGGCCTAGCCTGGATGGAGGACCCGATGCAATGGTGGGATTGGGTTGGGCACAAGGAGGTGCGCAATGCAGTGGGCGTGCCGATTGCTGCCGGTGAGGAACTCTACCTGCTAGACGGCTTCCGGCCCTTCCTGGAGAACCGCGCGATTGACATTGCGCACCCCGACCTGTTGACCGCCGGCGGCATGTTGGAGACCAAGCGCATCGCCGACTATGCCGAAGGCTTCGGCATTCCGACGGCGCTGCACTTTGCCGGCTCGCCCATTGCCTTTATGGCCAATGTGCACACCGCAGCAGCCATCCCCAGCTTCGTCGCGCTCGAACATCACGGCCTCGACCTGCCGTTCTGGCGCGACTTGGTCACCGGCCTGCCGGAGAACTACATGGAGGGCGGCTATGTCAGCGTGCCGGACAAGCCCGGCCTAGGCGTAGATCTGAACCTAGAAGGCATCCGCGCCAACCTACGTCCGCCCAGCGGCTTGTTCGAGGAGACCGGCTACTGGGACACGCCCAAGCTCGGCTTCTGGCAGCCCGACCGCCGCTGGGACAAATAGGCGTCGGACGAAGGCACGGTTATCCGTCGTGAACGACCGGACGCGGCAGGAATCGCTCATCGTCTCATCCCGGCTGCGGCAGCAGCACCCAACGCGCTGCGCGGTTGAAGGCGCCTCGATTCGGGATGCGTGCAACGGTGTCCTCGAAGAACGCGTGGAGGACGAACGCAGCGATCAGGCCGATGATGAGGCCGGAGAGCGCAGCGATGGCCACTTTCGGTAGCAATCCCATCGTGCGGCGTTCGGGTGGAATCGCCGGCGAGGCTAGGCGCACCTCACTGCCGGTCACCGCAGTAGCCAGCGCGACTTCGGCCTGTTTACGTGCCAGCGTCTCGACCGTGTCGCGCTTCAGGTCGCGCTCGCGCCGGAGCTGGTCGAAGGTGGCTTGCTCCTTCTCGAGTTGCGCCTGAGCAGCTCGCAGGCGCTGCTGCAGTTGTTGAATCACTTCGTCGCCGCCGTTTTCAACGAGTGATCCGATCGAGAGTGCTTCGCTGCGAAAGCGCAGGATCTCTCCGGCTCGGTCTTGGGCGGCCTTGGTCAGCGGATTCGTCACCGGCACGGATTCGCTCAGTCGGCCGACCACGCCGACATCGAACAGCAAAGCGTAGGTGCTGGAGATGGCCTCGGCGATCTGCGACTGCTCGATTTGAGCGGTGTCCAAGCGATACCCTGCCCCGGTCAGCAGACGGTTCGACAGCGCGTTGATCTCCTCGGTCAGCGCTGCATCGCGCTGTTCCAGAGCAGTGATGAGTGCGTCGAGGTCGGCAGCCTGTTCGGCTGCGGTGGAGGGAGACGCCTGACCATCTATTTGTATCTGCAAGTTGGCCGAGATGGGCACCGTCAAGCCGAATGCCTGCGACTTGAGCAAGCTGAGCGCCAGGCTGTTGGATTGCGCAGCGGCATCGCCGCCGGCTTTGACCTGATCGCGCATTGCTTTCGCATCACCGATCAGACGCCGGACGCGCACCTGCGCCGCATATAGGTCCTGCAGCGCGCGCAGGTCGGCGCGCACCTGCTCGCTGAACACGCGCACCTGGGCGTTGTTTTGTGCGTCGAGATAAGCGCGGATCAGTTCTCGCCGGCCCTCTTGTTCCTTCTCGAACGCGATTAGCCGGTTGGCCGATTGCGCGCCCAGATAGGCGGCGATGATCTCGGAATTGACCTTGAGTTGTTCGCTGATGACCAGCGTGAGCGCGGTTTGTTTGCCCAATTGCAACGCGTCCAGCAGTTGGCGCGTCTCGGTGATCATCCGCGCGAGTTGATCTATCTGGCTGTTGGCGATGAACTGCTCCAGCGCGTCCTGCGCTTGCGTAAAGTCTTGGAGCGCGCGTTGATATTGGTTCGCGACCGATTCGCCGTATTCGGATGGCGCGCCTGCATAGAGCTCGTTGACGTAGCGTTCGTACTCGCGTGCCCATGTGCTGGCGATGTCGGCCGCCTTCTCGGGATTCTGATCGCGCGCTTTGATCAAGATCAGGTCGCCGCGGCCGCTCGTCGCTGCGGAGACCTTGTCCAGCAGTTGCGCCGGATTGCGCTCTTCAGCGTTTAGTTGTGATTCCATGCGCGCGATGACCCGGCTGGCGATGTTGCCGTTTTCGACCAGGCCGAGCAGCGTGGCCCGACGGCTGTCGGCCGAGATGGTGGCAATCTCGTCCTGGGTGAGCGTCTTAAAGCGTGGGTCGAACTCCAACTGTGTGCTGGTCTTGACGATGGCGACGGTTGCCGTGGCTTCGTAGGGCGAAGGCAGGACAAGGCCGATCAATCCACCGAGCAGAGCGGCGATGACGACGCACGTGAGCAACAGTCGCCAGCGCGCGCTGACGATGAGCACATACTTCCGCAGGTCAATCTCGATCTCGTCGTCGGATCGTTCTGGTATTGGAGTAGAGGGAGCGAGCGGTGTTTGCATGGGCAAAAACGATCTCCTATCTGGCTATTGGTCGAAGTGATTGGCTGAGCTGGTTAGACACCGGCCGCGTTGCTTTCAAAGGATGCGCGCCTTGTTTCAATCGAAATCAATCCCGATCGCCGCGCGACGCCGCTGAGGTCTCATCTTCTGCGTCCTCGGCGCCGGCAGATGGCGGGCGTACCGCCAGCGGTCGTCCGCCGACGCGATAGGGATAAGCGACTTTGCGCGGTTGTTTGGGCGTCGGCGGTGCGTCATCGCTGCGCCGGAATCGGGTGAGCCATCCGCGTGCTCTTCCGCCACCCGTCGCGGGCGCTGCTGCTGCCACGACTGGTTCCTCCTCCGCTGTGGGTGAGACATCGGGAGCGAGATTGGGCGCTTCGGATACAGACGCATAAGTGAAGTTCATCGCCTGTGCGGCATCCGTGAACTCGGCCGATGCGACGACCACCGATGAGAGCGCAGGCTGCGGCATGGGAGACTGAGAGTATGCCGTCTCCGGTGGAATGAGAAGCCCGACACGTGCGTGGCGCATCAGCCAGAGCGTTGCGCCGCTCACGCTCATGGCGAACAGCGCGATCGCAACCAAACCAACCGCCTGAGCAAGAAGCTGGCCGGCTTCGAATCCTGAGCTGCGCGATAGCACGCCGGCGACGCCGAAGGCGCCGTTCGCGAATATGCCTGTGGCCAAGAATCCGATGGCTGCCGGTGCGAAGACCGATGTAACGATTGCGCTGTCGTCGCGCCAGCGCAACTTCTCGTTGACGGCGTAGTATCCGATGGTCGCAAGCAACCCGCAGGCGATGCCTAGAACGGCTACGGCCGGCATGGGCAGCAGCGCGCCACCGCTTGATGTAACCAGCACGGCCGCCGCAGCCGCCCGGCTAGCACTCAGCGTTTCGGGCCGGCGCGTGGTGAAGATCGCATAGCCACCTGCCGTCAAGATGGCAACGCTGACAGCCATGCTGCTATTGACGAACTGGCCTAGTGGAAGCTCGGGCGCATCCGGCGCGAATGCGCCGGCGAATATGGGCGCGCTGGCCAGGATGAGTAACACGCCGGTCACAGCGCGCACGGGGAAGTGCACGGCAGGTAGCTCAGGTTCGTGCGTAGCGAGTTCGCGTCTGGGACTCGAATGCAACCAGGCGATGCCGGCTGCACCCGACGCGACCCCAATCGCAGCGAGATGACCCAGGTCCACGGTGCCCCGGCCCAGGCCGGCGTTGGCGCCCAGCGCCGAGAGCCAGCCGCCTCCCCAAAGCCAGCATATGACAATCGGAAGGACAACGCCGGCGACGACAGCGGTGAAGACGGCCAGCGCGGTAGTGCGCGCCTGTTGGGCGAGTGCGCCGGCCACTAATAAAGCCCCGGCAGCGACCAGCGGCCAGGAGCGAACGAACTTACCCAGGCTCTCCAAGTCCGTAGCGCCGTCGAGGAAGAAGCCGCTCAGGCCGACGAAAATCCAGCGCTCCGGCACGGCATCGGCGCCGAGCGACAGCGCTCGCCCGCCGAAGGCGAACGCGAAGCCAAAAGCGACGAACGCCAAGGTGGTGCTTGCTAAGGCGATGAGCGAGGCGATGGCCAACCTGCGATGGAGTTGACTCGGTGTGCCGGCTGAGAGGAGTAGCCAAAGGCCGACGGGCAGCAGCAGTCCTCCCACCAAATCCGTCTCCATAAGCAGCAAGTATAATTTAAGTCAATGACTTCGCAGTCCGCACAGGACAGTCTGGCTCTCGCGCGCGCCGTGGTCTCTGCTGCCGCTGACAAGAAAGCCGAAAATATCCTCTTGCTCGATCTCCGAAATCTCTCCACGGTCGCCGACTACTTCGTTGTGTGTTCCGGCGCCAGCGAGCGTCAATTGCGCGCTATTGCCGAAGGCATCGAAGAGCAGGTGCACAAAGAGTGTCACGTAGACGCCCATCATATCGAAGGTTTAACCGGCGGCGGTTGGATCCTGGTGGACTACCGCGACGTCGTGGTGCACATCTTCTCGCCTAGCCAGCGCGCTTACTATAACCTAGAGGCGTTGTGGTCCAAGGCGCCCGTGCTATTGCGCATGCAGTGAGGTTGTTCGGTTGCTGCGTCTGTCGGCCCAACTTCACGACCGAGCAACTCGGCAACCTTAGAACTCCAGCTTCTTGTAGCGCATGGCCACGCTCTCCACGATGCCGATGGCGACCATCAATGCCACCAGGCTGCTGCGCGCATAGCTGACGAACGGCAGCGGCACGCCGGTCACCGGCATCAAACCCACTTGCATCGCCAGGTTGATGTAAGTCTGCAAGAACAGCGTGGCAGCGATGCCGGTGCACAGCAAGCGCCCGAAAGTATCGCGAGCGATCATTGCCGCTCGCAACGCACGCAGGATCACGAACGCCAGCAGCGTCATGAAGATCACACACCCTACGAATCCTAGTTCCTCGCCGATGACCGAGAAAATGAAGTCGGTGTGACGGACGGGGAAGAAGCGCAGCTGCGTCTGCTGGCCTTGTAAGAATCCCTGTCCCAGCAGGCCACCGTTGCCGAGCGCGATCAGCGCCTGCTCGCTCTGGTAGTTCGCTCCTGGCTCGTCCACCAGCCCAAGCAGCAGTTCGATGCGCCGGAGCTGATAGGTCTGGAAGTAGGGAAGCTGCGTCACTAGAAGCACGATGGCCAGGCCGGCGACGATCATGATCAGGATGTGCTGTCGCTCGACGCCGCCGACGAAAATGATGACCAGCCACATGAAGGCAATGGTCAGCGCCGTGCTCAGGTTGGGCTGCAGAAGGATCAAGAAGATGCATGGCGCCACGAGCAGGCCGGAGACGATGATGGTTTCAAGATATGACCGGCGGCCTTGCCGGTCGGCGATCAGCTTGGCCAGCACGATCGTGAGCGCTAGCTTGGCCAGCTCGCCGGGTTGCAGGTCGAAACCGCCCAGGTTGAACCAGCGGCGCGCTTCCTGTCGCTCGACGCCGATCACCAACACGAGCGCCAGCGCAGCGACGATACCGACGTATATCGGCGCGGCGAAATTCTTGAGCAAGGTGTAATCGAGGACGCTGAAGATCATTAATACCAGCAGGCCGACGATGGCCGTGATGGCCTGATCGAGCCAGGCGCGCTCGACGGCAGGGTTACCTTCGTTCCGCGTGGCGCTGAAGATCATTGCGACGCCAAACGCGACCAGCGCGATCACGGCAGTGAGCAGCAACCAGTCGTAGCGCCGCCACAGTCTAGCGTCCGGCATAGTTCATCTGCATCAGGACGAGGTCGAGGTGGTGCGCCGGTTCGGGCGATGCGCCTCCCCCCGAGCACGTCCGGCCGCCTGACCGTCGGCGCCGCTCAGCAGCGGGATGTCCACCACCAGCTTACTCGCCTTGTCCTCGTGCGTGACGTTCACGACCACGTGTTCGCGGTCTATGTTCACGCGGCGCGAGATCACGGCGATGATGTCATCCTTGATGAGCGCCAGCACGCCTGGGGGAATTTCGGCGCGGTCGTGCACCAGCACCAGTTGAAGCCGCTGCTTGGCGGTTTGTGCGCTGCTGCGTTTGCCGAAGAGTCGTTCGAAGAAGTTCATGGCTTTCAGGTGCTGTGTGTTCGAAGGGCGGGCCAATGCGCTCATTCCGCTCTGCCGAGCAACTTTTGCCACCACGACGTAGGTTGTGGCGGGGTGAGCGGTACGTCCTCGCCGATCAGACGGCGCGCGATGTCGCGATAGGCAATCGCCGCCGGACTCTTGCCGTTGAAAACGACGGGCGTGCCGCGGTTGGACGATGACAGAATGGCTTCATCCTCCGGCACGATGCCGATGATCTCGGTGGAGAGCACGTCCATGATGTCCTGCGTCGAGAGCATCTCCTGCTTCTTGACGCGCGCGGCAATCAAGCGGTTGATAATCAACTGCACCGGCCCTTTCTGTTGCGCTTCTACCAGGCCGATGACGCGATCTGCGTCACGCACCGATGACACCTCGGGATTGGTGACCACCAGCACGCGGTCGGCGGGCGCGAGTGCGTTCTGGAAGCCTTGTTCGATGCCCGCCGGCGAGTCAATGATGATGTAGTCGAAGTCCTTGCGCAGCTCGTCGCACACCTGCACCATCTGGTCGGGGTTGATGGCGGTTTTGTCGCGCGTCTGTGCCGTGGGCAGCAGATACAACTCCGGCGCGCGCTTGTCGCGGATGAGCGCCTGGCGCAGCCGGCAGCGACCCTCGACGTAATCCACTACGTCGTACACGATGCGGTTCTCCAGGCCCATGACGATGTCCAGGTTGCGCAGCCCAATGTCGCCGTCGAGCACCACAACCCTTTTGCCGAGCAACGCCAAAGCCGCGCCGACATTGGCCGTGGTTGTCGTTTTGCCCACGCCCCCTTTGCCCGACGTCACGGTGATCACTTTCTCTTCCATGGATGTCTTCGTTTTGTGCAAACTTCGCGCTGAACGCGGCAGCGCCGGTTGGACGCTCATTCGAATATGCGAGTGACCTTGTCCCAAGCCACGAAGACGATCTGTTGATCTTCGATACGCGCCATTTCGGCGCTGACGGCTCTAGGGCGACTGCGTCGCTCGCCTAGTCGTGGGGTGCGAGTGGCGTCGGCGATGCGAATGAAACTGGGAGACATCTCCAGCGCACAAATCACAGCGCGGTCGTCACCCAAGGCGCCTGCATGTGCCGAGCCTTGCAACTTTCCCCATACAATAATATCACCACCGGCAATCAGTTGTGCGCCTGGGTTTACGTCGCCGATCACGACGATGTGGCCCGGATGGCGCAGCACTTGGCCGGAGCGCACGCGCCGCCGGACCAACAGTCCATCCGTGCCCTCGGTAGGGTGTTCCTCGGGGGGCGCGGCGCGTGCAGGAGGCTCAACAGTAGGTAAGGGCGTCGTGACCGACGTCCGCGCGATGTCATGCGCATGAGGAGGGAGGGGCACGGCCACCGGCTCCAGCGGCGTCAGCCGGTCGGCGAGCCCGAGTGCCCGAACGCGAGCGCAGGTGGCCGCGTCCTGCGACAACACTGCCCACAGAGTGACCTCGTACGACTCCAGCAACGCAATCGAGCGGCGCAGATCGTCCTCGTCAAGCGACGCGCCCTTGACGTCGAAAGCCACGCTGCCGCCCTTGAAGAATCCGGGGTTTGCGCTCAACTTGGCCTCGAGCTCGCGCAGCCGCGTCAGCCACGGTTCATCGGATGGGCCGCTGAAGATGACGAGCAGCCCTTGTTTGAAACCCTTGATGGCGATCATTCCGAATCACCCTGCTGGATCGGCGCCAACTTCTCCTCAGGCACACCCACGTTGAAGTAACGATTGTAGATGCGCTGGGTGATGGGCGCAGCCACGCCGGAGCCCTGGCCGCCGTTCCACACATATACTGCCATCGCGATCTGCGGATTTTGTGCCGGCGCATACGAGACGAACCAGGCATGGGTCGGCAAAATCTCGATGCCGGTATAGCAGATGCCGATTTTGGACGCGACGTCGTCACAGAACTCGGCCGTGCCGGTTTTACCGGCATACTCGAATCCCTCCAGTCGCGATACCCACGCCGTCCCCCCTTGTTCGTTGACCACGCGCCACATCGTGTCTTGAATGAGCTGGATGTAGTAGGGATCAAGCCGAATCTGGCGAATCACCTTCGGCGTGAATGGCTTGACGACTTCGCCACGCTCGTTGATCACATCTTTGACGATTTGCGGGTGATACAGCGTGCCGCCGTTGGCAATCGCAGCGGTCGCGTTCGCCATCTCCAGCGGCGTGGCCAGCACGTAGCCTTGGCCGATGGCAGCGTTGTAGCTGTCGCCGGTAGACCATACCTCGCCGATGTTGCGCAGCTTCCAGTTCTTGGTCGGCGCGATGCCCACGCTGTAGTCAATGTTCAGCTCGGTCTTCTCGCCGATGCCGAACTCCTGCGCCCACTGGGCGAGCTTGTCGGGCCCCATGCCGGTGATGTTCTCGTTGCCGTCTGCGAAACCGCCCACGGTCTTGTAGAAATAGGTATCGCACGAATTGCGCAGCGCGTCACGGATGTTCTGGAAGCCATGGCCGGTGCGCTTCCAGCAGTAGAACTTCTGCCCCTTGTCGGGATTGGTGGGATCGTACTGATCGGGCAAGATGAAGATGCCGGGATCGAAGACCACCGTGCGTTCGTCCACGGCGCCCTCTTGCAGCAGGGCTGCTGCCGTGATGATCTTGAACGTCGAGCCGGGCGGCACGCGATCCTGCGTGGCGTGATTGAGCAACGGCTTGTGTAAGTCATTCGCGAGCGCTTCGAAGTCCTTCTGCGAGATGCCCTTGGCGAACAGGTTGTTGTCGTAGCCGGGCACAGATACCATCGCGAGAATCTCGCCGGTGTTGGGGTTGAGCGCGACGGCAGCGCCGCGTGGTGCATTGCGCGCCTTCATCGCCGAGATCAGCACATCGCTGATGATCTGCTGTAGCCGCAGGTCTATCGTCAGCCGCACGCTGTTACCGTTGACCGGCGGCGTTTCGCTCAGCACTTGTAGCTCTTCGAACGATGCATCCACCAGCACGGTGCGTTTGCCTTTCTTGCCGCGCACTGCTTCTTCGACGGCGCGCTCAATGCCGGTGATGCCGACGCGGTCGTTGTCGTAGTCGTAGAGTTCGCGCGAGTATTTCTCCGGCTCTCGCTCGATCATCTCCTTGAAAATCTTGCCGGTATAGCCCAGGATGTTGCCCAGTAGCTCTTTGTAGGGATACTCGCGCGAGCCGACGGTTTGCACGACTACGCCACGCATCACCAATGATTGCTCCTGAATGGCCAGGGCCACTTCGCGCGGGACGTTGTCGGCGATCACCGTTGGCTGGTAGGGCGCGATGAGCGCGTTCTGGCTGATGACCTTCGTGTAGATGTCGCCGGCCGTCACGCCCGGCTGGTTGATCATCGCTGCCAGTTTGTTGTACATCGCCATGCGTTCGATGCGTTGGCGGATCGGATCGTCGGGATAGCGCACTTGCTGGATCGGAATGATCGCGATCTGATACGCCGGCGCGTTGCGGACGAGCGGCTCGCCGTTGCGGTCGTAGATCAGGCCGCGCGTGGCCGGCAGGGCTCGCTCGATGATGCTACGTTCTTCGACCCGCGCGCTGAATACCTGCTGCCGATTCACCTGCAGGTCGAACAACCGGATGCCCAGCACGATGAATGTGATGATCACGCCGAGGGACAGCAGAATCAGGCGAATCCGCCCGCCTTCGTTGTCGGGAGGTGGCGTTTGGCTGGTGCGCCTGCGAATCGGGATGTCGTCGAGCAGCATGGAATATTCGATGGCCGGCCCCGGCCTACGATTCTGCAACGCGCGTGGGGTTGATCGTGTAAAGCGAGCGCGTTAGATGCACAGATTGGACGTTCATCGTTCAGGTAGGAATCGCTCTTGTTCGCGCAGCCGCATCTGTAACTGAGTCAACACGAGGTGCGCCGGAATCGCCAAAATGAGATTGGCTGCTAGGTTGGGTAACGCCACATTCGCAAAGCCGATCGTGATGTCGAACGGTCTGCTCGCGAATGCTAACACAATTAACGCTGTGATGTAGTAGACGACGGTAGTCACCAACACCCAGTTCAGGGTGCGCAAGATAGGAATCGGAATCGGCGCGCGATCCAGCAGCGCAGCCAGTGTGTTGCCGATCATTAGTCCGGCGGTGTGCATGCCGAACGGCGCGCCGGATTGCAGATCGAGCAGCAATCCACTGCCGAGCGCCCAGACAAAGCCTTCATTTCCGCGGATGGCTGCCCACGCAGCGCAGACGACCAGCGTCAAGTTCGGTCGAAGCGCAGCGCCCAGTGCCAACGGCAATAGGCTGCTCTCGACGATGGCCAACAAGGTGATTACAATTCCTGCAATGATGTGGCGGCGCATCGAATCGTTACCCTACGACTTTGACTAAACCGAGAGATGGCCGCCACGTCGTGGCGGAAGTGGCACTCGCACTCGGCTGAAATTCGGGGCCGCGAGCCGCAGCCGCAAAGACCCACAGGAAATATTGACACAAATTCATCGCTATGTATAATCGAAAGGCTTGATTGCTGGTTAGGCGCGGAAGCGCACACCAACCCGAATTGAATGAAAAGAGAGGCTACTGTAGCACGCAGTAGCCTCTCTTCTCGCCTGAAGCGTAGTCCGGGCGATGGAATTCGACACAAGGAATCTAGATTCGAACTGAAAGAAGAGCATGCCGACGATCAACCAACTGGTCCGCAAGGGCCGCAAACCGAAGCGCTCGCTGAGCAAGGCGCCGCAACTGCAGTTTACGACGAACTCGCTGAAGGGCGGCAAGCGGACGATTCAGCCGAAGGGCGCGCCGCAAAAGCGCGGCGTGTGCACCGTGGTGCGCACCCAAACGCCGAAGAAGCCGAATTCGGCGTTGCGCAAGGTTGCGCGCGTGCGCCTGAGTAACGGCGCGGAAGTGACAGCTTACATTCCGGGTGAGGGCCACAAACTGCAAGAGCACTCCGTCGTGCTCGTGCGCGGCGGCCGCGTGAAAGACTTGCCAGGAGTGCGCTATCACATCGTGCGCGGGGCGCTCGATGCCGAAGGTGTCGAAAAGCGCGCGCAGGGGCGCTCGAAGTACGGCGCCAAGCGGCCCAAGGCCGGCGCGGCCGCAGCGGCCGGCAAGGGCGGTAAGAAGTGACTACGATCGCCGGTTGAGATCCGCAATCGAAGTCTAGAAGTTTTACACAGCAGACAGAAGATATGCCAAGACGAAACTCACCTCCGAAGCGAGTCGTGCCGCCGGATATCAAATACGGCAGTGAACGCGTGCAGCGGCTGATCAACCGCATCATGATGCGCGGCAAGAAGAGCGTCGCTCAGCGCATCGTCTATACCAGCTTCGCACTGGTCGAAGAGCGCGCTAAGAAGCCGGCGATTCAGGTCTTCGAGGAAGCGATCAAAAACCTGTCGCCCGCCGTCGAGGTGAAGCCCCGGCGCGTGGGCGGCGCGACGCTGCAGGTGCCGGTCGAGGTCAATCCGTACCGGCAGGAGAGCCTGGCCATGCGCTGGCTGATCCACGCAGCCCGCGAACGGCCGGGGAAGTCAATGGCCGAGAAGTTGGCAGCCGAATTGCTGGACGCGGCCAACAACACCGGCAATGCGATCAAGCGGCGCGAGGAGACGCATAAAGCAGCGGAAGCTAACCGCGCCTTCGCGCACTTCCGCTGGTGATCTGAGGTTGGACGTTCTGAGTTTTGAGCGCTGAGTGATTGGGGGTTGAGAGATCGAAGCGTCTCGCGATTGAAGGCTCGAAACGGGAACTGGGTTTGCGATGGCTAAGGAATATCCACTCGAGAAAGTTCGGAATATCGGGATCATCGCGCATATTGACGCGGGCAAGACCACCACGTCGGAGCGCATCCTGTACTACACCGGCAAGACCTACAAGATCGGTGAGGTACACGAGGGCGCAGCGACCATGGACTACATGGCCCAAGAGCAAGAGCGCGGCATTACGATCACGGCTGCGGCCACGGTGTGCTATTGGAAGGACTATCAGATCAACCTGATTGACACACCCGGTCACATTGACTTTACCGCCGAGGTGCAGCGCAGCCTGCGCGTGCTCGACGGCGGCGTGGTCGTGTTCGACGGCGTCGCCGGTGTCGAGCCGCAGTCGGAGACGGTGTGGCGCCAAGCTGACAAATACGGCGTCCCGCGCATTTGCTTTGTCAACAAGCTCGATCGAACCGGCGCCAGCTTGGAGCGCTGCGTGGAGATGATCGTGGATCGCCTCGCCGCCAAGCCGCTGGTCATGCAAATGCCCGTCGGCATCGAGGCCGACTTCAGCGGCATCATTGACCTGATCGAGATGAAGTATTACACCTTCGAGGGCGAGAAGGGCGTTAACGTCGTCGCACATGAGGTGCCGGCTGAGTATCTCGAAGCGGCACAAAAAGCGCGCGAGAAGTTGATCGAGACGGTTGCGGAGACCGACGACGCACTGCTGGAGAAGTATCTCGCCGGCGAGACGCCGACGGTCGAGGAGTTGAAGCCGGCCATCCGCCGCGGTACCATCGCGCGCAGCTTCTTCCCGGTCTTCTGTGGCTCTGCCTTGAAGAACAAGGGCGTACAGCTCGTCCTGAACGCGGTGTGCGATTACCTGCCATCGCCGCTGGATATTCCGCCTCAAGAAGCCATCAACCCGAAGACCGGCGAGACGGTCATTCGCCGCGCCGATCCGAAGGAGCCCTTTGCCGCCTTGGTGTTCAAGGTCATCACCGACCCAACAGGGATGGGCAAGCTCTCGTTCTTCCGCGTCTATAGCGGCAGGGTCAACCAGGGCGATATGGTGCTCAACTCGACGAAAGGCAAGACCGAGCGCATGGCTCGTCTGTATCAGATGCATGCCAACAAGCGCGAGCCGATCACCGAAGTGACCGCCGGCAACATCGGCGTGTCGCAGGGGCTGAAGGAGGCAATCACCGGCGACACATTGTGCGATCCGAACAACCCGGTGCTGCTCGAGTCCATTTCCTTCCCCGAGCCGGTGGTGAAGTTGGCCATCGAGCCGAAGACCGTCACCGATCAGGATCGCATGAGCAAGGCGCTCAAGGCGTTAAGCGACGAAGACCCCACGTTGCATGTGGCGACCGATGAGGAAACTGGCCAGACCACGCTGGCCGGTATGGGCGAGCTGCATCTCGACGTGATCGTGGATCGCATGAAGCGCGAATACAACGTGGATGTGCGCGTCGGTCGCCCGATGGTGGCTTATCGCGAGACGATCACGCGCCCGGCCAAGCAGCGCACCGTCTTCAAGCGCCAGTCGGGCGGCAAAGGCCAGTATGGCGATGTCGCCATCGAGATCGAGCCGAGCGAGAAGGGCAAAGGCTTCGTCTTCCTCAATGAGATCGTCGGCGGTGCGATTCCCAAGGAGTACATCCCGGCGGTAGAGCGCGGCATCCGTGAGGCGCTGGAAGCGGGCGTCATCGCCGGCTATCCGATGGTGGACGTGACCGTGCATTTGGTGGACGGTTCG
Organism: Candidatus Roseilinea sp.; assembly: GCA_025998955.1. Lineage (NCBI taxonomy): Bacteria > Bacillati > Chloroflexota > Candidatus Thermofontia > Candidatus Roseilinea > Candidatus Roseilinea sp. The sequence goes on from AP024676.1 coordinate 335,139, forward strand.
TTCCACGAGGTGGACTCGTCGGAGATGGCGTTCAAGATCGCCGGCTCGATGGCGATCAAAGAGGCCGTGCAGAAAGCCGGCGGCGTCATCCTCGAGCCGATGATGCGCGTTGAGGTGATCGTGCCGGATGAATTCACCGGCGCAGTCGTGGGCGATTTGAACTCGCGACGCGGCTTGATCAACTCGATCGAGCAGCGCGGCAACGCGCAGGCAATTCGCGCGCATGTGCCGCTGGCCGAGATGTTCGGTTATGCGACCGATCTGCGCGGCATGACCCAGGGGCGCGGCCAATTTGTGATGGAATTCGACCATTACGCCGAACTGCCCAAGAACTTGGCCGACGAGCTGATTCACGGCAAAGCGACGAGCAAGGATGGGAAGAAGTGATTGATGTCGCGTATTGCGTATCGCGTGACGAAATACACGATGCTGCAAGACGCGAAATGTCAGACGCAAGACGCAACACGTAAGACTTAAGACGCAACACGAACAGGAAGGAGCAAACCATGGCGAAGGAGAAATTCGTACGGACGAAGCCGCACGTGAACATCGGGACGATGGGACACATTGACCACGGGAAGACGACGTTGACGGCGGCGATCACGAAGGTGCTGGCGCTGAAGGGCAAAGCGCAGTTCATGGCGTATGACCAGATTGACAAAGCGCCGGAGGAGCGCGAGCGCGGGATCACCATCTCGATTGCGCACGTGGAATACGAGACGGACAAGCGGCACTATGCGCACGTGGACATGCCGGGGCATCGAGACTACATCAAGAACATGATCACGGGGGCGGCGCAGGTGGACGGGGCGATCCTGGTGGTGGCGGCGCCGGACGGGCCGATGCCGCAGACCAAGGAGCACGTGCTGCTGGCGCGGCAGGTGGAAGTGCCGAGCATCGTGGTGTTTCTGAACAAGGTGGACATGATGGACGACCCGGAGCTGCTGGAGCTGGTGGAGATGGAGCTGCGGGAGTTGCTGAACAAGTATGGATATCCGGGGGACGAGACGCCGATCGTGCGCGGGAGCGCGAAGCAGGCGTTGGACAGTCCGAGCACGGACATCAACGCGCCGGAATACAAGTGCATCTTGGAGTTGATGGACGTGGTGGACAACTACATTCCGACGCCGGTGCGGGCGGTGGACAAGCCGTTCATGATGCCGATCGAGGACGTGTTCAGCATCAAAGGCCGCGGGACGGTGGTGACGGGGCGGATCGAGCGCGGGACGGTGAAGGTCGGAGACACGGTAGAGATCGTGGGGCTGCGGGAGACGCGGAGCACGGTGGTGACGGGGTTGGAGATGTTCCACAAGGTGCTGGACGTGGCGGAAGCAGGGGACAACTGCGGGGTGCTGCTGCGCGGGATCGAGCGGGACGATGTGGAGCGGGGGATGGTGCTGGCGAAGCCGGGGAGCATCAAGCCGCACGACGAGTTCGAGGCGCAGGTGTATGTGTTGAGGAAGGATGAGGGGGGACGGCACAAGTCGTTCTTCAGCGGGTATCGGCCGCAGTTCTACATTCGGACGATGGACGTGACGGGGGAGGTGCAGTTGCCGGAAGGGGTGGAGATGGTGATGCCAGGGGACAACGTGACGATGCGGGTGAAGCTGATCGCGCCGGTGGCGTTGGAGCAGGGGTCGAAGTTTGCGATCCGGGAAGGGGGGCTGACGGTCGGCGCGGGCTCGATCACCAAGGTGTTCGAGTAGGAAGTCCACTCCCGGCTCCGCATTCCCGACTGGTCATTCGAGGACGACGCGGGAGCAGGGAGTCGGGAGAGGGAATCAGAGCGAAATGGCTAAGCAACGACTTCGCATCCGTCTGAAGGCATACGACCACCGCGCGCTCGATCGCTCGGCGCAGCAGATCGTGGAGACGGCTGAGCGCACCGGTGCGACGGTGGTCGGCCCGGTGCCGCTGCCGGTGAAGATCGAGCGCTACACCGTGCGGCGTTCGCCCTTCATTGACAAGGACTCGCACGAACACTTCGAGATCCGGACGCACAAGCGCTTGATAGACGTGCTCGACCCAGACTCGAAGACGATTGACACGCTGATGCGGTTGAATTTACCCGCCGGCGTGGATATCGAGATCAAGCTATAGCTCGCCGGCATTGTGCCGGCGGCGGTCACGCTCTCGCGCATATGCGCCCGGCGGCCCTTGCGGCCGGAGAGCCAATGATGAGACATGAAGAAACTGATCGGACGTAAGGTGGGGATGACGCAACTCTTCGACGAGAAGGGCAATGTCACCGGCGTGACGGTCATCGAAGCCGGCCCCAACTATGTAACGCAAGTGAAGACCGCCGAGAAGGACGGCTATAACGCCATTCAGCTCGGCTTCGGCGAGGTGAAGGCGAAGAAGCTCACGCGCGGTGAGCTGGGCCATCTCGGCCTGCTCAAGCCGAACGACAAACACCCGAACCGACGCAAGCTGGAGGGTGTTCCGCCGCTCAAATATCTCGAAGAAGCGCGCGTGAAAGAGATTACATACAAGGAAGGCGACATCATCAAGGCCGACATCTTCGCCGTAGGCGAATATGTGGACGTCACCGGCACGATGAAGGGTCGCGGGTTCAGCGGCGGCATCAAGCGCCACGGCTTCCATCGCCAAAAGAAGACGCACGGCGCATCCGACCGCGAACGCGCGCCTGGTTCGATTGGCGCAGGCACGACGCCGGGGCGCGTGCCGAAGGGACGCCGCATGGCCGGCCACTACGGCAATACCCGGGTGACGGCGATGAACGCTCGAGTGATGCTCGTGGACCCGGAACGGAATTTGATTGCCGTGTCGGGGTCGGTTCCCGGCGCGAAAGGCGGCATCGTCGTGATCAAGGAAGCGCGCAAGGGTGGGAAGAAGTAGCCATGAAAGTTCCAGTCAAGAATCTCAAGGGCGAGTTGGTCAGCGAGGTAGAGCTGCCGGATAGCATCTTCGCAGCTCGGATCAGCCAACCACTCATGCACCAGGCGTTGTTGCGCCAGAACGCCAACGCCCACCTAGGCACGCATAAGGTGAAGACGCGCGGCGAGGTCAACCGCACCACCAAGAAGGTGTATCGTCAAAAGGGCACCGGCAACGCCCGCCAGGGGAGCCGCAAGGCGCCGCATTGGGTGGGGGGCGGCGTGGCGTTCGGCCCGGTCGTGCGCAGCTATCAGCAGGACATGCCCAAGAAGATGCGCCGTGCGGCAATCCGCAGTGCCCTATCGCAGAAGGCCGCCGATCAGCAGATCGTGATCGTGGACAAGCTGGAGATGAGCGCGCCCAAGACGAAGGAGTTTGCTGCAGCGATGGAAGCGCTGGGTGTGACCAAGGGGCTGGTTGTGCTGCCGGGGCGGATGGAAGCGGTTGAAAAGTCGGCGAGCAACCTTGCCAACGTAAAGACCTTGCACGCCAACTATCTCAACATTCGCGACATCTTCAAGTATGACCAGTTGGTGATGCCGCTGGATACCCTCGAGGTGATCAAAGCCTGGTTGGGGTAGGGAGAGAGAGATGCATCCGTATGAAGTTTTGAAGCGCCCGCTCATCACCGAGAAGACACAGTGGCAGGTCGGCTACGAAAAGCCGCAATACGTCTTCGAGGTGGATCCGCGCGCGAACAAGCAACAGATCAAAGAGGCGGTTGAACTGGCGTTCAACGTGACGGTGACGCGCGTCAACATCATCGTGATGCCGGAGAAGCGCCGCCGCAGCCCGCGCAGCCGCATCACCGGCCGCAAAGCGAAGCACATCCAGCGCTCGCCGCAGTGGAAGAAGGCCATCGTGCAGGTGAGTGAAAAGGATCGCATCCCGCTCTTCGAAGGAGTTGCGTAGAGCCATGCCAGTCAAGACTTATAAACCGACGACGCCCAGCCGCCGCGGCATGACCGTGAGCGACTTCGCGGAGATCACCACCGACGAGCCGGAGAAGTCGCTGCTGACCGATCTGCGCGGAACCGGCGGCCGCAATATGCGCGGTAAGGTGACCACGCGCCACAGAGGCGGTGGCGTCAAGCGCGCCTATCGCATCGTTGATTTCAAGCGGAATAAGATCGGTGTCCCGGCGCGCGTCGCAACCATCGAATACGATCCCAATCGCTCGGCGCGCATCGCGCTGTTGCACTACGCCGATGGCGAGAAGCGCTACATCCTTGCGCCGATCGGCTTGCAGGTGGGCGACGAAGTGATGAGCGGGCCGGACGCCGAGATTCGCCCCGGCAACGCGTTGCCGTTGGCCAATATTCCACTCGGCGCGATGGTGCACAACGTCGAGCTACGGCCGGGCAAGGGCGGCCAGCTCGTTCGCTCGGCCGGTGCCGGCGCTCAAGTGCTGGCCAAGGAGGGCGAGTACGTCACGTTGCGCATGCCCAGCGGCGAGGTGCGCATGGTGCTGCAGACCTGCATGGCCACGATCGGCCAGGTCGGCAATGTGGATCACAGCAACGTCAAGCTGGGCAAAGCCGGGCGCAAGCGCTGGTTGGGGGTTCGACCGACGGTGCGCGGCTCGGCCATGTCGCCGCGCGACCATCCACACGGGGGTGGCGAGGGCCGTTCGCCGATCGGCAAGGACGCACCGCGCACACCGTGGGGCAAAAAGGCACTGGGTGTGAAGACCCGCCGCAATAAGCGCACGAATCATCTGATCGTGCGCCGGCGGGAGAAGAAGCGCAAGAAGTAGAAGTTTTGAGCGTTACGTTTTAGGTTGTGGGTTTTGAGTTCTCAATCGGCTCGAAACTCAACATTGCGAGAGATCAATGTCTAGATCACTCAAGAAAGGACCGTACGTGCAGGCCAAGCTGCTGAAGCGGATCGAGGCGATGAATACCCGCGGCGAAAAGAAGGTCATCAAGACCTGGTCGCGCGCTTCGACCATCTTCCCGCAGATGGTCGGTCATACCATCGCGGTTCACGACGGCCGCCGGCACATCCCCATCTACATCACCGAGAACATGGTGGGGCACAAGCTGGGTGAGTTTGCGCCGACCCGCACCTTCCGCGGTCACATTACCAAGGAAGAGAAGGGCGGCGGCAAGGAGTGAGCGTGAGTCATGGCTAAACTGGCTGACAATGAGGTACGCGCCGTGGCGCGCTACGTCGGCATGTCGCCGCAGAAGGTGCGCCTGGTGGCCGACCTAGTGCGCGGCAAGAAAGCCAAAGAAGCGCTCGAAATCCTGCGCTTCACCCCGAAAGCGGCTGCCGAGCCGGTGAGCAAGGTGATCGCTTCGGCGATGGCTAATGCAGTCGAAAACAAACAGTTCACCGAGGCCGATCTGGTCATCAGCCAGATCTACGTGGATGGCGGGCCGATACGGCGCTGGCGGCGCTTCGCAGCGCGCGGTCGCTTCCGGCCCATCGAGCGCAAAAGCGCACATATCACGGTGGTCTTGCGGGAAGCAGCAGATGAAGACTAGGAGTTTCGAGCGTTGGGGCAGTTGAACTAAACGACGCAGCGCTCGAAACTCGAAGCAGAGAACCGAACGACATGGGACGCAAAGTTCATCCATATGGATTCAGGCTCGGCATCATCCGAGACTGGAAGAGCCGCTGGTATGCGCCCAAGCGCGAATACACCAAGTTGCTCTTGGAGGACATGCAATTGCGCGAGTATCTGCGCAGCAAGATGGATGCCGAGAACGCCGGGGTGTCCGACATCACCATCGAACGCTTCCCGCCGAACCAGTTGCATGTGGTCGTGCACACGGCGCGGCCCGGCGTGGTCATCGGCCGTAAAGGCGCTGCGGTGAAGGAGATCCGCGAAGGCATCGAGAAGATGACCGGCAAGCGGGTCAAGCTCGACATCGAGGAGATCGTCAAGCCGGATCTCGTCGCCCAACTGGTGGCGGACAACATCGCGCAGCAGATCGAGCGGCGCATCCCGCACAACCGGGCGATGAAGAAAGCGATCCAGAGCGCGATGCAGCGCGGGGCGCTGGGCATCAAGATCGAATGCGCCGGGCGCCTGAACGGCAGCGACATGAAGCGCACCGACAAGCTGATGGAAGGCCGCATTCCGCGCAACACGCTGCGCGCCGACATTGACTTCGCCAAAGCAGAGGCCGACACCACCTACGGCAAGATCGGTGTGAAGGTCTGGATTTACAAGGGCGATGTATTGCCCGACATGCCGCAGGAGGAGCTCACACGGCCGTCGCGCACACAGCAGCAAGGGCCACGCGACCGCCGCGAGCGACGTGGCGGTCGCGGATCGCGCCGCGCGGGCGGCGAACGCGGCGAGCGTCAAGCTTCAGCCTCGCAAGCCGCCGCGGAGTCGAGCAACGGTGCTGCGCCGGCAGGCGGGTGACGATCTGAGTCGCTGCAGCTCAACTCGGCGCAAGCCGGAATGGGCTGAGATTCGATCCGCATTGCTAACGAGGTAGATATCATGTTGATGCCGAAGAGAGTGAAATATCGCAAGCAGATGCGCGGGCGCATGAAGGGCGTCGCCAGCCGCGGCAACACGATTGAGGCCGGCGAATTCGGCCTGCAAGCGCTGGAGCCGGCATGGGTGACGGCCCGGCAGATCGAGGCCGTGCGCCGCGTGATCGTGCGCGAAATGAAGCGCCGCGGCAAGATGTGGATTCGCATCTTCCCGGATAAGCCGGTGACGGCGAAGCCGGCTGAGACCCGCATGGGCAAGGGCAAGGGCTCGGTAGATCATTGGGTGGCCGTGGTCAAGCCCGGTCGCATCATGTTCGAGGTTTCGGGCGTGCCTGAGAGCGTCGCCCGAACCGCGTTGACTCAGGCGGCCTACAAGCTGCCGATGAAAACGCAGGTGGTGGCCGAGTCGCAGATGGAAGGATGAGCTATGCAAGCGCGTGAATTGAGCAAACTGCCGACGCCGGAATTGGAGGCTAAGTTGGACGACGCTTATCGTGAGCTGTTCAACCTCCGCTTCCAGCGCGCCCAGGGACAGTTGACCGATACGAACAGCATCAAGCGCGTGCGTCACGATATCGCGCGCATCAAGACGATCTTGCGCCAGCGTGAGCTGGCGGCGCAGATCACTGCGCAGTCGGCAAAAAGCGGCGAGAAAGCGTGAAGGGTAGGGTAGAGAAATGGCAGAAGAGCGGCGACGTCGTCTGACCGGTGTGGTCGTCAGCGACAAAATGCAAAAGACCATCGTGGTGCGCGTGGAGCGAACCGTGCGTCATCCACTGTACAAGAAGGTGTTGACGCGCAGCAAGAAATACAAGGCGCACGACGAGAACGAACAAGCCCGCGAGGGTGACCTGGTGCAGATCGTCGAGCACCGGCCGATCAGCAAAACCAAACGCTGGATGTTGGAAGAGATCGTTCGCAAGAAGGAAGGATGAGCCATGATTCAGCAGGAGACGCGATTGCAGGTGGCGGATAACACCGGCGCCAAGGAGCTGCTGTGCATGCACATTCACGGCGGCCATCGGCGGCGCTATGGGCGCGTCGGCGATGTGATCACGGCCACGGTCAAGTCGGCCAGCCCGACCGCCGATGTGAAGAAGAGTTCGGTCGTCAAAGCGGTCATCGTTCGCGTGGCGAAGGAGTATCGCCGCCCCGACGGTTCATACATCCGCTTCGATGACAACGCCGCGGTGATCCTGAGCGACGACGAAGTCAACCCGCGAGGCACGCGCATCTTCGGCCCGGTGGCGCGCGAACTGCGCGACAAGGGCTTCATGAAGATCATTTCGCTCGCGCCCGAGGTGCTATAGAAGAACGTGTGCAAAGAGGCTGTCTGGACTGGCCAGCAGCCCGCTAGATGGAGAAGCTTATGAAGATCAAGAAAGGCGACACCGTGCTGGTGATCACCGGCGAATACAAAGGCAAACGCGGCGAGGTGGTGCGCACGATCCCCAAGGAAGACAAGATCGTGGTGAAAGGTGTGAACATCGCCAAGAAGCACGCTAAGCCGCGCCGCGCCGGTCGCCGCGTGGTTCAGACCGGCATCATTGACGTGGAGATGCCGATACACGTCTCCAACGTCAAGCTGATTGCGCCCAGTGGCCAGCCGACCCGCGTGAACTATCGCATCGTGGACGGTGTGAAGAAACGCTATTCGAACAAGTTGGACGAGGTGCTGGATTAGCCATGGCCGATTTCAGAAAGCAATATCTCGAAGAGATTCGACCGGCCCTCATGAAAGAGTTCGGCTACAAGAACATCATGCAGGTGCCGAAGATCGAAAAGATCGTCGTCAACATCGGCGTGGGGCGCGAATCGGCCGACAATCCCAAGGCGGTTGACTTCGCCGTCAACGACCTGGCCGCGATCACCGGGCAAAAGCCCATCGTGACCAAGGCGCGCAAGTCCATCGCCGGCTTCAAGCTGCGCGAAGGCCGGCCGATCGGCGTGAAGGTGACGCTGCGCGGCAAGCGCATGTACGACTTCCTGTATCGCCTGATCCATTTCGCCTTGCCGCGCGTGCGCGACTTCCGAGGGGTGTCGCCCGACGCATTCGACGGTCGCGGCAACTACACGCTCGGCCTTCGGGAACAGATCATCTTCCCGGAGATTGACTACGACAAAATTGATAAGGTGCGCGGCATGGAAGTGACGATCGTCACCACGGCCAAGACCGATGACGAGGGACGGGCCATGCTGCGCGCGTTCGGCATGCCGTTCAGCAAACCAGGAGATAGCAGGTAATCGAGTTGCATCGGCAGTTCCACGGCGAATTGCCGGTGGCCGAAGGGTGAGACATATATGGCAAAGACGCCAAGAACAGCGATGATGTATCGGGAGAAGCGCCGCAAGTATAAAGTGCGCGTGCGCAACCGCTGTGCCGTCAGCGGCCGCGCGCGCGGCTACATGCGCAAGTTCGGCGTGTCGCGCATCGTCTTCCGCGAGATGGCGCTGCGCGGTGAGATTCCCGGCGTCCGCAAGGCATCGTGGTGATTGGCAGATAGTCAGAGGTCAGACTGTCAGACATCAGAGGTCAGAAACAGACACTTCTGACCCTCTGATCCCTAATCCCTAACCTCTGACTTCTGACTTCTGACTTCTGGACTGGAGCAGACATGGCGAACGATTCACTGGGTGACATGCTCACGCGCATTCGCAACGCGGCAGCCGTCGGCCATCCTTCGGTGGCAGTGAAGGCCTCCAAGCTCAACGAGCGCGTGGCAGAAATTTTGAAGGAAGAGGGCTACCTGGACGCCTACCAGGTCGTCGAGGTGGACGGCAAGAAGATGTTGAACCTGACCCTGCGCTACAGCGGCGAACGCCGCTCGCGCAAGCCGGCCATCACCGGGTTGCAGCGGGTCAGCCGGCCGGGCAAGCGCATCTATGTGCCGAAGACGGAAATCCCGCGCGTGTTGAGCGGCATCGGCGTTGCGATCCTCTCGACGCCGAAGGGTGTGATCACCGACAACCAAGCGCGACGGCTGGGCGTGGGCGGCGAAGTGCTGTGCTACGTATATTGATCGAGGAGCGAATCATGTCGCGAATTGGTAAGAAGCCCATCGAGTTGCCTAAAGGTGTGGACGTGATAATCAACGACAACCTGATCACGGTCAAAGGCCCGAAGGGTGAGTTGAAACGCACAATTCCGGCGCAGATCCGCGTCGTGAAAGAAGGAAACGTGGTGAGCGTCCAGCGCGACGACGACGAAGGCGAAGTGCGCGCCTTGCACGGCCTGACGCGCGCTTTGCTGGCCAACATGGTGAAGGGCGTCACCGACGGTTACCAGAAAGTGTTGGAAATCGGCGCAGAGAGCGTCGGATATCGCGCCGAGATGAGCGGCAACAAGCTGATGCTGTATCTCGGTTACTCGCATCCGATCGAGTTCCCGCCGCCGCCCGGTATCACATTCGCTACCGACGCCAAGACGCGCACGATCACCGTGAGTGGCATTGACAAAGAGCTGGTCGGTGAGGTGGCTGCGCAGGTGCGCAAGCTACGCCCGCCGGAGCCCTACAAGGGCAAGGGCATCCGGTATCAAGGCGAAGTGGTTCGCCGCAAGGCTGGCAAGGCCGGCAAGACCGGCAAGGGCAAGTGAGCGTAATGCGTGGTCGCCGGCGAGCGTCCGTGGGCCTGACCCAGGTGATGAGTTGCCGGCGATGAGGAACTGACATGGTAAAGAATCGAGAAGAATCGAGAGAGCGACGGCGCAGACGTGTGCGCGCCAAAGTGGCTGGCACGGCCGATCGCCCGCGGTTGAACGTGTTTCGCAGCCTGAAGCACATCTACGCGCAGGTGATTGATGACGAAGCTGGCCATACCCTGGCGGCTGCATCGAGCCTGGAGAAGGCAGTGCGCACTCAACCCGGGTTGAAGAAGACCGAAGAAGCCGTGCTCGTAGGTAAGCTCGTCGCACAACGGGCACAAGAGAAGCAGATCAAGCGCGTCGTGTTCGATCGCGCCGGCTATCGCTACCACGGCCGCATCAAGGCAGTCGCCGAGGGCGCGCGTGAGGGCGGCCTGGAGTTTTGATACATGGTGAACAAGAATCCGCAAAAGGGCCGAGAACGCGAGGCGCGGCGCGGCGGTGCGTCGCGTCCCGAGGGTGAGACCCCTGAGCTTGATATTCGGATCGTGGACGTCACACGTGTGGCGAAAGTGATCCAGGGGGGGCGTCGCTTCGCCTTCCGTGCGCTCATCGTTGTGGGCGATAACAATGGCCGTGTCGGCATCGGCATGGGCAAAGCCCGTTCCGTGCAAGACGCGATTCGCAAGGCGACTGACCGCGCGCGCGCGAACATGCAGCGGGTGGAGATCATTGGTTCGACCATCCCGCACGAAGTCATTCAGAAGTATGGCAGCGCTAAAGTAATGCTGAAACCGGCGTCGCCCGGCACCGGCGTCATCGCCGGCGGCGGTGTGCGCGCTGTGTTGGAAGCTGCGGGTGTGCGAGACGTGCTCACCAAGTCGCTCGGTTCGCCGAATAAGCTCAATACCACCTACGCAACGTTCGAAGGATTGCGCTCGTTGAAGAACATCAGCGAAGAGGCACGGCGGCGCGGCAAGAGCGTCGCCGACATCCAGCCATTCTGGAGGCGAGGTAATGGCAGCGACGACAACTGACGCCGAGGTCAAGCGAATTACCGTGAAGTGGGTCAAGAGTGCGATCGGCTACAACGTGCGCCAGAAGCGCACGCTCAAGGCCCTTGGCCTCACCAAGCTCGGCCAGGAAGTGCAGCACGATGACACGCCGCAGATCCGCGGCATGTTGGACGCGGTGAAGCACTTGGTGGAAGTCAAATGAAACTACACGAGATCAAACCCGCAGAGGGTTCACGCAAGCGTAAGAAGCGCAAGGGCATCGGTATCGCTGCCGGCCAAGGCAAGACGGCCGGCCGTGGCCAGAAGGGACAGGCAGCTCGCTCGGGCGGCGTGAAGGGGCCGTACTTCGAGGGCGGCCAGTTCCCCATGGTGCGCAAGTTGCCGTTCATGCGTGGCATCGGCTTCAACAATCCCTACCGCATTGTCTATCGGCCGGTCAACGTCGGTTTACTGGCCGAGAAATTCGAAGCCGGCAGCGAGGTCACGCCCGAAGCGCTGGTGGCCGCGGGTATTGCGCACAAGAGCGACAAGCACATCGCCATCCTCGGTGTGGGCGAGCTGAACATCCCGCTAAAGGTGACGGCGCATAAGTTCTCCGAGACGGCCAAGCAGAAGATCGAGCAAGCCGGCGGCACGGTGACGAAGTTGGAAGTGAAACGCGGCGGTTACCGCACGCGGTGAGTGCTCAGCTTCCGTTTGCGGGCTAAGGTGCGTCCGTGAGCGGATTCGAACTCGAAGCGAATCGCTAATCCATGTTACAGGCATTACGCAACGCCATCGCGCTGCCGGAGATCAGAAACAAGATCGTCTTCACCTTGTTCATCCTGGTCATCTACCGGTTGATCGCCCACGTGCCGGTGCCGGGAGTGAACCCGGAGGTGCTGCAACAGATTCGCACCGCCGTGGAGCAAGGCCAGGCCGGCGGTTTAGGCAGCATCGTCGGCCTGCTCAGCCTGCTGTCGGGCGGCGCGGTATTCAACTTCTCCGTGCTGGCGATGGGCGTCTACCCATACGTCACGGCCTCGCTCATCCTGCAGTTGCTGATTCCGGTCATCCCGCGCTTGGAGGAGCTGGCCAAAGAAGGCGACCAGGGCCGTCGCAAGATCAACCGGTTGACCTACTTCTTGACGGTGCCCATGGCGGCACTGAACGCGATCGGCCAGGTCAACATCTTCGAGAGCATCGGCGCGCAAGTGACCGGCGGCCAGCGCGTGCTGCCGCAGTGGGGCCTGGACCGTCCCGAGTTCATCCTGCCCACCATCGTCACCATCGTGACCATGACTGCGGGTACGATGTTTGCGGTTTGGCTGGGTGAGTTGATCACCGAGCAGGGCATCGGCCAGGGGCTCTCCATCATCATCTTTGGCGGCATCGTCGCTCGTATCCCCAGCAATATCGCTCAAATCGCGGCGACCAGCACAGCCTTTGTGACCTTGCTGGCGTTCGTGGCGATCACGGTCATCACGGTGGTCGGGATCGTTTATATCCAAGAGGGCGAGCGGCGCGTCCCCGTGCAGTACGGCAAACGGGTGCGCGGGCGGCGCATGTTGGGCGGCGCGGGCACGCACATTCCGCTGAAGGTGAATACGGCGGGAATGATTCCGCTGATCTTTGCGCAGGCCATGCTGGTCTTTCCGGCCATCATCGCCGGCTTCTTCGTCAACAGCAGCGATGCCGGCGTGCAGCGATTTGCGCAAGACGTGGTCAGCCTGTTCAGCGCCGGTCAGGCCAGCTCCGACGCACTGTCGTGGAGCCTGGTGCTCTACACCCTCATGTACTTCCTGCTCGTCATCGGCTTCACCTATTTCTATACCGACGTGATGATGCAGCAGCAGAACCTGGCCGAGAACCTGCAGAAGCAGGGCGGCTTCATCCCCGGCATTCGACCGGGCAAGACCACCGAGGTGTTCATCACGCGCGTGATGCGCCGGCTCACGCTCGTCGGGGCGCTCTTCCTGGGATTGTTGGCGATCCTGCCGTATCTGCTGAACTTCTTATCCCACGTGCCGGGTTTCCTATTCTTGCGGCCGGTGGGCAACAACAACCTACTGTTGTCCGGCGCAGGATTATTGATCGTCGTCGGCGTGGTGCTGGATACCATGCGCCAGCTCGAAGCGCAGCTCATGATGCGCAATTACGAGGGGTTCATCAAGTGACGACCAGGCCTTCCTTCGCCGTTGCGACGAGTCAGATGAGCCTGCAGATGGTTGCCCGTCGCGCGAGAGGCTGAGTGGACGACGATGTACGGCATCGTATTGCTCGGCGCACCGGGAGCCGGCAAGGGGACACAAGCAGTCCTGTTGTCGAAGGACCTGCGCATACCGCATATCTCGAGCGGGGACCTCTTTCGCGAAAACATCAAGAACCAGACCGAACTCGGCAAGCTGGCGCAGCAGTATCTGGATCGCGGCGAACTCGTGCCAGATGAGATCACCATCGGCATGGTGCGCGAACGGTTGAGTCGCCCGGATACGGCGCGAGGCTTCATCTTGGATGGATTCCCGCGCACGATTCCGCAAGCCGATGCGCTGGGCCAGTTGCTTCAACAGTTGGGCAAGTGCATCACCATCGTGCCGTTCATTCGTGTGCGCGAGCGGATGTTGATGGAGCGCCTATCGCATCGCTGGACGTGCCGCGAATGCGGCGCCGTGTTCAGCTACGAGTCCGTGCCGCCACGCGAGGGCTGCAAGAAAGACGTGTGCACCGGCGAGCTATACCAGCGCTCGGACGACAACCCCGAGACGCAAGCGCGTCGTATCCGCATCTATCAGGAGCAGACGGCACCGCTGATTGACTATTACCGCAACCTGGGCTTGTTGCGCGAGGTGAACGGCGAGCACACGATACCCTACGTGCATCATTTGCTGCTTCAGTTGATCACGACCAGCCATGAGTGCGATTGAGCGCGATTCTGCGTTGGATCAAGTGGTGGGTAGCCGATGATTGTGTTGAAGACGGCGCAGGAGATCGCCCTCATGCGCCAGGCAGGGCGGATCGTAGCGATTGTGCTAGCGGAATTGAAAGAGCGCGTCGCGCCGGGGGTGAGCCTGATCGAGTTGGATCGGCTGGCTGAGAAGATCATCACGCAGTACGGCGCCACACCTTCGTTCAAAAATTATCTGCCGAACGGCGCGCCGTATCCTTTCCCGGCCTCGATCTGTGCGTCGGTCAACGATGAAGTGGTGCACGGCATCCCCAGCCAGCGGCGTCTCAAAGAGGGAGAGATCGTCAAGCTCGACGTCGGTGCAATATACAAGGGCTATCATGCCGATTCGGCGATCACGGTCGGCGTTGGGCGCATCCCGGCCCGCGCGCAGCGGCTGATGCAGGTGACGCAGGAGTGCCTAGCGGCCGCGATTGCTGCTGCGCGCAAGGGCAATCGCTTCGGCGATATTGGCGCGGCGATCCAGAGCGTCGCTGAACCGCGTGGCTATTCGGTTGTGCGTGAGTACACCAGCCATGGGGTCGGCCGCGAGCTACACGAAGGATTCGGCCTGCCAAACGCCGGCCAGGCCGAGCACGGGATGTTGTTACGTCCCGGCCTCACCATCGCGCTCGAACCCATGATCAATGAGGGGCGCGCCGAGACGAAAGTCAAGAAGGACGGCTGGACAGTCGTAACGATTGATGGTAAACTCTCCGCCCAATTTGAGCATACCGTGGCCATCACCGATGGTGAAGCTGAAATACTGACGAAACTCGACTAGAAGCTCAGGGAGATTGGCTGGCGTCCGGCTCGCGCAAAGCGTGCGAGTCGGACGTCGCATGTATGCGAGTTTCAGGCGTTCGTGTCTGTGCATGCGCCGTGAACTCGGGAACGAGGTGAGAAGTGAAAGTAACAGCATCAGTGAAGAAGCGCTGCCCGAAATGCAAAATTGTGAGGCGGCACGGGCGTGTTTATGTCATCTGTGAGAACCCGAAGCACAAGCAGAGGCAAGGTTAGGAGATAACCATGGCAAGAATCGCCGGAGTGGATCTGCCGCGCAACAAGCGCATTGACATCGGGTTGACCTATATCTACGGCATCGGCCGTCCGCTGGCGAAGGAGATCCTCGCCCGCACCAGCATCAACCCTGCGACGCGCGTCAAGGACCTCACCGAGGCTGAGGCTGCGATCTTGCGCGAGATCGTGGAGAAAGAATACAAGGTGGAGGGCGACTTGCGTCGCGAGGTGCAACTCAACATCAAGCGTTTGATCGAGATCGGCTCGTATCGCGGGCTGCGTCACAAGCGCAACTTGCCGGTGCGCGGCCAGCGAACGCGCACGAACGCGCGCACGCGCAAAGGTGTGAAGAAGACGGTGGCCGGACGCGGTCGCCGGCGTGGTGCAAAGAAGAAGTAAATCGGGGGTTCGGGAGCAGCAGGGAATGGCCCCTTGTTCTCGGACTCGGTCAAAGAAGACTCGCATATGGGTAAAGCAGCAAGCACACGCGGCCCGCGTCGCCAAACCAACCCGCGACGCGCGCGCAAGAACGTCGCTCAGGGCGTGGTGCACATCCACGCCATGTTCAACAACACAATCATCACGATCACCGACAAGGCCGGCAACACGATTTGCTGGGGCAGCGCTGGCTCGGCCGGCTTCAAGGGGAATCGCAAGAGCACGCCCTTCGCCGCCCGCATCGCTGCGCAAAACGCATACCGCGCCGCCGTAGAAAACGGCATGCAGGAAGTGGATGTCTACGTGAAAGGGCCTGGCCCCGGTCGAGAAGCGGCCGTGCGCGCGCTGCAAGGCACCGGCCTGCGCGTGAAGTCCATCACCGACATCACGCCTGTGCCGCATAACGGATGCCGGCCCAAGAAGCGCCGCCGCGTGTGAGCGCGCCCGGCGATGGACGTTCGTTTCGTTTGAGACGTGCGATTTGGAGGAAGACGGCCCGTTGTAAACAAATCGAACGTTTCAGGTCGTAGAGGATATGGCTCGACACATTGAACCTGTTTGTAGACTGTGTCGCCGCGAAGGCGAAAAACTCTATCTGAAGGGCTCCCGCTGCCTCACGCCCAAGTGCGCTTTGGAGCGACGCGGGATCATTCCCGGCCAGCACGGCCCGAACATGCGCACTCGCCGCAGCAAGGCGAGCGATTATTCGATGCAGTTGCGCGAGAAGCAAAAGATGCGCCGCATGTATGGCGTGCTCGAGGCGCAGTTCCGCCGCTACTTCCGCGAGGCGCTCAAGCGTCGCGGC
Organism: Candidatus Roseilinea sp.; assembly: GCA_025998955.1. NCBI lineage: Bacteria > Bacillati > Chloroflexota > Candidatus Thermofontia > Candidatus Roseilinea > Candidatus Roseilinea sp. Next base: position 351,278 of record AP024676.1, read on the forward strand.
GTGACCGGCTCCGAGTTACTCATCTTGCTGGAGCGCCGGCTCGATAACGTGGTCTATCGCATGGGCTTTGCGCCTTCGCGGGCCGCGGCGCGCCAGTTGATCAACCACGCGCATCTGAACGTGAACGATCATCCGATTGACGTGCCGTCGTATCTGGTCAAGCCGGGGGACAAAATTTCCGTGCGCGAGGCCAGCCGAAAGCTGACCTACTTCAAAGAGCTGGCAGCCGACAAGGATGCGCCGCCGACGCCGGCCTGGCTGTCGGCCGATCGCAGCACGCTGACCGGCATCGTTCACGCTCTGCCGAAGCGCGACGATATTGATGTGCAGTTGAAGGAACAGCTCGTCGTGGAGTATTACTCGCGATAGCAAGTTGTGTTGGCGCTTGCGCGCATTGCGTGGCGCCGGACGAGGAAGAAGCACATGCTATCTGCACCTGTCTTTCCCAAAGTTGAGAGCGACGCCCTCACGCGCGACTATGGCCGCTTCATCATCGGCGCCATGGAGCCGGGTTTTGGCATCACGCTGGGGAACGCGCTCCGGCGCGTGTTGCTCAGCTCATTGCCTGGCGCAGCCGTGACTTCGATGCGCATCACCGACGTGCATCATGAGTTCTCCGACATCCCCGACGTCAAGGAGGATGTCACTCAGTTGATGCTGAACGTGAAGCAGATCCGCATGCGTATGCACAGCGAAGGCCCGCTGCGTATGCGCCTGGAGGTCCGTGGCGAGGGTGTGGTCACTGCCGGTGACATTCAAGCCCCGCCGGAGATCGAAATCGTCAACCCCGATCTCTATTTGCTGACGACCGATTCGAACAAAGCGCGCCTCGACATCGAGTTTCAAGTCGAGATGGGGCGCGGTTATTCACCGGCCGAACAGCGCGGCCGGTTGCCGATCGGCGAGCTGCCGGTGGACGCGATCTACAGCCCAGTGCGGCGCGTGAACTATAGAGTTGAGCCGGCGCGCATCGGCCAGACCACCAACTACGACCGGCTGATCATGGAGATCTGGACCGACGGCACGATCCGCCCGCAGGATGCGCTGTCGCAGGCGGCGGCGATTCTGGTGCAGCACCTGCGGCTGATCGCCGGCGTGAGCCTAGAAGAAGTAATGCTCGAAGGCGAGAGCGACAGCAAGGGCATCCCGAGCGAATGGAGTGACAAGCCCATCGAGGAACTCGAACTCAGCGTTCGCGTCTACAACTCGCTCAAGCGCACCGGCATCAGCACCGTCGGCGAATTGCTCGAAATGATGGAGCGCAGCGGCGGCAACTTGACGAACTTGCGTAATTTCGGCGAGAAGTCCATGGCAGAGTTGAAAGAGAAGTTGCGCGCCCGCGGGTTGCTCCCGCAGGAAGAGAGGACGGAAGAGGAAGCGGACGAGGTTTGACATGAGGCACAAGGTATCGGGTTACAAACTCGGCCGTTCGACGGCGCAACGCACGGCGCTGCGCCGCAGCCTGGTGACCGAGTTGATAGATCACGGTCGCATTCAGACGACCGAAGCGAAGTGCAAGGCAATCCGCGATCAGGCCGAGAAGCTGGTGACAATCGCGAAGTCCGGTCTGGTGGACGACAAAGCCAAGCAGGTGCATGCGCGGCGCCTGGTCGCTGCCCGGGTGAACGGCGGGCCGGCGACGGTGCGTAAGCTGTTCGAAGACATCGCGCCGCGCTACGTGAACCGCAATGGCGGCTACACCCGCATCAGCAAACTCGGCCCGCGCAAAGGCGATAACGCGCCGATGGCGATCATCGAGTGGGTTTGAAGATTCGCGCGAAGGTCGCCTACGACGGCACGGACTTTGTCGGGTTCCAACGACAAGCCGCGCGGCGTGGGCGAACGGTGCAAGGAGAACTGGAGGCAGCACTAGAGAAAGTTTGTCAGTCACGCGTCGCCGTCGTCGGTGCCGGTCGCACCGATGCAGGCGTGCATGCTACCGGCCAAGTCATCGCCTTCGAGGTGGATTGGAAGCATCCGCTCGATGTGCTGGGCCGGGCGCTGAATGCGAACTTGCCGGAGGACGTGGCCGTCCGCGACCTGGAGCCCTGTGAAGTCGGTTTCCATCCTCGTTTCAGCGCGAGGAGCAGGACGTATGTTTACACGGCCTACGTTAGTGAAGTGCGACAACCGTTGCTGCGACGCTTTGCTTGGCACCTCGAACAGCAGCCGGATGTGGCAGCGATGAACGAGGCGGCCCGGCGACTGATCGGGTCGCACGACTTCGCCGCGTTCGGCAGCGCGCCGTCGGGACGGCCCGAAGAAACGACGGTGCGCGAAGTGTTGCGCGCGGACTGGCAGGCGGCGGACGACCGGTTGTGGTTCACGATCGAGGCGAACGCCTTCCTGTTTCGGATGGTGCGCCGGATCGTCATGGCGCTGGTGCAGGTGGGATGGGGCGAATATCGCCCGGACGAAATCGAGGATATTCTCAAGAGTAGAAATGCACAGCGAATCAAGGGCCTGGCGCCCGCATGTGGGCTGTGCCTGGTGGATGTGAAATACTAGGGTGCGAAATGAGGACGATCAAGACTTATATGGCGAAGCCGGAAGAGGCCCGCGCCGGCCAGCGCTGGTATGTCGTAGATGCCGAGGGCGTTACGCTAGGCCGGCTTGCCAGCCAGGTCGCCAAAGTCATCGAGGGCAAGCACAAGCCGATGTACTCACCGCACGTGGATTGTGGCGACTACGTGATCGTGGTGAACGCCCAAAAAATCCGCGTTACCGGCGATAAGATGACCGAGAAGAAGTACCAGCGGCACTCGCTCTATCCCGGTGGCTTCAAGGAAGAAAATCTGCGCGATCTCCTGGCGCGCAATCCAGAGCGCGTCATTCGCGAGGCGGTCTGGGGCATGATTCCGCATGGGCGGCTGGGTCGCAAAATGATCAAGAAGCTCAAGGTATACGGTGGCCCGGAGCACGAGCACAGCGCGCAGAAGCCGCAACCGCTGAAGATTCGGGACAAGTGATTTGGCCGGCGTGCGGCGAAGAGATGAGCAGCTTCATCGTCGCCGGAGACAGCAGCTATGACAGAGACTCAACAGCAATACTACGAGGGTGTGGGGCGTCGCAAGGAGGCAACCGCCCGCGCCCGCTTGTATCCGCAGGGCAGCGGCCGCGTGTTGGTCAACGACAAGCCCGTGAACGAGTATTTCGGGCGCGAGATTGACCTGCTCGCCGTGCATGCGCCGCTCAAGCTGACCGGCGCCGACGCGCGCTTCAACGTGAGCGTCAAAGTGAAGGGCGGCGGCATCACCGGCCAGGCCGAAGCGACGCGCATGGCGATCGCTCGTGCCCTGTTGGAAGTGGATCCGGAATATCGTTTGATGTTGAAGACGGCCGGTTACCTCTCGCGCGACGCGCGTGAGAAGGAGCGCAAGAAGCCCGGTCTCAAGCGCGCCCGCAAGGGGCCGACCTACACCAAGCGTTAGCAGCCTAACGGCTACGCAGCAGGAGAACAGCGATGAATCTCGTCGAATCGCTTGAAAAGAGCTTGCAGCCCAATCCGAAGATTCCACCGCTCCAGCCCGGCGATCAGGTGCGCGTCCATCAAAAGATCATCGAGGGCGATCGCGAACGCATCCAGGTCTTCCAAGGCACCGTCATCCGCCTGCGCAAGGGCGGCGCAAACGCCAGCTTTACCGTGCGCCGGATCGCCAGTAACAACATCGGCGTGGAGCGTACCTATCTGCTCAACTCGCCGCGCATTGAAAAGGTGGAAGTGATGCGCCACGCCAAAGTGCGCCGCGCGCAACTCTATTACTTCCGCAATTTGCGCGGCAAGTCGGCCCGCTTGAAGGAACGCCTGCCGTCTTCGGGTGGCAAGTCGAAGCCTGTGGCGACGCCGGTCGAGCCCGGCGAGACGGACGAGGCGTGAAGCTTTAAACTCCCGAAGCGATCCCTTCGGGAGTTTCTTTCGTAACCGGCGCACAACCGCAATGAACGCCCCATGCATCCTCATCCCTATCCCGATCCAAGACTCTGAGAAGCGACGCTTCACATTGGGCAAAAACTACGTAAACAGCCTGGTCGCATGTGGAGCGATTCCCATTCTGCTTCCCACGGTGGTCGCGCCCGAGAACTGGCGCGTGATGTACGAATCTGCCGATGGCGTGTTACTCTCCGGCGGCGGCGACGTGGATCCGGCGTTGTTCGGCGAGCCGGCGCACGAGAAGACCTACGGCGTGGATCGCGAACGCGACGAAGTGGAGATGGCGCTCGCGCGCTGGGCGTTGCAGGATGACAAGCCGTTGTTCGCCATTTGCCGCGGCATTCAGGTGATGAACGTCGCGCTGGGCGGCTCGCTCATTCAGGATCTGCCATCGCAGTGGGGTAGCACCGTCCCGCACGACGGCAACTATAGCGGTTTCGAACGGCATGCGGTGGCGCACGAAGTGTGCGTCGAGCCGGGGACGCACATCGCGCAGATCCTCGGTCCCGGCAACGTCGGGGTGAACAGCTTCCATCACCAGGCCCTCAAAGATGTCGCGCGCGGTCTGGTCGTCACTTCACGCGCGCCAGATGGCATCGTTGAGTCGGTCGAGTTCCCCGGCAAGCGCCACTACATCGGCGTGCAGTGGCATCCCGAAGAAATGGCCGCCGGCCGAGAGGACATGATGCGCCTGTTCCGCGCTTTCGTCGAAGCCTGCGCCGATGAGCGCGATTAGAATACGCATGCAAATATTCGAGAGTCCGAGACTTGAAATGATGGATGCGATTGGTGCGAAGGTGCGCGCGTTCGCAGCGGCGATCGTCGCCGCGCTCATCGGCGCGAATACGGCCTGGGCAGTGTCGCCGGCTCAGGGCGGCAGCGCGGTATTCGACAATCTGATCTTCGTCGTGATCGGTGGTGTATTGATGGCATTGCTGGCCAGCGTCGCCGGTGGCGTGGTGATCGCCGTGCTGGCCAACAGCGTCAGCCGCTTCTTTCGCCGCAACTTGCCGACCGACGAGGAGATGGCCGAATTGCGCACAGAGCTGCGCGCAGCCGATCAACGCCGGCCACGGCAGATACGCCTCGAAATCGGCCCGAGCGCCGAACCGTTCGTGTTTGCTGCCATCGGTTTCGTGGTCTGCCTCGTCATCTTTAGCCTGGCGCTGAGCGCGGTGCCGCAACCGGTGCGCGGCGAAGCCATGCCCCGCGGCGAAGAAGCCAAGCCGGCGGAGTCCGCTGCGCTTCCCAGGGAAGGTGACTTCGGCAAGATCACCGACGGCTTGCCCAAGGGCGATCCAGAGAATGGCGCGAAGCTGTTCAACACAGCCGGCTGCGTCGGCTGTCACAGCCAGAAAAAAGGCGAGCGGCTGGTCGGTCCTTCTTTCTACAACCTGTGGAACATCGCCGAGACGCGCGTCCCGGGCATGAGCGCGCGCGAATATCTCTATCAGAGCATCGTTGACCCGAACGCCTATATCGTGGAGGGCTATCAGGCCGGCCTGATGCAGCAGAACTACGCGGCGATCCTCAGCCCACAGCAAATGGCCGACATCCTGGCGTGGATCGAGGCGCGCCACAAAGACGAGCCGTGACGCGCGGCGCGTGAGCTTAAAGATAAACCGGGCATCCCGGACGGATGTCCGGTTGGCCTCAAAATGAGCAAAGCTGAGCTGATCTCGCGCATTGAGTCCGAGCGTCAGGCGCTGGAGGCGACGCTGGCGCGCGTTTCGACCGAAGATATGCTGGTGGCCGGCGTCGTTGGACATTGGTCTATCAAAGACACCTTGGCCCACATCGCGATGTGGTATTCGCGCGCCGTGACGCTGCTCTTCCAAGCCGAGCGCGGCAAAGCGCTGCAGTTGCTACAGTCGAATGCGCCGGATTGGTCGGACATCAACGCGCGCGACTATGCATCGCAGAAGGATCGCCCACTGGATCATATCCAGGCCGACTTCCACGGTGCGCACCGGCAGTTGATCAAGCGGCTGAACACCTGGCCGGACGAGGCGACGCTGTTCGATCCGCAGCGCTACCCGGCGCTGAAAGGACGTGCGCTGGCAGATTACATCTGGGACTACACCGGCGGCCACTCCGCCGAGCATCGCGCCCAGATCGAATCCTGGCTCGCGCGCCGGTCACCTCTCGCCGCTCGAAGCGCATAGCCCATCGCTTAAGACTCACAGCTCGCAACTCAAAGCTTATCGCTCACGGCAACCATGTTGCTCTTCGACCTGTCCGAGATCTTCAGTCGCATTCGGCTGCGCGGCAGCACGCGGCTCGACTTCCTGCATCGCATGTCCACCGGCGATGTGCGCGGTTTGCGGGCAGGCGAGGGCACCCCGACCGTGCTCACCACGCCGATCGGTCGCATGGTGGACTATCTGATGGCGTTAGCCTTTGACGATTCCGTGTTGCTCATCGGCGGCGAGGGCAACCAGGACAAGGTCGTGCGCTGGCTGCGCAAATACATCTTCTTCAACGACGACGTGCAAGTGAGCGACGAGACGGGCCCTACGCGCATGTTCGGCATCGGCGCGGAGGGCGATTGGCGCTTCGTCGAAAAGATCAGCCCGGACACGAGCCTGCTCGCATTGCCGGCGTATGCGCATCGCACGGTCGAATCGCCGCTGAGTAGCGATGGACGAGTCACCATCGTGCGCGCGCCTCAGGCCATCGGCCTGACGTTCTTCCTGGTCGGCAGCGGGCTCGACCTTGCGCCACACTTGGAGAAGTCGCCACTCACCCCCGACTTCGAGGCCTGGCGCATTCTGCAGGGCTATCCGCGCTTCCCTAACGAGATCAACGAGGAGTACATCCCGCTCGAGGCCGGCTTGTGGGGTGCGGTGAGCTTCAACAAAGGATGCTACACCGGCCAGGAGATCATTGCCCGCATGGAGAGCCGAGGGCAAATCGCCAAGAAGCTGGTTTGGCTGACCAGCAGCGCCGACTCGCTGTCACCGGGCGAAGAGCTCCTCACCGAGAATGGCGAAGTCGTCGGGAAGGTCACCAGCGCCACGCGCGGCGCGGCGCTCGCCTACGTGCGCAGTGCGTTCGCCCAGGAGAGCCTCAGGCTCTATTCGCGGCAGGGCGCGATCGTCCACGTTGCCAGAATCGTGCGGATTTAAGGTAGAATACTGCGCTTTCATCCGAAGGCCGGCACGCCTTCGAGGTTCATTCTGGGGATCATGTTCGAATCGCTGAGCGACAAGCTGCAAGCCATCTTCGACCGCCTTGGCAAGCGCGGCATCCTGACCGAGCAGGATGTGGACGCGGCGCTGCGCGAGGTGCGCGTCGCGTTGCTCGAAGCCGATGTGAACTTCAAGGTCACCAAGGAGTTTCTGGCGCGCGTGCGCGAGCGGGCGATCGGCGCGGAGGTGCACAAGAGCCTGACCCCCGGCCAGGCCGTGGTGAAGATCGTGCACGATGAACTGTTGAAGACGCTTGGCGAGGGTGGCAAGCTCGACTTGGGCGGTCCGCCGCCGCGGGTGATCATGCTGGTTGGCCTGCAAGGCTCCGGCAAAACAACGACGGCGGCCAAGCTGGCGTTGCGCCTGCGCAGCGACGGTCGCAAACCGTTGCTGGTCGCTGCCGACACCTACCGGCCGGCGGCCATCACGCAACTGGAGACACTGGGCAAACAGATCAACATTCCTGTCTTCTCGGAAGGCGACAAAACGCCGCCGCCGCAGATCGCACAACACGCCATCCAGAAGGCGATCCAGAGTGCGCTCGACGTCGTGATCATAGACACGGCCGGACGCCTGCAGATTGACGAGGCGATGATGCGCGAGGTAGAGGAAATCAAGTCGCGCGTCAAACCCGCCGAGGTGCTGCTCGTCGCCGACGCCATGACCGGCCAGGAGGCTGTCAACATCGCCGATACGTTCAACAAGCGCGTCGGCCTCACCGGCTTGATCCTGACCAAGATAGACGGTGACGCACGCGGCGGCGCGGCCATCTCGATGCGCGCAGTCACCGGCGTGCCGATCAAGTTCCTCAGCACCGGCGAAAAGCCCGACGCGTTCGAAGTCTTCCATCCCGATCGGCTGGCTTCGCGCATCCTGGGGATGGGCGACGTGCTCACCCTCATCGAGAAAGCGCAGCAGCAGTTCGACGAGCAGGAAGCAGCGAAGGCCGCCGAGAAGATGATGTCGGCCAGCTTCGACCTGGAAGACTTCCTCGCGCAGATGCGGCAGATCAAGAAGATGGGGCCGCTCAACGACCTGCTGGCCATGATCCCCGGGATGAAAGAGCTCACCAAGCAAATCTCGCCGGAGATGACCGAGCGGCAGTTCAAGCGCGTGGAAGCGATGATCAGTTCGATGACCCGCGAAGAGCGCCGCAACCCGAACATCCTGAATGCCTCGCGCAAGCGTCGCATCGCCAAAGGCAGCGGCACGAGCGTGCAGGAGTTGAATCAACTGCTTTCGCAATTCCGCGAAGCGCAACGCATGATGAAGCAATTGGCGAACAACCCGCGCCTGCGCATGATGAGCGGGTTGATAGGCGCCAGGAGAAGATAATCAAGGAGACGCAATGGTTCGAATTCGACTACGCCGCATGGGTTCCAAGAAGCAACCGACGTATCGTATCGTGGTGTGCGATAAAGAAGCGCCGCGCGACGGTGCGTTTATCGAAGTCATCGGCACTTACAATCCGCGCACCGAGCCGGAGACGGTGATGGTGCAAGAAGATCGCGCCTTCTATTGGATGAAAGTGGGCGCGCAGCCCAGCGAGGCGGTGCAGCAACTGTTCCGCAAGACGGGCACGACGGCGCGCTTCGAGCGATTGAAGAAGGGCGAATCTCCCGAAGTGTTGCTGGCCGAGGCTGCGACTCACGCACAGGCTGCTGCAGTGATCAACCCCAAGACGCGCATCGGCCGCAAGCCTGTCCCCAACCCGAAGAAGGCCGAACGGGCGGCCGAAGCTGCCGCCGAATGAGCTGGCGTTTGATGAACGATGAAAGAGCTGGTCGAGTATGTCGCCAAAGGCCTGGTGGATCACCCCGACCAGGTGAAGGTGACCGAGTCGGTTGACCGCGACACGGTCTTCCTGGAGCTGCACGTAGCGCCCGGCGAGGTAGGGCGCGTGATCGGGCGCGAGGGCAAGCTGGTCAACGCCGTCCGCACGCTGCTGCGCATCGCTGCCACCCGATCTCGCAAGCGCGTCGTGCTGGACATCCGCGATTAACGCGCGGCGCAGGGGAAAAGCGCAACTTGCTCTCGTGGCAGAGTCGCCGCGTCAGTTCCTCGTCGTGGGTAAAGTATCTCGCCCGCACGGCATTGCAGGCGAGATCAAAGTGCAACTGGCCCCGGAATACGAAGGCATTCTCGATGGCGTCGCGCGCATTTACCTCGACGACGCCGAGCATCCTCACCGCGTGCTGTCGCAGCGCCCGCATCAAGGCGGCGTCTTGCTCAAGCTGGATCGCATCGCCACGCGCAACGCCGCCGAAGCGCTGCGCGGCGCGCGTGTGCTCGTTTGCACGCGCGATTTGCCGGCGCTGCCGCCCGGCCAATACTACACCTATCAACTCATCGGCCTGCGCGTGGTGCGCGAGTCCGGCGAGGCGCTGGGCGAATTGAGCGAAGTCTTACGCACGGGCAGCAACGACGTCTATGTGGTGAAGACCGCTGCCGGCGAGCTGTTGCTGCCGGCCATCGAAAGCGTGATCCGCACGATAGACCTCGCCGCCGGGACGATGACGGTGGTCGTGCCGGCGGGATTGGAGTGATGGGCGGTGAGGGACTCGAACCCCCGACCTTCTGTGTGTAAGACAGACGCTCTAACCAACTGAGCTAACCGCCCAAATGCATCACGATTGTATCACTCCGCTGCAGCCAACGGTACCGTCGGCTGCATTCATGCATAGGGGGCAAAATTTGCATGGCCGGGCGCGGATGCCGTTCCGCGCCTATCTATGCCGCGAATGGGGCAGACGTAGCAGACCCGCCCTGGCGTAAACCCTGGGCTGAAGAGGACGGGATGCGCGCAGCGTGCCCGTATGCTCAGCGCTGGGATTTATCCCAGCGCGACTGAAGCGAATACCGCTGCCGGCCAGCACATGCTGTTGCACTGTCCTGCAGCTAAAGCTGCGGGCTACGCACAGCGAAGCCTGCTTCGCAGGCTCAAAATCAGTCCTGCAGGGACTTGGCATCGTGTAGCCCGCGACTTTAGTCGCCGGGCGGCGGCAAGTGCGAGCCAATGTTTTCATTGAAATGTACCCGTACCCGTCGGCTGCGTTTCAAAATGGGGGATTCGGACATGCCTGGGACGCCCCGGCGTGAACGCCAGGGCTGAAAGCACGGGCGATGCAGCAACCCGTGGAGCCTTGCTTCAGCTTTGGTTGCCTCTCTGAAGTGTGCCTGCACGGTCACCGGTCACTCCGCTGTGGGTTGCCTGGTTCGAAGATGCACCCGCATCGGCGCATGGAACAGAAGGAGCGTTGCGCTTGGAATTTATCCAGCGCTCAAATTCCGCCGCTATGATCCCGTGCGATGGCTAATCAGACAACGAATAACTGCGCCGGCATTATCAAGCTCGACCATGTGACGAAGGTATACGAGGAAGGCGGCGCGTCGCGCGTCGTGCTGAACGACGTCAGCATCGAGTTCGGCTGCGGCGAGTTTAGCGTGCTGCTGGGCAAGAGCGGCAGCGGCAAGAGCACGCTGCTCAACCTGATCGGCGGCATTGACGCGCCAACCTCCGGCGACGTGTGGATTGACGGCCAAGCCATCACCCGCATGAGCGACACGGAGCGCACGCTCTACCGACGCCACCACATCGGCTTCGTCTTTCAGGCGTTCAACCTGATTCCTACGTTGAGCGTGCGCGAGAACGTGATGTTGCCGTTGGAGCTGAGCGGCCGGCCTTCGCCGGAGGCCCGCCGGCGCGCCGAAATGCTGCTCGACCAGGTCGGCCTGGCGCACCGCATGGATGCCTTCCCCGACCGGCTGAGCGGCGGCGAGCAGCAGCGCGTGGCCATCGCCCGCGCGCTGATCAACGATCCGCTGGTGGTGTTGGCCGACGAGCCGACCGGCAACCTGGACTACGACACCGGCAAGCTGGTGCTCGATCTGCTGGACACGCTGACGCGCCAGGCCGGCAAGAACCTGGTCATGGTCACCCACAGCGAGGAGGTGGTGGGCGTGGCCGACCGCGTGTTCCGCCTGCGCGACGGCAAGCTGTTGGAAGATCGCCTGGTGCCGCATCAACCGGCAACGTCGGTATAGCTGAACGGCGCTTGGATGACGGCGGTCGTGCCGTGCGCAGTGCGTTTCAAGGTGAACGTGCCGCGCAGGTCTTCGTGCACCAGCATGTTGACGATGTTCAACCCCAAGCTGGGCGCGTCCATGCCGCCGGCGGCCTTGCCCAGGCCGTTGTCGCGCACCTCCACTTCGAGTGTGCCGCCGCAGTCAATCAGGCTGATGGTAATGTCGCCCTTGTCCCGGCCGACGAAGGCATGCTCCATGGCGTTCTGCACCAATTCGTTCACGCACAGGGCCAGCGCCGTGGCGGCGCGCGAACTCATCCGCAGCGAATCGCCCATCACGTGAATGGCGAGGTCGAGGTCGGGCCGGGCCATGTTCGCCTGGGTGAGGCCGACCACGCGCAGGATCACATCCTTCACGTCCACCAGCCGGAAGCCTTCCTGCGCCAGCGCGTCGTGCACCGCGGCGATGCTCATGATGCGATTGATGCTCTCGTGCAACACTTCCTTGGCGGTGAGTTTGTCGCTGGCGTCGTGTAGTTGCATCTGCAACAGCATCACCACGTTTTGCAGGTTGTTCTTCACGCGGTGGTTCATCTCTTTGACGATGGCCGCGTTGCCGATCAAGTGGGCGTTCTCGATGGCCAGTGCGATCTGGTTGGCCAGCGTGGTGCACAGCTCGACCTGCGCTTCGGTGAACTCGCCGGCGCCCTCAGTCCACATGTTGAGCAGGCCGATGGTGCGGTCGCGCACTTGCATCGGCACGCACATCAGGCCGCCCAACTGCGCTTGCGCCGCCCAGTTGGCATGCGCCGGCTGCAGCTCGCAGCATGTCTCGTTCACCAGCACGGGTTCGCTGAGCTTCTCGATGTTCAGCAGCGGCAGATCGTCGAGTCGCCAAGGCGGTTCCGGGGGGACGTTCGGCTTGCGGTCGTAGATGGCGCGCGGCATGAAGGCGTTGACCGTCTCGTCCAGCAGCAAGACCGAGCAATGGCGGGCGTTCACCGCGCGTGCGCCCATCTCGGCCACCACGCGCAGCGTCTCGTCCAGGTACAGCGGGGAGATGGCGGCGCGGCTGACCTCCGCGACGGCCTGCATCTCGCGCACCTTGCGCTCGCTCTCTTCCTGCAGGATGGCGCGCTCCAGGATGCCGGCGACGACCTCGCCGATGAGCGAGACGAACTCGATTTCGGCCGCCGTCCAGGTGTGTCGGCGGTGCGTTTGCACGTTCATGGCGCCCACCACGCGATCCTGGCTGATCAGCGGCACGGCCATCAGCGACTTGAACGAGCGCTCGCGCGTGTTGGGCACTTCGTGAAAGCGCGGGTCGCGCTGTGCGTCCCGCACGGCGACCAACTGGCGGTGCTGTGCGGCCCAGCCGGTCAGCCCCTCGCCCATGTGCAGGTAGCCATGATCCACGGCCTGCGGGAACAGGCCAGTCGTCGCCTTGAGAATCAGCCGCTGCGATGACCGGTCGAGCAGGTAGATCGAAGTCGAGTCCACGCGCATCACCCGCGTCGTCGTTCGCGTGATGCCGTTCAGGATGGAGCGCAGGTCGGACGAAGCATTGATCGAGAGCAGGATTTCGCGGATGGCGGCCAGCTCTTTCTTCTTGCGTTGCAGCTCGGCGCGCGTCGCGGTGACGCCGTTGGTTGTTGCTTTTGCCGTCGCTTTGCGCGCTGTCGTCATGGGGGTAGATTTTAACGATCGGTGGGGTGCATTCGCCAACGCGGGCAGATGTAGCAGACCCGCCCCGGCGTAAACGCCCGGGCTGAAAGGGGCGGGAGCGGTCGGCTGCGTGACATGAGCGAGCAACTCCTCCATCCTTCACTTCCCCTGCCGCGTTCGATCGCCGAGGCGCAGCGCCACGAACAGCAAGGCGAAGGTGATGGCTGAGAGTAGCAGCACCAGCCGGCTGGCCAGGTCGAGGTCGTTGGCCTGCACGGCATCGTAGACGGCCATCGAGAGCGTTTGGGTGCGGCCGGGGATGTTGCCGGCCACCATCAGCGTCGCGCCGAACTCGCCCAGTGTGCGCAGGAAGGCGAGAATGCCGCCGCTGATCAAGCTGGCGCGGATGAGCGGCAGCGTGATGTAGCGCAACACCTGCAGCTCGCCGCAGCCGTCCACCCGTGCGGCATCCTCCATCTCTCGGCTGAGGTCGAGGATGCTGGGCTTGACGGCCTGAACGACCAGCGGCAGCGCGGCGATGCCGGCGGCGATCACTGCGCCCGGCCACGAGAACACCAGCGGAAATCCGAAGACTTGCTCGAAGGCCGGGCCGATGCCGCGCCGGCCCAGTGCGATCAGTAGGTAGTAGCCCAGCACGGTGGGCGGCAGCACCAGCGGCAACATCGTCGCGCCTTCGAGCACCCACTTGCCGCGAAAGTTCAGGCGGGCGAAGGCCCAGGCCAAGGCCGCGCCGAAGGTCAGCGCCAGCACACCGGCCCAGGTCGAGATCCATAGCGATAGTTCGAGCGGCGTCCACTCGCGGTCAAGCGACATAGCAGGCGCGTTCGACGATCACTCGATCTCGCCGGGCAGCACGAAGCCGTACTTGCGCATGATCGGCCGGCCGTGCTCGCCGTTGATGAACCGGGCGAAGTCGAGCGCGATGGCTCGTTGTTTCGACGTGCTCACAACGCCGAGCGCCTGGTCGAGCGGCCGGTGAAGGGCAGCGTCAATCAGGGTGTAGGTGACCTCCGGCACATTCGCCACCGAGAGTGCCACGATGCCAACGGGCGCATCGCCGGTCTGCACGAATTGCAATGCCTGGCGCACGTTTTCGGCGAGCACCAGCTTCGGCCTCACGGCGTCCCACACGCCGGCGCTTTCCAGCGCCTGTTGGGCGGCCAGGCCGTATGGTGCGTGGTCGGGGTTGGCGATGGCGATGCGCGTCACCTGGGCCGACGTCAAGTCCTCCAGCTTGGCCGCCCGGACGCCGGATTGATGGTTGACGGCCAGCACGATGCGCCCGCGCGCGTAGAGCGCGACCGACTCCGGGATGATCAACCCCTTTTGTGCCAAGTCGTCCACGAACTGGATGTTGGCGGCGGCGAACAGGTCGTAGGGCGCGCCGTGCTCGATTTGCTGCGCCAGTTGGCCGGTGGAGCCGAAGGCCAGCGTCACTTTGTGGCCGGTCTGTGCCTCGAAGCGCTCGGCGATCTCGGTCAAGGCGAACTGAAGGTCGGCGGCCGCGGCGGCGGTGAGGACGGCGCGCGGCGCGGGCGATGACGCGCGCGCCGGCGGCGCGCAGCCGGAGAGCGCAGTCGCAAGCAGCAGCGCGGCGGTGAGGAGAGAGAGTCGTTCAATCATGGGTCGAAGCGTAAGCGGCGCGATGGCGCCGGGCGATCTGCAGCGATGCGCGTTCGCACGCATCCAGCCAGTCCAAGATGGCGCGCACCTGCCGAATGCGGAAGTCGTAGACCAGCGCGTGATAGCCGTCGTCCGGCCGGGCGTCCCGCAAGCGCGCGGCGAGGCGCTCCAGCTCGTCTCGGCAGGCGAGGCGCTGCGTCTGCACCAGCTCGGCCACGTCTTGCGGGCCGCGATGCAGGGCGAAGTACAGTTTGGGCGGGAACTCGACGCGCATGTCCTGCATGCTCCGGCTGGGCGTGTGCAGCCAGGCCTCGAAGCGCCGGCGCCCCTTGGCCGTGATGCGGAAGACGCGCCGCGCCGGCCGGTTGCCGGCCTGTTCGGCATGACCCTTGATCAGGCCGTCGCGCTCCATCGTGTCGAGCAGGGCGTATAGCCGGTTCATGCCCACCTGCCACACGCCGGCCAGGTCGTCGCAGATGCGCGCGAACAGGGCGTAGCCGTGCGCGGGCGCTTCGTTCAGCAGGCCCAGCACGACTGGCTCGGCGAAGGGGGAGCGTTTGGGCGGACAGTGCATCGGCGTCGAATACTCACCGGGTGAGTATTCGGATTATACCGCAGCGGAGTCGGTGTCGGTGGTGTCATTCGTGTCATTCGTGTCGTTGGTGTCGTTGGTGTCGGTATTGTCGTAGGGCGCGCTCTCCGCAGCGCGCCGTGGCGCTCACATTTGACATCCATCCACCGGCGGGCACAATATGACGCCATGGGGGACAAGCTACAGGTCAACCTCGTCCGGCTGCGCGAGATTCTGCTCGAACGCGCCGTGTCCGATGACCTGCGCATCTTCTGCGCTGACCTGAGGGTCAACTACGAAGTAGTTGTCAGCCCGACCGATAAGCTGCCGATCGCCATCATCAACCTGATCAAGTATTTCGACAGCCGCGACCGACTGGCCGACTTGGTCACGCGGGCGCGGCGCGAGTTTCCGAGCGCACCCTGGGCGGAGATCTACACATCGTCTCCGGCCGCGCCTCCCGTGGCCGAGACTGCCACGGCCAAAGCGGATGCTCTGCGCGCCGAAGAACCGGTCGTCGCCCGCCCACCCGGCCCGCTGCGCGTCTTCCTGTGTCACGCCTCCGACGATAAGCCCGCCGTGCGCGAGTTGTATGCGAAATTGCAAGCCCACGGGGTTCAACCGTGGCTGGATGAGGAGGACTTGCTGCCCGGCCAGAAGTGGAAGGTCGAAATCCCGAAGGCCATCCGCGCCAGCGACGTGATCCTGGTGTGCCTGTCGCAGCGCTCGGTCAAGAAGGACGGCTACGTGAAGCGCGAGATCGAGTTCGCGCTGGACATCGCCGACAAGCTGGCCGAGGACGCCATCTTCATCATCCCGCTGCGGTTAGAAGCGTGCGACTTTCCCGATCGCCTGGGCGACTGGCACGGGGTGGACCTGTATGCCCCGCGCGGCTACGAGCGGCTGATGCGGGCGTTGCAGGCGCGCGCGGATGCATTGGGGGTGGCGCTGAGTGCGCGACTTGAACAGTCCGTTGTTGAACCCTCACTGGGTTCCGGAGCGGAGCGAACACCCCGTGAGGGTGGGTCACTGTCCGCCGACCCGCTGCTGATCGAGCTGCCCGAGCTGGGCTTTCGCCTGGAGCTGGTGCGCGTGCCGGCGGGCGAGTTCCTCATGGGCAGCGACAAGGCCAAGGACAAGAACGCCTGGGACGACGAGATCCCGCAGCACTGGGTCTATCTGGATGAATATCTCATCGGCAAGTATCCGGTCACCGTGGCGCAGTTTGCCGCCTTCGCCAGGGCCACGGGTTACAAGACTACAGCCGACGAAATGGGCAGCGCATGGGTTTACGCGGGCGGCACGTGGGAGGCGGTGAAGGGCGCGAACTGGCAACACCCGCGCGGACCGAAGAGCGACGTGACGCACAAGCAGGATCATCCCGTGACGTGCGTGAGCTGGGATGATGCGGTAGCCTTTTGCCGCTGGCTGAGCGAGGCGAGCGGGCGCGACGTCCAGCTGCCGACCGAGGCGCAATGGGAGAAAGCCGCGCGCTGGGATGAGCGACGCCGCCACGCGCGCATCTGGCCGTGGGGCGACGATCCGCCTGATCAGCGGCGCTGCAACTTCGACATGAACGTGAAAGACACAACGCCGGTCGGACGCTACAGCCCGCTGGGCGACAGCCCTTATGGCTGCGCCGACATAGCGGGCAACGTGTGGGAGTGGTGCGCGGATTGGTACGACGAAAAGGAATATGAGCGGCGAGCAGGGAAGGAGGTCAGGAATCCGGCCGGTCCTTCGCAGGGCACGTATCGCGTGCTGCGCGGCGGCGCGTTCGACGACCTCATCAGCTCAGGCTTCGTGCGTTGCGCCTTCCGCGGCTGGTTCCTCCCGGGCATCCGAGGCGACTACTACGGTTTTCGTGTGTGTGCGCCCCCCATCCACCTCTGATCTCTGTTCCTCTGCGCTCTGTCACTTTGGTCATGGGAAAAACGATTTTTTGGAAAGATGAGCATCCAACCTGAGCGCGAACTTTATCCGCAAGTCTACGGTTGGGACAACCTGTGGCTGGCCTACGAGCGCGCCTCGCGCGGCAAACGCGGGCATGCGCCTGCGGCAGCGTTCGAATTTAACCGCGCAACATGCTCGATGCCTCGATCAGAGGCTGGATCAATCACGCCCGCTATGGCGACACCTACGGCTTGCGCCGTGCGCTGCTGGCTGAGTGTGGCCTGCTGGGCCCAGAGGTGCAAGGCCTATGGATTCGAAAGCGAAAGCCAAGACGGGGACGACCACGAAGAACGTCGGTGCAGAGATGACCATCTTCACGCGCACCTACGACTTCGTGTCGTGGCTGGTGCCGCTCACGCTGAACTTCCCGCGCAGCCAGCGGTTCGTGGTGACCAACCGTCTGCAAGGAGCGGCGCTCGAGTTCCAGGAGTTGCTCATCGAGGCGAACAGCCAGCGCGGCGGCACGCGCGCGACGAAGCTGCGCGCCGCCGACGCCGAGTTGCTCAAAGTGCGGCTTTATCTGCGCCTGTGCCAACGCTGGCAGTGGATCACGTCGGCGCAATATCGCCACGCGTCCGGAATGGTGGCGGAGATCGGCCGCTTGCTGGGTGGGTGGCTCAAGACCTCGCTGAACGTCATGTCCGAGCCGCAAGGCTCGTCATGAAGGGCCCGGCCGATGAGGCGCGCGTGCTGCGCGGCGGCGCGTTCAACAACAACACAGACAACGTGCGTTGCGCCAACCGCGACAGGAACAACCCGAACAACCGAAACGACAACAACGGTTTTCGTGTGTGTGCGCCCCACATCTTTCCAGGTCTGCACATCGGTGTCCGGAAATGCGGCGCGGCTACGGCTGCGCCGCCGAGGATTGAAAGATGGCGCGGCCGGTGTCCTGGCCGCGGACTGGCTTTCGCTCAGTCCCGGGCGAATATCAAACCGTCCCGCCTCCTGGGCGCAAGCCCCGAGGCGGGACATCCAGCCGCGCGGCCATGAATGGCCGCGCTGAGCGAAGCGGGCGATGCGCAGGTCGAACGTTGGCCGAAGGGTCGTTGACTCGCCTGTATGTTCAGCCCGGCGGTTTAGGGCTAGAGGGCAGACGGCGCGCAAATCGCAGGGCAGGCGCACGACTGACGCGGTACACTCACCCCCATCGAATGCATACCATCGCGACGCATTCCGACCATCCATACACCATGACCACCTCAACCCCAACCGACCTGACGGACTCAACCGACCTATCCCGCCTCTTCCTGCTCCGCCGCGACATCGTGCTGCTCAACCACGGCTCGTTCGGCGCGTGCCCGCGCCCGGTCTTCGAGGAATACCAGCGCTGGCAGCGCGAGTTCGAGCGCCACCCCGGCGGCTACGTGCATCGCTGGCTGGAGAACATGGACACGGCGCGCGCCGCGTTAGCGGATTACCTAGGCACGACGCCCGACCAGCTCGCCTTCGTCACCAACGCCACCATGGGCGTCAACGTCGTCGCCCATTCGCTGCGCGCGTGGCTGCGCGAGGGCGACCACATCCTGACCACCGATCACGAATACGGCGCGTGCAACAATACCTGGGCGTACGCCTGCAGCAAGACCGGCGCGCGCTACATCCGCCGGCACATGCCGCTGCCGGTGAGCACGCCTGAAGCGTGGGTCGAGGCATTCTGGCAGGGCGTCACGCCGCGCACCCGCGTGGTGTATCTCAGCCACATCACCTCGCCGACGGCGCTCACCTTCCCGGTGCAGGCGATCTGCCGCCGCGCGCGCGAGGCCGGCATCCTCTCGGTCGTGGACGGCGCGCATGTGCCCGGCCAGCGCGAACTCGCCCTCGACGCGATCGGCGCCGACTTCTACACCGGCAACTGCCACAAGTGGATGATGGGGCCGAAGGGCAGCGCCTTCCTCTACGCCCGGCGCGAGGTCCAGCACCTGATCGAGCCGCTCATCGTCGGGCACGGCTGGCGGCCGGACGTCGTCTCCGACAAGCCGATGCAGGACTACGTGGAGCAGTTCGGCACGCGCGACCTGGCGGCGTTCCTGGCCGTGCCGGCGGCGATTGATTTCATGCGCCAGCACGACTGGGCGGCCGTGCGCATGCGCTGTCACGAGTGGGTCTGCCGGACGCGCCGGCGCATCGAGGCGCACTTCGACGTCGAGCCGATCTGCCCCGAGTCGTTCGACTGGTTCAGCCAGATGGCCGCGATCCGGCTGCCGGACCGGGTGAACCTCGACGCGCTGCGGGCGATCCTGCACGAGCGCTATCGCATCGAGATGCCGTTGATCGAGTGGCATCACTTCAAGCTGGCGCGGCTGTCGGTGCAGGCCTACACCACCGAGGCCGAGCTGGAGACCTTGGCACAGGCGCTGTTCGCGCACGTGCCCGAATGCAGCGCGTGATGTGAACGCCGAACGCACTCCGAGTGCGTTCGGCGTTCATGGCGTTTTACTGCACCGCGCCCCGCGCGGCCACGCGCCAGGTCAGCTCGACGTTGCCGTTGCGGACGCCGACGACGCGGTCGAACAGGTTGCTGACCGGGCAGCAGTGGTTGGGCAGCACGGTCACCCGCTCGCCGATGGCCGGCTTCTTCGGACAGGCCGAGAAGTCCACGTGGCCGTGCTCCTCCGACAGGCCGTAGATGACCGCGTCGGGATACTCCAGGATCAGGCCGTGCCCCTGCAGGCCGAGCAAGTCGGACGAGAGCGTCTTGCTGCCGCAGTCCAGGATGCCGCGGTCGGCGGTGGGCCGGCTGACCACGGTCGCGATCACGGTGAACGAGCACTCTTCCAAGCGCATCGCGCCGGCCTGCACAGTGGCGCGGTCGCCGTAGACATACATGCCGGCGCGGTGCTCGGTCAGCTCACGATGGGTGTGCGCTTGCCACATGCAGGCCGTGCCGCCGCCGCTCACGCGGGCGACGCCCAGCCCTTCGGCTTCGAGCAAGGCGCGCGTCTCGCGCACGAACGGGTCGAGCTGCGGCGTGTTCGGGTAGCACATCAGCCCGCCGAAGGTCAGCCCGGGCAGGCCGGCGATGCACTTGGCCAGCGCCGCCGCCTCTTGGGGCGATTGCACGCCGCAGCGGTGCGCGCCGGCGTCGAACTCGACCAGCACGGTCAACTGCCGGTTGGCCATCCGGGCGGCTTCGGACAGGCCACGCGCGGTCACTTCGGAGTCGGCCGTCACGCTGACCGTGGCGCGCTGCATGAGCTTGACCAGCCGCGCGAGCTTGTGCTCGCCGAGCAGGTTGTAGGGGATGAAGATGTCGCGGATGCCGGCGTCGGCCATCACTTCGGCCTCGCCGAGCTTCTGGCAGGTGATGCCGACTGCGCCGGCGCGGATTTGCATGTGCGCGATCTCAGGGATCTTGTGCGTTTTGATATGCGGGCGGTTCGCGATGCCGTGTGACGAAAGGTAGGACTGGAGCTTGGCGATGTTCGCCTCGAGCTTGTCGAGATCTACCACGAGCGCAGGGGTATCGAGTTCTTCGATTCTCATAATGCGTCTCTCGCTCGGTTCTTGAGCGCAGTGCAATTTGGATTATCCGCTTGCCGCGCAAATTCGGCATTAGCATGGTGGCCGAATGCGCTCTACCGGTCGGAGCATTGCAATTGCCGCCGCCAGCCGGGTGACGTGTGGATCGTAGTGGGCAGTCAGCTCCGGCAGCGGCCAGATGCGCAGGTTGCTGTCCAGCAGGAGCATCGCCGCGCGCGCCGTGTTGCTCATCAAGGCGAGGGCGAATTCCAGATCGTCCTTCGCGCGCTCGCATACGTGTGCGCGATAGCCCTGCATGGCCTGTGCCGCGCCGAGGGCGAGGTCGGCCATCTCGCGCGAGCCGTCGCACAGCACGGCGTAGCCCTGTAATGCTTCACCGCGCTCGCGCAGCGCCACGAAAGCCGCGATCGCTTCGGCGTCCTGATCGGCCAGCGCCTGGAAGCGCATGCGCGCTTGCGACACGGCCTGTTGCATCTGCCGCGCAGCCGCATGTGCCTCGCCCGAGACGCCTTCTTCTAGGCTGACGTTAGCCGTCGCCTGCGCCAGCCCGGCGGCCAGCGCGCCGCTGAGCGCAATGACGGCGCCGGCCTGACAATACGTCGCCTGGGCGATGTGGTCGAACGCGTCGCCAATGGTGCG
The DNA here is from genome assembly GCA_025998955.1 of Candidatus Roseilinea sp. Classification (NCBI taxonomy): domain Bacteria; kingdom Bacillati; phylum Chloroflexota; class Candidatus Thermofontia; genus Candidatus Roseilinea; species Candidatus Roseilinea sp. The sequence goes on from AP024676.1 coordinate 372,380, forward strand.
TTGGGTTAGGGTGGGGGACGATGTCATATTGCCGAGATTGTAGAGCGTCGGCTACGTTTGACGATTCTGCGCCAGCGCATGTATATATCCTTGTGACCGCGCAGATGCGCCGGAAAGGAAGGAGCAGCCGTGATGAATGATGCGGGGTCGCGCCGGTGCCGGCTCGTCATCGCGCTGGCGCTGTGTTGTCTAATCACTGCCGGCCTGATCGCAGCCTGCAGCGCAGCGCAGGCTACCACCCCTGCGCCCGCTCCTCCACCGACCTCTGGGGTTGCCGCCACGCTAGCCGCAACCGCCCAGCCGGTGATCACGCCTCGCCCTCGGCCTGCGCGGATGGACGGCTTGCCGGTGGTCTTCGTGGACGAGCTGCCGCACGAAGCGCAGCAGACACTGGCTCTCATCCGGCGCGGCGGCCCCTTCCCCTACCGCCAGGATGGGATGACCTTCCAGAACCGGGAGCGCCGACTGCCGATCAGGCCACGCGGCTACTATCGTGAATACACGGTGCGGACGCCGGGAGAGGACGACCGCGGCGCGCGCCGCATCGTGATGGGCGCAGAGGGCGAAATCTACTACACCGCAGACCATTATGAGAGCTTCGTGCGGGTGATCGAACGATGAGCAAGATTCAAGTCGTCCTTGCACAGGCGCGCGCGCCGGGCGTGTATCGCTTTCGGTCGCGTGCGTCCGAGATGACGCTCCGCCGCGCGCTGGAGAAGGCCGGTTGGCGTTTGTTCTACCTGGACGGGCGCGAGATTCGCGATAAAACCTCGTTCTTGCAGGCGTGCGCCGCGGCGATGGAGTTTCCGACCTACTTCCGACCGAACTGGGACGCCTTCGAGGAGTGTGTGAACGATCTGTCGTGGATGCCGGCGCAAGGCTACGTTGTCTTGTTCGACCGCGCCGGCCAGTTCGAGTTGAGCGCGCCGCGTGACTGGGCGACCGCGATGGATATCTTCGAAGACGCCGTGGCATCGTGGCGCGACGCCGGCACGCCGATGTATGTGCTCGTGCGCGGGGCCGAAGCGATCTATCCCGATCTATGAGCCTTCACTTCGGCGACCAGAAGGCCAGCGACCCGTTGCCGAGCACGCGCGGGTTGATGCTGCCCGACGCTTCCGTCTCCAGCACGTAGTCGCGCGTGCCGTTGCTGTTGCCGTAGGTGAGGGTGAACACCAGCTTGCGGCTGTCCGGCGACCAGATGGTGACCGACCGGCTGTAGCGGTCGAACTCGGCGGCGAGTCGCTGAAAGGCTGCTGTCGGTGCGAAGTAGAACAGGCCGCGCGTGCTGCCGTCCTCTGGGTTGATCGTCTCCAGCAGCATATACGGCACGTCGAGCGGCGGCGTGAAGTCAAAGCCCTTGAAGTCCGGAGGGATGTCGGTGGCGCTGGCGCTGCTGAAGCTGGCAATGCGCTGGCCGTCGGGCGACCAGAAGAAAGCCACGACCGGTTTGTTGCTGATCACCTTCTTGACGCCGGTGTTCACGTCGAGCACGGTGAGCGGGCCGCCGGGCTCGCGCTCATCGGCATGCACGACGTAGGCGACCTTCGCGCCGGCCGGCGACCATGCGAAGCTGATGCGTCCCTCGAACTCGGTTAGCGTCCGCACCGGCTTGCCCATTCGGTCAGCCAGGATCAACTTGTGCCGGCCTGACGCGTCGGCGGACTCGGTGATGAGCATGTAGCCGCCGTCCGGCGAGAAGTGGGGCGACTGGAACGCCAGCCGCTCTTTGTTCGAGATGCGCGTCGTCTGGTCGTTGATGACATCCACGAGGGTGAGCCGGTCGGGCGCACCGCTCGATGCGCTGACCTTGGCCACCAGCGTCTTGCCGTCGGGGTTCCAGTTCCAGAAGACCGACTCTCCCCCGAACAGCTTGCGCGGGCGGGCGCCCTCTTGCGTAGCGATCAGATTCACTTCATAGGTCTGATCCTCGATGTTCTGGGTGAGGAAGGCGATGTGCGCACTGTCCGGCGACCAGTCGAGGTAAGGGATGTCGTGGGTTCTAGAAAGAAAGACCTCGCGCAGCGGTCGCTTGCCGTCTGCCGAAGCCAGATATACGGCGCTGGACACGAGCTCGCCGCCTTCCGCGCTGCGCTGGATGATGACGCGCTGTGGCCGGCGCTCGATGTGCATGCCCGGCTCGGCCGGCTGCATCGTCTGGCCCTCCTCCGTTTGCTCGATCACGATGCTGTTCGGCCCGCGCTGAATTACCACTGCCTCCGGGTTGAGTTCGATCAAGGCGTTCGCAGGCGTGCGCCGGGCGGTCAGCTCTACGATGGCGATCTGCTTGGCATCGGGCGACCATACCGGCAAGCTGTAGAACAGCGCTTCGTTTCTCCCCGGCGTCAGCCGGTTGCCGTCGCGGGTAATGCGCACGATGTTGCCGCCGGTTTGATCCATGACCACGATGTTGCCGTCCTCGGCGACGACGGCGATCCGCCCCACGCGGCGCTCGAACGTCTTGACCAGGTCGTTTTGCGGCAGGCGAAATTCTTGGGGCAGCTCGACGCGCGGTTTTTGTTGCGCCGGTACGCCAAGGCTGCATGCGCTCAGCCCGATGGCCATGAGCGCAGACGTTGCCGCAAGGAGGTAATGGTTGCTCGTTCTCTTCATTTTTCTTATTCGTTTCGTCACCGGGGTGACCAGAATGCAATCGTGCCGGCGGCGATGCGATTCAGGCTCACGCTGGTGCCGGCGGCGTTCAGCGTAGCCACGGCGATATCTGCCGTCTCGCGCGTGGGTGAGATGCTGGCCAGGACGAGCCGGCGTCCGTCGGGCGACCAGGGCGTGATGGCGCGCGAATACTGGTCGAAGTAAGGGAAATACTGAATGAACTGGCGCGACGGGTAGGTGTCGGCGACTTTGATCTTGGCGCCGCTAGCGACGTCCACGATCTCGATGCGTAAGGCCGGCGAGCGCGTTTGTGCAAGCGGCGCGCCGAGTTTGCCCGTCCCGTCGCCCAGCGGCGTGATGGTCGCGTCGAACACGATCGAGTAAACGGCCAGCTTTTCGCCGTCTGGCGACCAGAAGAACATCGAGGCTTCGTCGTGGACGACCTTGCTCGTCCCGGCGATCAGGTCATAGATCGTCAGCGCTGCCGGAACCAGGATGCCCTGCGGCGACGGCGCCGTGTCCAGGATGGCGACATACTTGCCGTTGGGCGACCAGGCGAAGTAGGCGCTGTCCTCGACGGATTCGAGCGTGCACAAGGGCTTGCCGCTTGCGTCGGCCAGCACGAGCTCGTCTTGTCCATCGGTGTAGGCTGCAAACAGCATATGACGGCCGTCCGGCGACCAGTGCGGCGACTGGAAGGCGCCCGGCAACTCCTCGATGATCGTTTGCTCGCCTTTGACTGAGCCTTTCGCCTCGATGACCGAGACGTTGGCCATGCCCTTCATCGTCGCTCGGCCGCCCAGATGGGTGATCATCGCTGCCGAGTCGGCGCGCCAGTGCCAATAGGTCGGCGAGCCGGTATCGAAGATCGAGATGTCACCCCCACTACGCCCCACCACGCGGATGGCGCCGCTGCGCGGGCTGATGGTCAGGAAGGCGATTTGATTGCTGTCCGGTGACCAGTCCACGTAGGGGATATTCCACTCCGCCGTGCTGTACAGGTCGGTGATCGCGCCACCCGAGGCCGGTGCGACGTGGACGGTATTCGTGATGCCGTTGAAGCCTTCCGAGGCGCTTAGGCTGACGAAGGCGACGAAGCGGCCATCGTTCGAGAAGGTCGGGAATTGATACACGCGGCCAGCCTGCCGGTTTTCGGAGATGAACGCGTCCGACGTGATCGGGGTGATCTTGCGACCGCTCGGGTCGGTCAACACGATGTTGTTGTCGGTAGTCACGTAGGCGATCTGCCCTTCGTTGCTCGACAGATCCGGCGTGATCTGGCCGACGGCCGGCTTGACTGTGCCGCAAGCAGGGTAGCGCATTGCAACCGCAGGGGTGGGAGCCGGTTGGGTCGGCTCGGCTTCAGCGGTCGCGTTCTCTTCGGCGGCAGGACGAGGCGTCATTGTCGGCGTGGCCTGGGCGCGTGCGATCTGCTCCTGCTGCGAGACGGGCGTGCGCGTCGGCGCAAGGGCCGGCTCGGGCGTAGATTCCTGTCTGAGTGGGTTGCTGCATGCGCTGAGCACGAGCGCTGCGCATGCGCAAATCGCGAGGCTCGGCAGCCAATTCGCCTTTCGTGTCATTTTGTGCATCGCCCTTTCTCCTCTCCGGCTTCGGACGCTTTGCGGTTCCGCACGAACGCCGCATGGCCACACCCCAATGCGCGCGTTTCTGATCGGTGCCGCGACTATAGGGAGGCAAGCTGAGAGGAGGATGAAACTGAGTGGAAAAGAGAGCGGACGAACCGTTCCCGTTCGTCCGCTAAGTGAGCCGCGAGGGACTCGAACCCCCAACCAATTGATTAAGAGTCAACTGCTCTGCCAATTGAGCTAGCGGCCCACGTCCTAAAACTTGTTTGCCGGCATTATACCCAAATTGGGATCAATTCGGCAACTGCCGGCTTGTCCTACGCCGAGCCTATGGCTGCAGGCGAACGGCAAAAGTGGCTTGTGAGCCTCAGACGGAACTGGGTGCTACCACCAATCCTTCCGCGAGCGGGGATCAAGGAATGCGCCGCGATCGCGCACGGCGACCATGAGCGCGCCGGTAGCGGTGCCGATCGGCTGGGCGTTGCGCACGGCAGGAAGGTAGCCGGTGGCGCGCCGACCGCTGCTGAGTTGTGCGCGATAGAGCGCAACTAAATTCGGATCTACGCACAGGTTCAACAGATGCACGACGTAGCCGGCACCTACGTCGTCGTGCCTGGAATAGCCCAGCGTGAGTTCGCGTTCGCCGGCGAAGAGCACGAGTGCGATGGCGCCGCCGCTGTAGATGGCCGGGCTGCGCGCCGGCGGGTAGATCGTTTCGCCTGGCGTCGTCGCCAGCTCCAACGCGGCAGCCGGCCAGTCCAGGTTCAATCCGCCGCGCCCGCCGTAGGGTTCGCCCTGGCCCTCGTTCCACACCCAGTCGAAGCGCAAGTAGGCACGCAGGAAGGCCGGCACGCGGTTCGGTTGAAATAGGCTGTGCAGCTTGGGCGCTTCGGGATCGGTCGCGCCGTTGTAATCTACCAGCGCCGGGGGTGCATCCGCCGGTGTCACTCCGATCACCGAGAGCCGCAGGTCGGCGTTGTAGTCCGTCAGCGCGTTGTTCTTGTAGGGTGGTCCCTCGATCGGCACGAGGTCGTAGCCGGAAGAAACCACCGGGCACGCGGCGCCGCTCGAGTCACTCGCACTCGGTACGCCGGCGGCGAGGGCGAGTGTGCGCGGCTCAGCCGCGGCTATCGTTGGCGCGATCGTCGGCAGCGGGATCGGCGTAGGAGAAGGTGCGGGTGCAAATGTGAGCGTCGGCAGCGGCGGTAGGGTGGGCGCGGGTGCAGCCGGTTCGGATGTCGCGGTGGCCGCCGGCGCCGGCGTTGCGGTTGGCGGCGCAACGGTCGGCGGAGGCGCGGTCGGTCTTGGCAATGGCGTCCACGTAGGGAGGGGTGTCGCCGTCGGGTAGTAGGTCGCCGGAATCGGCTCGCTGTGCAGCCGGCCTAGATCCGATGTGAACGGGGCGCTGATGCTGGGCGGCGCGCACGCTGCCAATCCGAGAGTGATGCTGAGCACTGCGCCGAAGACGATGGGCTTCGACATGCGGCGCTAACTTTACCTCAGCCGATCATGCACAGGTGCATTTCAAAATAGGGGAACGCGGATTGGCCAGCAGCGGTATTCGCTTCAGTCGCGCTGGGATAAATCCCAGCGCTGAGCATACGGGCAAGCCGCGCATCCCGCTCCCTTTCAGCCCAGGCGTTTACGCCTGGGCGGGTCTGCCTCCGTTGGCGAATGCACCCTCATGCACTTGCTACGCGCGCAGCGAGGCGTGCTTGAACCCATGCTTGCTCCTCATCGGAGAGCGCAACCGGTGCGGGATGCATGTAGTTCACCAGGTCGGCATATACGCCGTTGTCGTAGCACCGGTCGAACGGCGCTTGCAAATCTACGACGATGTCGGGATCGGGTGCGCGCAGGGGAACGCGAAAGCGCGGCAGGCGCTGGTCGAGCCGGACGGGATACACCTCGATGCGCTCTCGGTCGGTCGCGCGGTACACGCCGATGAGGTAGCGATGCGGCGGCGGCTTGCCGGCGGCATCCAGCGGCGTTGGCATCGTGCGCAGGCCGGCGCCGAGCAGGTCAATCTCGACCAGGTTGGCCTGGCTGCGCAGGATCTCCGCTTGCTTCTCGAGGTATTGGTCGCGCCCGGCTCCTTCGGTCTTGTTGATCGGGCTGAGCAGCTCGATGACGGTGACCCCCTCGCCGCTCTCCGGGTGCACGATCTCGATGTAGGGCACGCGCACCTCTTCCGATGGCAGGGTGATGATCCAAGGCTGTGCGATGTCGCCTTCGTCGCCGGATGCAGGAGGCCCGCCGGCGACATATTCCGCCACGGCCTCTTTGAATGGCTGCTGAACCATCGTCACGTCGGGATAGATGCTGCGATGGTGTGCGGCGATGTAGACACGCTCGCCGATGGTAGCAGCATAGCGCGGGCGCAGGCGGGGTTGCATCTCGTCGCGCAGATACGTGATCAGCGCCTGATGCACGCCCGGCCAGCGCGCCGGATCTTCGAGCCAGGGGTCCATGCCGGGGAAGGGGCTGGGCATGTCACATCACCCGTCCGAATTGTAGCGACTCGTCCACCAACGCAAAGCCATGCGAGATGATGCTCTCTACGTCAATGTGGAAGTAACGATATAGATCGGCGCGGTAGCCGGACTGACCGAACTTGGTCACGCCCAGCGCGCGGGTCCTCTGGCCGAAGACGCTGCCTACCCACGCCAGCGCGTGCGGCGCAGCATCGTGCACGGTGAGGATAGGCGCCTGGCGCGCATCCTCCGGGATGAGCATTGCAAGGTGATGGGCATCGTCGCCGCGCTGTTGCGCCGCATGCCAGTCGTCGTAGGCGCGGCGCGGGCCGGTGAGGTTGATCAGGTTGACCGACACGCCCTCACTTTCGAGGTATTGCGCGGCCTCGATGGCTTCGGGCAACATTACGCCTGTGGTGACGATATGCAGCGCCGCGCGCGGGTCGTGAAGGCCGGAGGAGCGGTGGACGACGTAGCCACCGGCCAAGAATTGGCGCCGCAGTTCGTCTTTGCCCAGCCGAGCGATCACCGGTTCGAGCAGCGCCTGCTCGATCGGCTTGGTGGAGAGCCGCAGGTATGACGAACGGCCCTGTTGCCGGTCGCAGCACTGCTTGAGCGCTTCACACAACGCCCATTCGACCTCGATGGCGAAGGTCGGCTCGTAGTAGTCCAGCTCGGGCAGCTCGATGCCGAGCGATGGCGTGACCGACGACTGGTGCGCGCCACCTTCCGGCGCCAGCGTCACGCCGCTGGGCGTGGCGACGAAGATGAACTTCGCGCCGGAATACAGCCCGTAGATGATCGCGTCCAGCCCACGGCAGACGAACGGGTCATAGACCGTGCCGATCGGGAAGAGCAGTTGGCCCATCAGCTCGTGCGCCATGCCCATCTGGCCGATCAGCGAGAATAGGTTCATCTCGGCGATGCCCATCTCGATGTGCTGTCCAGTCCTGCCAAGCTGCCAGTTCAGGATGCGCGCGCGGCCAGCCTCGTAGTCGGTCGCCTCGCGCAGGGTGAACGTGCCGACTTTGTTGATCCAGCCGCCCAGGTTGGTGCTGACCGACACATCCGCCGATGACGTGACGATGCGTGGGCCGACCTTGGGCACATCGGCCAGGCGCATCATCGTGCGCCCGAACGCCTCTTGCGTCGAGACGACGGGCAACGCCGTCGCGTTCAACTCATCCGGCACATCCTCGGCGCGCACCGGCAGCGGTGGAATCTCACGGGCGCGCTCCTTCAAACGCAGCATCCTGCCGCGCTGGGCGCACAGGCGACCCTCGGGCGAATCGGGGTCGAAGCCATCCCACTGCGTTGCTTCGGTCAGGCCGAACGAAGCGCGCAGCTCGTTGATACGCTCGGTGCTGAGCAGCGCGGCGTGATTGGCCGGATCGCCATAGATCGGCAGGCCGTAGCCCTTGATGGTATAGGCAAAGATGACGCTGGGACGGTCGGTCGTCCGTTCGGCCTCGTGGAGCTTGTCTATGAGCAACTGTAGATCGTGGCCACCCAAGTTGCCCAGCAGCGTCGGCAACTGCGCGTCGCTCACGTCGCGCAGACAGCGCAGAATCTCTCGGCCATAGCGACGCCGGGCCAGCGCCTCGCGGACGGTGGCGCCGTCGCTGCGGATGAGGTGCTGGTATTCCTCGTTGCTCATGTCGTCAATGCATTGGCGCAACGCTTCGCCGCCGGGGCAGGCGAAGATGGCTTGCAGATCATGGCCATACTTCGCCTCCAGCACGTTCCATTCACAGTCGGCGAACAACTTCTTGAGCTTGGCGGCGCGTATGCCGGGCGTGATGCGGTCGAGGCTTTGCCGGTTCAGGTCAACGATCCAGATGGTGTTGGACAGGCGTTGTAGCTCCTCCTCGATGAGCGCTTCCCAGATGTTGCCTTCGTCCAGTTCGGCATCGCCGCTCATGGCGATGAAGCGATCGGCGGTGGTGTAGCCGAAGTGTGCCTCGGCGTATTTCTGCACCAGCGCGGCGAAGGTGGGGGCGACCGGCCCTAAGCCCATCGAACCGCCGCTGAAGTCCACCGGCGAGATGTCCTTCGTGCGACTGGGATAGGACTGAATGCCGCCGAATTCGCGCAGCCGGGTGAGATACGAGCGCGGCAGGACGCCCATCAGATACATGGCGGCGTGGAAGACCGGCGAGGCGTGCGGCTTGACCAGCACGCGGTCGGTGGGCTTGAGGAAGTGGAAGTACAGGGCGGTGAGGATGCTGACCGACGACGCGGCGCTGGCCTGGTGGCCGCCGACTTTAGTCTTGTCCGGGTTGGGCCGCACGTTGTTGGCGTGGTGAATCATCAGTGTGCTCAGCCAAAGTAGCCGGCGCTCGATGTTTTGAAGGATGGGGATGCTGACGGTGGTGGCGATGGTGTCAGTAGTGTCAATAGGGTCGGTGGCGTCGGTCGTCGGGATCTCTCGTGCAATCGTCATGGCACTCCTCGGTCGCTCACTTCTTCAGCAGAACGGTCATTTTCTTGGCTGCCTGGCCCAGGTGTTTCGCCAATTGGTCGGCGGCGATGTCGGCGTTGCCGCGCCGGCACGCGCGCAAAATGACGCGGTGCTGACGCTGCGCCTCGGCGTGGTAGTCCACGCTGGTCAGGTAAATCACCACGTAGCGTTGGACGTTGGTGTGCAGGGCGCGGATCGCGTCGAGCAGGCGCGGCATGTTGCACGGGCGATACAGCGCCGCGTGAAATTCCCAGTTCAGCGCGCTCCATTTCAAGGCATCGCGTTCGTCGTCCATGATCGTGATCAGGCCGTCGAGCCGGACAAAGTCGGCACGGGTCATGTTGGGGATGGCGCGGCGCAGCGCCAACGTCTCCAACGCGATGCGCATGGCATAGATTTCGTCCACCTCGTCGGCGGAGAGTTCGGAGACGACGGCGCCGCGGTTGGGATAAAACGTGACCAGCCCTTCGGCTTTGAGTTGGAGCAGGGCTTCGCGCGCCGGTATTTTGCTCACACCGAAGCGCGCGGCGACTTCGTCCTGCGGCAGCGGCTGGCCGCTTTTGTATTCGCCCTGTAGGATGGCTTGGCGCAACGCGGCGGCGATCCACTCCGACGTGGCGGCGCTGGTCGGTCGGGGAAGGGTGAGATCGGTCAAGGCGTATGCGATTGTACGCGTATACGATTATGCGGCAAGTCGTCGGCCGACGTGATCGAAGCGGCTCCTCCTGTGGTTCGTTCGCCCGCCTTTCTCCCTTTTCTGAAATGCGCCCCATTTGCAGCCGAATCCCTATAATCTCGCTCGCTATGAAAGCGCTCGAAGAACGTATCCTGGCCGAGGGCCAGAACATGGGCCAGGGCATCCTCAAGGTGGATTCGTTCGTCAATCACCAAGTGGATCCCGTGCTGATGATGGAATGCGGCAAAGAGTTCGCCCGGCTGTTCAAACACCTGGATGCAACGAAAGTGCTCACCTGCGAGATTAGCGGCATCGCGCCGGCACTGGCCACCGGTTACGCGCTGGGCATCCCCGTCGTCTACGCGCGCAAGACCAAGCCGATCACCATGCCCGACACGGTCTTCCTCACCACGGCACCGTCGCACACCAAGAAGCGCGAGGTCGAGATCATGGCGTCGCCGGAGTATCTGCGCTCCGGCGAGCGCGTGTTGATCATTGATGACTTTTTGGCCACCGGCCAGACCATTCTCGCTTTGGCACGCATCGCCAAGGCCGCCGGCTCGGAAATCGTCGGCATCGGCGCGTTGATCGAGAAGACCTTCGAAGGGGGGCGCGCCGCACTCAGCGTGCTCAATGTGCCGATCGAATCGCTGGCTCGTATCGTGGACATGAGCGAAGGCCGGATCGTCTTCGGTTGATTTATCCTACGCTTAGCTCGCTCACAGATTCGGCCTCTAGGATGAATCCTGCTGTGAAAGCGTTTCGATTTCGCGCGACGATGGTTGCGTATGTCGCGGCCTGTGCCGTGGTCGTTGGCTCTGCTCTGGCGGCGCAGCCTTCGCCGGTGGCAGCGCAGGTGGAGGCGGGAGCGGTCTTTGGCCTTCCCTTTGCCGATCCGCCCGGCCCAGACACATGGCTACTCGGTCAGGTATACGGCAACAGCACAGGCGCGTTTGCGCGACGGCGCGAGTGGTATCGTGCCGGTCAGGGCATCCACTTCGGCATTGACTTCTCGGCGCGTTGCGGCACGCCGATCGTCGCCATTGGCGATGGTGTGGTGCTCAAGGTGGATGCGTCGGAGCACGGCTCGGCACCGCACAACCTGCTCATCGCCCATCCCAACGGCTACGTGTCGCTCTATGGCCACCTGCTGGAACGGCCGCTGCTGCGTGTCGGCCAACGGGTGCGGCGCGGCGAAGTGATCGGCTTGACCGGCGACCCGGATCTCACCTGCACATCGCGCCCACACCTGCATTTGGAGATTCGCGATCGCACGTTGAGCCGCGCTTTCAACGCGCACCGTCTGATTGATGCCGACTGGGACGCGCTGATGTTGATCGGCGCGTTCGGGCGGGGTTTTCAACGCGACCTGGACGACCCGCGCAAGTGGCAGAGCGTGTACGACCAGCCGGATATTCGCTTCGGTGGGCCGCTCATCAACGAGTTCAAGCACACCTGGCCAAGGGATTGGAATTGAGAATTGAGAATTGAGAATTGAGAATTGAGAATTGAGAAAGACACTTCTTCCGGAGCTGCTCGTTGTCCTGATGCTGGCGGGGTGCGCCGATGCGGCAGCGGCACCGCCGAATGAGATCGCGCCGATGACGCCGGCTGCACCAGACACGCGCGTTCCCGCCACGATCATCGCGACGCCGACGCGCCCAACCATCGCCGCGACGCCATCCCCCATGCCTCGATCGTCGCCGGCTTTCGTTCCGCTCACCAGCGGCGGCTGTTGCGTGCAGCCCTTTTTTTCGCCGGACGGCCGCCGCGTGCTCTTTCTCGATAAGCCAGATGGGACTGCGCCGGTCGGCATCTGGGCAGTCGCTGTGGATGCGCCGCTGTCGCCGCCCACCTTGTTTACCGAGCGCCTCGGCCCGTTCAGCCGCGACCTGTCGCTGGCGCTCGACCTGCAGAACGGCCAAACGGTCATCGAACGGCTGAGCGACGGCGCACGCTGGATGATCAACAACGGCGGGCGGGCCGTCACGTTTTCGCCCGATGCGACGCGCATCGTGTGGACGGTGTTGCAAGAATCCGGCGGGTTCGACGTGCGCCGCGTGGAAATCTACGTCGCCGACGTGGACGGCAGCGACGTGCGGCTGGTCGCGACGCGCTTCGGTGGCGGGCCGTTGGGCTGGCTGCCAGACTCGAATCATCTGCTCATCGGTGGGCGGGCGAATCGCAACGACCCCAGCCCGACGTTGAGCGTGCTGAATGTGGACACGGGCGCACTGCGCGATCTGGTCGCCGTGGAGCGGTTGCGAGGCGCGTCCATCTCGCCGGATGGGCGCATGCTGGCCTACTTCGTCGCTCAGGCGCGCGATGCATCCCAGAACGGCATGTATCTGCTCGACCTGGCGCACCCTTCGCCCGTTCCGCAGCGCTTGGACTTCTTCGGCTCGTTCCGCTGGCGCGACGCCGGCCGCTTGCTCTATATCCCGTTGCGTCCCGGCGCGCCAAGCGACGAACTTTGGCAGCTCGAAGTGACCACGGGACGCGCGGAGCGACTGGTCGCCGCCGACGCCGGCTCGCCGTTCAAGATCGCCAACGGCGACTGGGATGTGGCGCGCGACGGGTCGAAGATCGTCTTTCTCTCCGCGCGCGACCGCAACCTCTGGCTGGTGACGCTGCCGTAGCAGGGCGCATCCCTGCTACATCGGCACGACCAGGGCGCGGTCGAACTCGGTGAGGCGCTCGAAGCGGCCGTCCAGGTTGCACCAGTAATCGTCCTCGACGCGCACGCCCCAGCCGCCGCGCGGGTCGTCCGGGTAATACAGGCCCGGCTCGTTGCACACAATGGTGCCCGGTTGAAACTTCTCATCCGGCCGCAGCCCCTTCAGGCTCATGCCCGGCGGCTCATGGACCGCAAGGCCAAAGCCGTGCCCGAGGCCATGCATATAGCCGCACGTCGTCGCGTAGTTCTGCCGGACGGTGGGATGTCCGTGCGCTTCGAACAAGTCGCACACGGCTTCGTTGAAGGTGTAAGTGAAGTCGGTCGTGTTGAAGGCGGCTTCGGCCATGTCGTGCGCCTGCATCACCAGCGCGTAGGCGCGCTGCACGTGGTCGGGCGCGTATCCCAGGCACCAGGTGCGGGTGATGTCGCTGTGATAGCCCCCCGGCCCGCGCGGGAAGATGTCGAACACGATGGTGCGGCCAAGCCGGATCGGATCGCCCGGCGTGCCGGCGCTGTGGGGAATGCCGGCGTCGCGCCCGATGGCGAAGATGCAATCGTGCATATCCAGGCCCAGCCCCACGGCCTCGCGTCGGATGAAGCGCTTCACGTCCGCTACGGTCAGCGGGTCGCCGTCACTTGTCACCAGCGTCTCGTTGACGACGCGGTGGCTGCGCAGAAAGTCGCGCGTCGCGCCGATCACCGCTTCGGTCAGCCGGCAGGTCTCACAGATGCGCGCGGCTTCATCCGCGTCTTTCGTCAGGCGCGCCGCGCTGATCACGTCGTTTTCCTGCTCGGTCACCACCTCGCACACGCCCTCGCGGATGAGCGCGCTGAGGAAATTGAACGATGTGTTGACGTGGTCGGCGCCGTAGAACGCCACCCGCCCGGCGATGCCGACGTCGCGGAACACGCGCCGCCAAAGCTCCACTTCCGCAGCCAGGCGATCGCCGTTCTTTTGCTGGATGATCTCCGGCAGCTTGTAGCCGGCCTTGTTGATGAGTTGCAAGCCGGTCTTGGCCGCTTCTTCACGTTCCATCGGGTTGTGCACCAGATAGGTCTCCGCAGCGTTCTCGCCGCGACGCTTCACGATCACCGTGCCGGTGGTCACATGGGCATCGCCGATGAAGTAGGTGAACGGCGCATTGGCCGGGCCGAAGCCGTCGGGGCCGACGATGACGAGTGCATCGAGGTTGCGGGCTTGCAACAAGTTGGGCAGGTCGGATTTCATATCGGCGAACAGTATACTGATCGGAACGTGAGCGATCCGCTCGTTTCGGTCATCATTCCAACCATGCGCGGGCGCAAGTGGCTGCCGGACTGCCTCGCTGCGCTGCGTGTGCAGACCTTCCGCGACTTCGAGATCATCGTCGTGGACAATGCGAGCAGCGACGGCAGCGCCGAATGGCTGGCCGCCCAGCCTGATGTGCGCGTCATTCGCAACGAACGCAACCTGGGCTTCGCTGCGGCGTGCAACCAAGGCATCCGCGCCAGCGATGCGCCTTTCGTCGCGCTCCTCAACGACGACACGCAGCCCGATCCGCAATGGCTCGAAGCGCTCGTGCGCGCCATGCAGCATCCCCAATCCCTAATCGCTCATCCTCAATCTCTGCGGGTCGGCGCCTGCGCCAGCCTGATGCTCTTTGCCGATCGGCCGAGCGTGGTGCAGAGTGCCGGCATCGCCATGGATCGCGCGGCCATCGCTTGGGATCGCCTGCGCGGCTGTCCGGCCGATTCAGCCGAAGTGCAACGGCCATGTGAGGTGTTCGGAGCATCGGGTGGCGCGTGTTTGTATCGCCGCGCCATGCTCGACGAGATCGGCCTGTTCGACGAGCGCTTCTTTGCTTATCTCGAAGACGTGGACCTGGCGTGGCGGGCGCAGCGCGCCGGCTGGCGTTGCCTGTATGTGCCGCAGGCGCGTGTGTTGCACTACACCAGCGCCACTAGCGGCGAGGGGTCGGCGTTCAAGAACCGCTTGCTAGGGCGCAACAAAGTGTGGCTGGCGGTGAAGAACGCCCGACTGCGCGATGTACCACTCATCGCGTTTTACGACTTGGCTGCGGTGGTCTATGCGGGGGTGACGCGCGGCGAGTGGAGCCACTTAGCCGGGCGTCTCGAAGGCTTGGGTCAGATGCGGCCGCACCGACTACGAAGCCGAAAAGACGGCTCGAATATGTTGCCGTTCGACCCACTCGTTGTGCCATGGCGCGTGCCGAAGCGGTAGACCCAAGGTTCTTCGAGAACCTCGGGGTCTGTATGTATGTTCTGCCCTGCGCTTGCGTTTTCGGCCTCTGCTCTACCGAGTAGCAATCGGTATGTAGACCTTCTCCGGGAGCGCAGATGGGTCGGACGGTGGCGGCTCGTTGGTGCCCAGTTCGTCCGCGCCCAGGTCGTGGGCCTGCCCATCCGGGCGTGACTGCATCTCGAAGTCATGCGACGTCCCACTGCCGATGGCTTGATCCACCGCCGGGGAGTTCAATGTGATGCGATAGTTGTAATCCGGCGCGCCGGGCGACACGAATCCGGCGCTGCCGGCGTTGATAACCGTGTTCAGGCCGTTGATCGTGCCAGGCGGCAGCGGCACGAAGTTGGTATTCAAGTTGCTCGTGTTGCCGGCGAAGAGGACGCGGTTCATGTTCAGCGTATTCCCCTGCAACACCACGATGGCCGTTGCCCCCGACGTCTCGGCAGTGTGATTGGCGACGATGCTGTGGCTCAGGTTGGCAGTGGTCGCGCTCACGCCGGGCGCTTGTACGACTACGAGTGCCTGGCCGACCATCAGCCCGGGTCCCAGCCGATTGCGGGCCAGCGTGACGTGATTGAGGTTGGCGGTCAATCCCTGGACCTGAATGCCGCCCCCGCCTCCGCCGACGTTTCTACCTTGGCCCATCTCCAGTGAGTTGTCGGCGACGATCGTGTTGATGACTTCGTTCACCGCAGGTGCATCTGGTCGGGCGCGCCACAGGTACAGCCCGCCGCCGCCGCCGGTGCCGGCTGTGCCGCCGCTGCTGGCGTTCCCACCGAATAGGCGATTAGCGATGACCTGAACGCGCTCGATCCTGGCGTTCGAGTTGAAGGCGAGGATGCCGCCCCCGCCGGCCAACCCACCATCGGACGCACCGTTGCCGCCGCGGGCGACGTTCGACCGAAACTGCGAATCCACGACGGTGAACGTCGAGTCTTCCGACATCAAGCCGGCGCCGAAGGCGCCACCCCCATATTGTGAGCCGTTGCCGCCGACGGCTTCGTTGTTGCTTGCCTGGACGCCGCTGAGGAGGGCAACGGCGCCGCCTTCCAGCGCGATGGCCCCGCCTAGGGCGTCGGCTCGCAGACCATCACCGCCGATGCCGCTGCCGCCGCTGCCGGCCAGCGCGCGGTTGCCGGTGAACGTGCAGTTAGCGATGTTCACGCTGGATGCATAGATGAACACCGCGCCAAACGCGAAGCCGCCGCGACCCGCGCTGTTGCCGCCCAGCGAGGTGTTGTTCTCGAACGTGACGCGCTCCAGTGTGGACGACGTCCCGGCTGGCGACAAGCGGATCGCTAGCGCGCCGCCGGCGCCTGCTCCGCCACGGTCCGAGCCGGTGTTCGGACCGACGGCTTGATTGTTCCTGAACGTCATGTCGCGCAGGGTGAGCACGCTCTCGATTGCCGACATACCGCCGCCGAAGGCGTTGGGATCGCCTGGGTCGGGAACCGCGCGCCCATTCTGGATGATGAAGCCTTCCATCGTCAGCCGGTTGGCCCTGAAGACGTTTACGCCGCGATAGGTGTTCTGCCCGTCAATGATCGTGGGGTTGGCCGATGGATTGGGGGACGACCAGTTGCTGGTCGAGAAGCCGCCGCGCAGGGTCAACGACTTGCTGTTGACGCAGACGACTGCATCTATCAGGAACGCACATGGCGCATCGGGGCCGGTGTTCTGGTAGGTTCCGGCTGCGACGCGAATTTCGTCGCCAGAGGCGGCTTGGTTGACGGCAAAGGCGATGCTCCGGCACGGCAGGGTGGCCGAACCGCAGCCGGGCACGTCGCTGCCCGACGGCGCAACGCGGATCACGTTCGCTTCGGCATTGGCCGGCGACTGCGCCTCGACGACCGGCGTGCCCGGCCAGAGCGCCGCCATAGCCAGCATCGCGACGAGTCCAGCCGTACCTAGATGTATCACTCTGACTTTAGCTCTTCCAACAAAGTGCATGTGAGTTTTAGCCTCCGAGAGTCCTGTCCTTCGGAAATTAAGACGGGAAAGACCGCGCGGAGATACAGCGGGGAGCCGGCAGCTGGGGATGCACCTACAGTCCCGCTATCTCGATTGCGCGGCAGTGTTCGGTTGACGTATGCGAAACACGTCAGGAGACCATAGCGGGGAGGAATGCGCTCTGCTCTGCGCGTGGGCGATATTTAGGGGCGCAGGGGATGCGTCAGCCAGGGCGCGGTGCGGCTTTGTCAACCTAACGCTTAGCCGACACGCATGCGCGTTTGGGTAAAGAAGGTGATTAGAAGGTTTTCAGAGAGTGGAAAGAGGTGTTTTTGGTGGCGGTGGGTGTCGTTGGTGTCGAGATTGTGGGTTGGATCATGAGTTGCGCCGCAGTAGCCGTCGCTTGATTGTGCTGCCTGTGCTCATCAACCGGTAGAAGATCACGGCGTAGAGCGTCTGGCGATAGTACAGTCCGTTATTACGTCGGGCCGTCGCTTCGCGCGCTTCCTCTTCTCGCGTCCATGCGTCCAATTGCGCCGTTTGCTCCAAGCTGCGTTTGTTCGGCCGAGCCGAGATGTAGTCGAACATGGACGAGCCGGGATAGCGGCGCAAATAATCGGCATCGGCATCCATGATGACTTTGAGCCAGTGCGCCTGTTCCTCCGGCTTGGCGTTCCAAAACCGGTCGTTGTGGGTTAACACGAGGTAGCCCAACGCCCCACCCATGTGTTTGTGATCAAGGATGTGAAAGTAGCGCTTCATCACGGGGATCACCAGCTCGGAGTGCACAGCCTCGCTAGGATCGGTGAGCTTCATGGTGAGCAGGTGGGGATAGCGCATCACTTGGCACATGTGAGCAGGTAGGCGTGCGTTCAACGCCAGCGCAGCCAACCATTGCTGCGTGCTGTATTGGTTGCGGTGGGGGCCGACATAGTCGTAGTTGACGAAGTAGCCATCTTCCGGCAACAGCTCGGCCAACTTGCGAAACACGCGATCAATGTAGGTGATGTGATGAGCGGCCGCAAAATTGACCACCAGATCGTAGTCGCCCTCTGGAAATGCTGCTGTGTTCGTGTCGAGCCGGTAGTAGCGCGCGGGCAGGTCGCCGGCGGCTGCGCGCGCCGCCTCCAGCAGTGAGTCTGCATAGTCCACCCCGACCGCTTCGGCAATCAAGCCACGCTGCAGCAGATCGCGCTCGACCCATCCGTTGCCGCAGTTCAGAATAAGCGCCTTCTTGAAGACCCGCCCACCAGTCGTCCTGCGGAAGTATTCCGACCAGGGCATATCGGGATCGCCGCTGATGCGGCGGTTCATCTCGCGGGCTACGTATTCGTAGTCGTTCCAGTATCGGCCCTGGTAATAAACACCAGGGTCATAGTTCAGCACTTGGGTGCTTGTGGTTTGATCTTCCATGAAGGTTACCTGTCAAGTTGCTCGAGTAGCTCATCCAGTCGCGCCCGGAAGTGCGACATATCGTAGCGCCGGCTGTCGGCCTCCGCATTCCTGGCGAGCTTCTCGCATAGCGCGCGATTCTCGATCAACTCACGCGTGAACGATTGCAATTCGGGCAACGAGCGCCACAAGAAGCCATTGCGTCCATGTTGCACGATCTCCGGCTGGCCGCCTTTCGCGATCACCACCGGCACACAGCCGGCAGCCATCGCTTCGACCGTGGTGATGCCGAAGTGCTCGAACTTGATCGGCTCGCGCGCCTCGTCCTCGCCGAAGCCGCTGGCGTGCCAGTAGATAGCCGCCTCGCCATATAGCCGTTGCAGCTCGCTGAACGGCGCGTTCACATGCAGCACGATGGGGTAGCCTTGTGCTTCGCGCTGCACGCGCTCGAGGTATTCCACGTGCATGCGATCCGGCGTCAGGCTGCCGGCCAGATGCAACTCCCAACCACGCAGTCCCTGATCCACCATCCCCTTGAACGCAGTCACCATCTCGACGTGTTTCTTGTTGTGGCTGCCGGCGAAGAAGCGCCCCACGTTCAAGATCATATTGCGCTTGCCGTCCGGCGACGAGGCAAATGCTTCTACATCCACCGGCGGCGTCAAAAGCGTACTTTCGCGCCGCCAGTAACGCCGTACCCACGTGCGCGTGAATTCGGAGATGGACCAGATGGCGTGATACCTCGCTAGATTTTCGATGCGCGTCGAGGAGAGTTGCGCCGGCGCACCGTGTAGCCGCAACCCCCACCCCTTGAACTTGTCCTCGAAGAGCCACCGATACAAACGGTAGCGCGGGTGCTCGATCTGGAAGTCGGACAGCGCCATGCAGAAGCGGTCGTTGGAAGGGGGCGGGGGGCAACGGATCGTGATCGTGCTGGCGCTTCGCCCTTTGCCGTTCAGTTCGATCGTGTATGGCGTCGGTGTGCCGTCGCTGGGCAGCGCAATCTCTCCCACGCGTTCGCCGTCGGCGTAGATCGTCGCAGGGCCGATGTCCGGCTGTTCGGCGGAGAGGTGGAACTTTATGCTCAGCTTGGACCGGCTGGGTGGCAGCTCGATGCGCATCGTTTCGTGGGTGCGCCGGAGCTGCCTTCCGTTCCTGATCTCGGCGCCGTAAAACCCTTCGGCGAAGGTCGGCACGAACAGCAGCTTGCGAATCGCCATCCCCACATGGGCGCGAATCTGAGCCGGCAGGTCGAGGTAGATCTGGCCGGGGAAATAAACCAGCATGACGCTGCGCCGCGCGCGCGTTGGTGGGATGTCCATATGCGAGGCGTTGATGAAGATGTCGAAGGTCTCGGTGAGCGCCTCGAGCAGCGCTGGCGGCTCGGCGGGGATGAAGCTGAACTTCACTCGCGACAGGTCCAGGTTCAATCGTTGCGCCAGTGTATCTGCCTCGACCGGCGCATGACTGATCACCGTGACTGCATGGGTGCGGCTGAGGTGCTCCGCCGCCGAAAGGCTCATCTTCTCGCCGCCGCCCATGGTCGCGAGCCAGCGATTATATATGCCGATGTTCATATCAGTCTTGCATCCTGCGTCTTTTATCCTTCTCCCTTCATCAGCCGTCAATCATGCGACACGTGAAACCATGTCTCGATTTCATGCTGAGGTGTGATTCGCGTGCGCTGGATGTGGGCGCGTTTGCGCAACAACGACGGCAAGCTGCGTATGAGCGATCCTACGACACGCATGGAGAGCAGCGCGCGCGAGAGAGCGACGCGCGCGCCGGGGCGCGCCAGCAGCGTTGCCGCAGACGACTCGACCATTGACCGCGTCGTCCAGCCGGCATAGCGGGCGAATTCTCCTACCGCCTGTCGCGGTGCACCGTTTTTGATCAGCATTGCCAGCCGGTTGCGCTCGACGTTGAACAGGAACAGCGGCGACCATTCCTTGGATGAGCCGCAATGTACATGACGCACAATCGCATTCGGCGCATAGAGCACCTGCCATCCGCGCAGCCGGGCCCGCCAGGACAAATCGGTATCCTCATAGTACATGAAGAAGTCGTCGTCCAGCAAGCCAACGTCGTCCAGCATCGCGCGACGCATCAGCATGTTCCCGCCGCAGCCGGCAAAGACTTCTTCCACAGCATTGAACTGATCTCGATCCGTCTCGTAGAACGCTTCGTTGTTCTTCACGATGATGCCGCGGTCGCGGCTGTTGCCATCGGCGAAGAGGATCGAGCCGGCATTTTGCATCACGGGCCTTGCCGCTGCGGCGGCGGATGAAGGAACCTCTAGACACAGTTCCTGGGGCTCGGATGTAAGGTGGACGCGCGCCAACGTTTGCCCATGCGAGCCAATGGTCGCCGTCGCAGGCGGCTGCGCTGCCAAACGAAGGCGCAACGTGAAGCCCTTGGGCTGGGAGAGGATGTGCTCGCCGTGCGGCACCGGCACGCCGATCATGCCGCAGCCGCCGTGCATCCGCCGGAAGCGTGCGCCGGAGGTGTCGAGCTCCCATCCGCCGAAGCCCTCCAGGTACTGCACGACGCCGAGCGGCAGACCGGTGTCCACGTCGAATACGCGCAGTTCGTGGTCGCAGCAGAGCGTGACGTCGAGTTGGTCGTAGAACAGGCGCATGCGCCCAGTGACGATGCCGGCACGCGGGTGCTGCTCGGCGACTGCAACGAGTTGCTCGAGCCAATCCTGGGCAGGCGCCGTGTCATTGTTGAGCAGCACGAGGTAATCCCCGCGCGCAACCGCAATGGCGGTGTTGTTGCCGCCGGCGAAGCCAAGGTTGCCGCCGGTCTCGTGCACCCTGACCTCGGGGTAGGCCTCGCGCAGCAGGCGCAGCGAGCTGTCCGTCGAACCGTTGTCGGCCACAATCACCTCGAAGCGATCCGCCGGGTAGGTCTGCACACGCAAGGCGTCGAGGCAGGCCGGCAGGAACCGTTCGCCGTTGTAGTTCAGGACGATGACGGAGACGAACGGCAGGCAGGTCATGAGGATGGCGTCAACTTCAGCAACGACTGCGGGCGCTTGGCCGCCACCAGCATCATTCGCGTCTCTTCCAGGTAGCGCGGTTGAGAGAAGTGCGTGAAGCCGGCTGTGCGCAGCATCCCCAATACGCAGGCTGTGTCTGGCACCCACCAGTTCGATCCGTCCTCGTTGAGTTCATCCTTCTCGATGAACTTCATGAACCCTTGTCGGCAGGCAGTGATTGCAACTTGGCCGCGCGGTCCCAGACGGACATGGACGATGTTCTCCCGGGTTGGGGGGATCACCTCGGTCTCGACGATGATGGCATCGTTACACATTTCGGCCACTTGTTCTAGCACGCCGAGCGGATTCTTCAGGTGGTACAGGATGCCTGTGAAGATTACGATGTCGAAGCTTCGTTCGAGCTGCAGGAGACGATCGGCGTCGAGCTGACGATACTCGATGTCGAGCCCCCAGACGGCTCGGCACGCCTCGGCTTGTTGGAGAAACACATCCGTATTGTCAACGCCGATGACTTTGCCTGCCCCTTTCAACTTGGTCTTGATGCAAAAGTAGCCCGCATTCGTTCCCACATCCAGGACGGAGGCACCAGCCAGATCGGCCGGCAGCATGGGCTCGAGAAACTGCCATAGCCGGTTGTGCAGACGCGGCGTGCTGAGTGTATACACGCCCTGGCCCAAATAGATGTGCTGGTACCAGTATGGAAACGACTCGACCAAAGCCATCAACGATTCGCGGCTGGTCGTATGCGGCGGCTCGATAGTCGCCTCGTCAATTGCGACAGGCGCCGCTTCGATCAACGGAGGCGCGCTTCGCTCCCCAAACAGTTTGTTGAATAGTCTCATGATGCCTCCTCGGTTCTGATGACGGTTATTGGCCTCAGGCGCGGAATCTTCGCGTTGATATCCAGATTCGGATTGAAGAACGGATCGCCTTGCTCAACAATCGTGTGCATGCGCTGGCCGGCCCGAGCGTGATTCTCCCGCGGGAAATAGTTCGCCCGCGTCGCGCCTTCTTCGTGGCGCAGCCGGGCAAAGGGCGTATAGACGACGCGGTAGCCACGCGCCGCGATACGCAGGCACAGGTCTACATCGTTTAGCACGATCGTGTAATCCTCATCGAACCCACCGACCTGCTCGAACACCTCCCGACGTGTCATCAAGCACGCGCCGGTGATGGCCGAGAAATTACGATAGCAGTTCGGCCCGCCGAACAAGCTGTCGTTGTAGTCCTCCGGCGCACCGGCGAAGAGATGCCCCAAGCCCAGCACGATGCCGGCATGCTGGATCGTGCCCTCGGGGTACAGCAGCTTCGCGCCGACCGCGCCGATCTCCGGCCGCTGTGACCAGCGCAGCATCTCCTCCAGCCAATCCGGCGACAGCGCCTCGACGTCGTTGTTTAGGAAGAGTAGGTGTGTGCCCGCGGCGTGGTGTGCGCCGAAGTTGTTGGTTGCGGCGTAGTTGAACGCGCCCTCGCGGTGCAGCACCCGCACGCGCGGCTCGCTCGCTAACTCCGCATAGAAGTCCCATACTCGCTGATCGGTGCTGCCCGTATCTACCACGATCACTTCGAAGTTTCGATAGGCCGTCAGCGTGAGCAGCGACCGGAGGCAGCGCCGCAGCAGTTCGAGCCGGTCGCGCGTTGGGATCATGATCGAGATTTTCTCCTCGCGCACCGGCCAGATCAGCCGAAAGTAGCCCGGCGCCAGCAGCTCCGCTCTCGGCTCAGGCACGCCGATGCGGCGCAGGTGGTTGACGACTACGCGCGGCTGCACTTCAGCCGCCCAGGGCTTGCCGGCGGCCAGGCCGGTTGCCGCAGAGCCGGGCAGCATGCGCCAGTGATACAGCACCTTCGCCACGTGGCCGATGCGGTTTGTGTGTTCCGTGCAGCGCAGCAATAGATCCCAGTCCTGTGCCCCCTCAGCATCGGGGTCGAACCCACTTACCGCTTCGATCAACGAACGGCGAACCGCGCTGTGCATCAGATAGTTGGCCGAAAGCATCAGCTCCGGCGACCAGCACGCCGGCTTGAACATCGGTTGCAGCCGGGTTTGGCCGTCGGCAGTGATCTTGTCTTCGTCGAAGCATACGATGTCGAGCGCCGGATCCTCGTTTAGCTTGCTCACGATTTCGTATAAGGCGAAGGGCGCGAGGACGTCGTCATGATCGAACAGCAACACGAAGTCACCGGTCGCCATGCGCAGCGCAGCGTTCGAGTTGCCGGCGATGCCCAAGTTCTTCCCCAGCCACGTGACGCGGATGCGCGCGTCACGCTGCATAGCGCGTTCGAGGATTTCGCGGATCTCAGCTTGACGCGATCCGCCATCAGCAAGGCACCACTCCCAGTTGGCGTAGGTCTGTGCGATCACAGACTCGACTGCGTCGCGGAGCGCATGCGGCGGCGGATCGAACACCGGCGTGATCAGGCTGATCCGTGGGTGGTGGGCGAAGCGATGTTGATGCTGTCGCGCCAACTCGTCTGCGCCGGGCTCGTTGGCTGCGATCCAGGCTGCGTAACTGTCGTCTATGACGGGCGACGGCGGCGCAGACACAGGGGGTGTTCGTCTAATCGCCTGCGCGAGCCGATGACCGATGGCGTGCAGCCGGCGCGTTAACCGGATGAACCGGCCCTGCTCGTATCGCGCGATCAACTCGGTGAGTTCGCGCTGCCGCCGCTCGTAGGCCCACACGATGTTGGCGATTGGATGGCGCAGCTTGTGGAAGAGCATCGCATCCGGCGCGAGGAGGGTCGCGTCGTAATACACGGCGTGGAAAAAGTCGTGTTGGGCGAATAACGCCGCCCATTCCTCGGCCGGCTGTGTCGCACCCGGCGACAGCAGCACGATCTCGGCGTGATCGCACAGGTTCGTCGCGGCGCGTTCCAGATCGAGCTGGGGCAGGTTCGCCAACGCGCCCAGGCATACGATCAGGTCGTATTGGCGCGGCAATGGGTCGAGCGGTCCGCTGGCGAAGCAATGCGCGCGCACCTCAGGCGCGACATTGACGAGCACGTCTTCCGGCAGCATGCCCCAGGCGCGAATGTGTAGCCGGCGCAGCGCGACGACCAGCCCCATGACTTCAGGGCTGCGGGCGATGACGGCAACGGAGGTAAGGTAGAAGTCGCGCGCGAGGCGCTCGGCGATGGCGTCGTAGGATGCGTTCGTCATACGATCGGCCCTCAACCGCCTTTCAGCCAGCGCATCAAGCGCATAAATTTGCCGCGCTCATAATCCTGCACCAACCGGCGCAGCGCGTCGCGTTCCGCGCGGAGTTGCGCCACGTCGGGCGTGCTGCGCGCTTCGTTTAGGGCAGCGCGCAGTTGGCGATTCTCCTCGCGCAGCCGGGTCATCTGCCGCTCGTAGTCGCGCACCAGGCGGTGAACCGGTCGGTCGGAGCGCGTGAATCGCATCGCCCACGCCGTGATGAATGAGGCGTCGAAGTCGAGATCGTGGAACAGGCCGTGCCGGGCGAAGCGCTCGGCCCAATACTCCGGCGGCTGGACGTTGACGTGCGTCGCTTCGGTGAAGTCATCCGGGCTGGATGAGAACAGCACATCGTCGGTGTGCGCGCACAGGTTGGCGATGGCGCGTTCACCTTCATCTGCTGGCATGTGTTCTAGCACCTCGATGCACACGATCAAGTCGTAGTGGCGCTCGAACGGATCGGCGATGGAGCCGACTCGGCAAAACGCACGCACGCTGGGATGCACCTGGCCGATAGCATACTCGGAGATATCCACGCCCCACGCCTGCACGCCGCGCGTGCGCAGCGCCTCGACCAAAAAGCCCATCGCACAGCCGGCGTCGAGCACGGTGCGCGGCTGAATGTCGCTTACGATGCGATCGGCGATCCCGTCGAAGAAGGCCAGCCAGGTTGCGTTGCGCTCGTAGGGGATGCCGCAGCCGGTTGCGTAGTAGCGGGCGTCGAAGCGCGAAGCGTCAGAGGGCAATGGATTCATGGGCGGCTGCTCGGTCGCGTCTCAGGGCGCGACGCGCGTTACTTCGTCCAGACGCGCGCGAGGTGCCGGATCGGGCAGCGCAGGTGTGTGCGACCAGTTCCCTTCGAGCGCGATGATGCCATAGCGTTCCCGCGTGCCGCCGGGCGCCACCTTCAAGCGCGCGCAGCCGATCCATGCATCGTACGGGTGCACGCCGTCGGCGTCGTAAATGGCCGAATTGATCGTGTATTCGCCCGGCAGGAAAGGCAATCGCGCGACGTGATAGTCCACGTATCCGCTGCCTTCGATGTGCGCAATGTCGTAGCGCGCGATGCCGTTGTTCGGTCCGGCCAGGTGCGCGCCGGTCTGCGCGTCATAGAACGCCAGGCCGAAGAGCGGGCGTTCGATGCGCGCCGTCGCTTGGTAGTGCATGCGCACCACGATCGCGTCGTTCGTCATTGCCACGCGCAGCGGCCGCAGGTCGCCGTCGAGCAATTCGACGCGCGTCACGCGCGCCTCGCCGCTGCCGAAGCGGTTGTCGCCGTTCGCCGGCGCTGCCCGCGTCGAGCTCTGTGCCAACACGTGTTTGTAATACGCGTCGGCCACCAACTGCGTGTCGCCTTGCGCTTGCAACCGGCCGCGATCCAGCCAGATCGCCTTCGAACAATTGCGCACGATCGCATCCAGGCTGTGCGACACGAACAGGATGGTGACGCCGCTCTTGCGCAGGCGCGTCATGTACTCGTTGCACTTCTGCTGGAAGGCCTGGTCACCTACGGAGAGCACTTCGTCCACCAGCAGGATTTCGGGATCGAGGTGGATGGCGACCGAGAAGCCCAGCCGGGCATACATGCCGCTGGAATAGTCCTTCACCGGCACATCAATGAAATCTTCCAACTCGGCGAACTCGACGATTCGGTCGAGTCTGTAGTCCACCTCTCTGCGCGTGAGTCCCATCACCGCGCCGTTTAGGTAGATGTTGTCGCGGCCGCTCAGTTCAGGGTGAAAACCGGCGCCCAACTCGAGCAGCGCCGTCACCCGGCCGTGAACCTGCACCAGCCCGGATGATGGCTGGATGATGCGGCTGATCAACTTGAGCGCCGTGCTCTTGCCGGCGCCGTTGGTGCCGATCAGGCCGACGCTGCTGCCGCGTTCGACGACGAAGCTGACGTCGCGCAGCGCCCAGAAGACGTCGTTGCTTCGTGATTCCGTATCCCGGCGGTCGCGTCGAAAGAGTTGAATGAACAATTGCTGGAACGCGCGCGGCCGGTCGCGATCCATGCGGAAGAATTTCGAGACGTTGTGGAACTCGATGGCGTTGGACGTTGTGGTTGACATCGTCTGCAGGCGATTGACCTGCAAGTCTAACAGCTTGGCCGGCCTGCTGCCGGGCGCAAGGGCTACTTCCGACTCTCGACTTCCAACTCCCGACTCCGACTCCCGACTCCCCAGTATTGAGATGGATGATCGGGGAGTGGGAAGTGGGGAGTGCGCGCGATTGGATCGGCCTCAGCCGCGCGCCATCTTCAGCGACAGGTATTCCGCCAGTGCCTCACGCCAGTGGCGCATTTGGTCTATGCCCAGCGCTTTCAGCCCGGCATTCTCCAGCACGGAGTAGGGTGGGCGGCGCGCCGGTGCGTTGAACTCTGCGCTGCTGATGGGGCAAATCTCGGGCTGCAGGCCGGCCAGCCGAAAGATCTCACAGGCGAACTCATACCACGTGCAAGCCCCGTCGTTGGTGATGTGGTAAGTGCCGTATGCCTCCGTCTCGATCAGCCGGGCGATCTGTTGCGCTAGGTCCTTGGTGAACGTCGGGGTGCAGGTCTGGTCGTTCACCACGCGGATGGGTTTGCCTTCGTGGGCGAGGCGCAGCATGGTGTTGACGAAGTTGCCGCCCTTGCCGCTCGCGCCGGCCAGCCCATACAGGCCGCACGTGCGCACGATGTAGTGCTTGCGCCACGCGGCGCGAATGAGCAGCTCGCCGGCCAGCTTGCTGGCGCCGTAGGCGCTGAGCGGGTTGGGCAGGTCGGTCTCGACATACGGCGCGCGCTTGGCACCGTCGAACACGTAGTCGGTGCTGATGTGCAGCAGAGCGGCGCCCACCTCGCGGCAGATCAATGCCAGCCGCTGCGCGGCCAGCGCGTTCACGGCCAGCGCCTGCGAGGCGTCCGACTCGATGTCGTCCACGCGGTGATAGGCGGCGCAGTTGATCACGATTGCCGGCGAGAAGCTGGTAACGGTGGCGCGCACCTCGACGGCATCACACACATCGAGCGCGATTGGAGAAGGCCAATCGGTCTCGGAATCGTTCACCGTAATTGCCCCGCGCGCCGTGCCCAGCACATCGTGGTGAGCAAGCGCCATCATCAAGTCGCGTCCAAGCTGTCCATTTGCGCCGATCAACAAAATCTTCATGACTCTACATTCGCGAGATGGAAATTCGCCCCTGCGTTTGCGCATTATCGCCGATCGGCTGCGGTATCATCTTTGCGTATGTCCGCCAACAAAGTTCCCGTCGCTATTCTTGGCGCGACCGGCGCCGTCGGGGCGCGCTTCGTTCAGTTGCTGCACAACCACCCCACCTTCCAGATCGTCGCAGTGACGGCCTCGGACCGCAGCGAGGGCAAACGTTACGCCGACGCTGCGCACTGGGTCGTGGAAGGAGAAATGCCCAGAGCCGTGCGGGACATGACGCTGCTGGCAACCGATCCCGAGGCCGTCTTGCGCGCCGCGCCGGACGTGCGCGTCGTCTTCAGCGCGCTGCCCAACGAGATCGCAGTGACGGCCGAGCCGGCGTTTGCCCAGGCCGGCGTGCTGGTCTTTTCGAACGCGTCCTACTATCGCATGTCGCCGGATGTGCCACTGGTCATCCCCGAGGTGAACGCCGATCATCTGCACCTGCTCCGCCATCAACGGCAGGCGCGTGGTTGGACGGGCGGCATCGTGTGCAACACGAATTGCACGGTGAGCGGGCCGGCGATGACCCTGCGGCCGTTGTACGACGTATTTGGCATCCGGCGTGTGTTCTGCGTCTCGATGCAAGCCATCAGCGGCGCAGGCTATCCCGGCGTGCCGTCGCTGGACATCACCGACAACATATTGCCCTACATCAAAAATGAGGAAGAGAAGCTGGAAGCCGAAGCGCGCAAGCTACTGGGCCGCCTGAACGGGAACACGATCCACGAAGCCGGCTTCGGCCTCAGCGCGCATTGCAATCGCGTGCCGGTGATGGACGGCCACATGGTGACGATGTCGGTGGAAACGGAGCGCCCGCTCACGCCGGAAGACGCCATCCGCGTGATGCGCGAATTTCACTGCGAGCAGGTTGCAGGATTGCCCACCGCACCCGACTGTCCGATTGTGGTGCGCGAAGAGCCGGATCGTCCCCAGCCTCGACGCGACCGGCTGGCCGGTTCGCCGGTGGGTGGCATGAGCGTGGTGGTGGGACGGGTGCGTCGCGAGCCGTTGTTCGGCGATTACGGCGTCAAGTTCATCACGCTCGCACACAACACCATCCGCGGCGCGGCAGGTGGCAGCGTGCTGAACGCGGAACTTGCTTGGCGGATGGGCCTGGTGGATGATTGATGATTGACGACTAATGGTTGGACGACCGCCAACCAGCAACTGACGACTAGCAACCAGCAACCAAATTCCAAAGACGAGGGGGCTTCGAAATATGAAAAACATCGCAGTGATCGGAGTGGGCTACGTGGGGTTAGTCACGGGGACGTGTTTTGCCGACCTGGGCAATCGCGTCACATGCGTGGATGTGAATGAGGAACGCATCGTGAACCTCAAGCAAGGCATCCTGCCGATCTATGAACCGGGACTCGAGGAGATGGTGCGGCGCAACGTAGCCGCCGGACGCCTGTCGTTCACCACCTCCTATGCCGAGGCGCTGAACTGTCCGGAGGGTCCTGCAGAACTGGTCTTCATCGCGGTGAATACGCCGGCGGGCGTGGACGGCGAAGCCGAGCTGCGCTATGTGCGCGCGGCAGCGGAGACCATCGCGCTGACGATGGACCACCCGTTGATCATCGTGAACAAGAGCACCGTGCCGGTCGGCACAGGCGACTGGGTGGCGGACATTGTGAAGAACAAGCAGCCCAAGCCCATTCCGTTCAGCGTGGTCAGCAATCCGGAGTTCCTGCGCGAAGGCTCGGCCATCAGCGACTTCATGAATCCCGATCGCATCGTGCTTGGCTCGTTGGATGAGGAGGCCGCCCAGAAAGTCGCGCAGCTCTATTTGCCGCTGCGCGGTCCGATCATGATCACCGATTTGCGTACTGCCGAGATGATCAAGTACGCCAGCAATGCCTTCCTGGCGACAAAGATCTCGTTCATCAACGAGATCGCCAATATCTGTGAGGCGTTGGGCGCCGATGTGAAAGAGGTTGCTGCCGGCATGGGCTATGACAAGCGCATCGGCCGCGCGTTCCTGGACGCCGGCCTGGGCTACGGCGGTTCGTGCTTCCCCAAGGACGTCAAGGCGTTGGCACACATGGCGAATATCCAGGGCAAACATCCGCAATTGCTCGAGGCCGTGATGCAAATCAACGCCGACGCCCGGCGCAGCATCGTCGCCAAGGTGCGCGCTTTGGTAGGCAACAACGGCACGCATCTCAACCGGCTGGAAGGCAAGACCATTGGCGTCCTGGGCCTGGCCTTCAAAGCCAATACCGATGACATCCGCGAGTCGCAGCCGATAGACATCATTCGTATGATCCAGGCCGACGGCGGCGCGGTCAAAGCCTACGATCCGGTCGCCATGCCCAACGCCGCCAAGGTGCTGCAGAATGTGAAGCTGTGCGAAGATGCCTATGAGGTGGCCGAAGGTAGCGACGCGTTGATCCTGGCGACCGAGTGGAACGAGTTCAAGAACCTCGACCTCGTGCGCATCAAGCGGTTGATGAAACAGCCGGTGATCGTAGATGGCCGCAATTTGTACGACCCGCCGATGATGCGCAGCCTTGGATTCATCTATCGGGGCGTGGGCCGAGGATACTGAAGACTGCTGGCGTTGATGCCGTGGCCCAAGGCGCAAGCTTGCCCGAGCTTGCGCCTTTTGTTTTGCGGTAGAGTCATGACCCGACGATATGACGAAGCCAAGCAGCAAGATAACTCGGAAGCCTGCGCCCAGGCGGATCACGCGCCTGGACGACGGCATCGTGCGCGCCAAATTACCCAACGGCCTGCGCGTGATCGCCAAAGAGATGCACGCAGCACCGGTCGCTGCGCTGTGCGTGTGGTATTGCGTCGGCTCGCGCAACGAGCATGGCGGCATCACCGGCATCTCCCACTGGGTCGAACACATGATGTTCAAGGGTGCGCGCAAATACTCGGAGGCTGACCTCGACCGCCTGATCAGCCGCAACGGCGGCGTAAACAACGCCTTCACTTGGCTCGACTTCACGGCGTACTACGAGACCTTGCCCGCAGACAAGATCGCGCTGGCTTTGGACCTGGAAGCCGACCGGATGGTCAATGCGCGGTTCGACAACCGCGAGGTCGCTCGCGAGCGCGACGTCATCTTGAACGAGCGGCAAATGTATGAGAATAGCCCGGGCTTCCGGCTGAGTGAGGAGATCCAGGCCGCGGCTTTCAAAGTGCATCCCTACGGGCATGAGATCATCGGCTACGCCTGTGACCTGCAGGCGATCACACGCGAGGACTTGTATACCTACTACCGGCGCTACTATGCGCCGAACAACGCGGTGATCGCCATTGCCGGCGATTTCGACGTGCGCGATATCCTGGGGCGGATCGAGCGGCGCTTTGGCCGGCTCAAACCTGCGCCGCAGGCGCCACCGGTGAATGCCAGCGAACCTCCGCAGAAAGGCGAACGGCGCGTCGTGGTGCGCGGCGAAGGCGATACAGATTATCTGGCGTTGGCCTTTCATGCGCCGGAAGCGACGCACGCGGACTACATGGCGTTGGTGGCACTCGACTCGGTGCTGTGCGGTGCGAGCGGTCTGTCGTTCTTCGGCGGGGGCGCCAGCAACCGCAGCAGCCGGCTGAGCAAAGCCTTAGTGGACGCCGGCTATGCCGCCGATGTCGGCGGCGGCCTCGTCCCCACGATTGATCCATTCCTATACACCTTGCAGGCTACCGTGATGTCTGGCAAGAAAGTCGTGGAGGTGGAAGAAAGGTTGTGGGGTGAGCTAGACCGCGTCAAGCGCGATGGCGTGACACGCGCCGAGCTGGACAAAGCGATCAAGCAAACGCGTGCACAAGTCGCCTTTAGCACTGAGACGGTGACCAACCAGGCATTCTGGCTCGGCTTCAGCGAGGTCATTGCGGATTACACGTGGTTCACCACCTTTTTGGAGCGGCTGATGTGTGTATCGCCGGAGGATGTCGTTCGCGTTGCCAACTGCTATCTGACGCGTGACAACGTCACCGTTGGATACTATCTGGCGCAGGGCAAAGCGGAGCGCAGCGGCAGGTGAAGCTGGGATCGCTGTACGTTGCGGGTAGAATGTCGGCCTTGCTGTTTGGCCTGCCGGTGACTTTCCTGTAGCCGGCTGTTCCACGGAAGACGCCTGCATGCCGAGAAACGTGACGTATCGGTCAAAGCCGCTCCACCGGCGGGCCACATCCCACACGCGCCCGCCCTCGCTGCCTCACAGCGGCAACATCGCCTGCTTTTCGCTGACCAACGGGATCAATCTCTACGCCTACGAGAACTTCGCCAGTCCGTCTGTGGTGGTCAACGGCTATCTAAACGTCGGCGCACTGGATGAGCCGACACCTGCGAAGGCCGGCCTGGCCGGCTTCGTGGCCGATTGCCTCACGCGTGGCACGCAGCATCGTACCTACGAGCAAATCTACGAGCAGATCGAAGCCGTCGGTGCCAGCCTCAACATCTACAGCGGCATGTTTACGACGGGCTTCTTTGCCAAAAGCTTGGCCGAAGACCTGCCGCTGATGCTCGACCTATTGAGCGATGTCATGCGTCACCCGACTTTCTCCGAGGCCGAGGTCGAGAAGGAGCGTGCCGAGTGGTTGACCGATCTGCACGAGCGCGCAAACAGCACCCGTGCGATGTGCAGTCTCATCTTTCACGAGATGTGTTACCCGGAGGGCCACCCGTACCACTATTCGACGGACGGCTATCTAGAGACGGCGCAGGCGATCACGCTCGACGACGTGCGCCGCTTCCATGCAATGTTCTACGCGCCGTCCGGCATGTGCATCGTCATCGTTGGCGCGGTGAAGTCCGAGCGCGCGCGCGACCTGGTCGAGGCACACTTCGGCGAGTGGATGGCTACACGACCGGCGCGCAACATCAACCTAGATGCGCCCCCGATCAGCGGCCGGCGTTGCAGACACGTTGACATACCCGGCAAGAGCCAAACGGCCCTGTTGCTTGGCGCACCGGGCCCTTCGCAGCTCGACCCGCAGTGGTTGACATGTGCCATGATGAACAGCATCCTGGGCCAGTTCGGTATGTATGGACGGCTGGGTGAGCGTGCGCGCAAGGATGAAGGGCTGGTTTATTACATCGGCAGCCGCTTCGAAGGTGGGCTGGGACCAGGGCCGTGGAACATCCATGCCGGCGTGAACCCAGGCGCGGTGGATCGCGTGGTCGAGATCGTGCGCGCGGAGATGCGCCGCATGCGCGAACGCAAAGTGAAGTCGGCAGAGCTGGACGACAACAAAGCATACTTCGTGGGCTCGCTGCCGCTGCAGATGGAAACCAACGAAGGCATCGCCGGCCAGATCCTCAACATGGTGCGCTTCCGGCGTGGCCTGGATTGGCTACTAGAGTACCCGGATCGGGTATATGCCATCACGGCTGCAGACGTTCAGGCGGCCGCGCAGCGCTGGCTCGATCCAGATCACCACGCCCTCGCGACTGCCGGGCCTGCGATGGGAGATGGCAAGTAAGGCCTCGTCCGTTGATCTCACATGTTGACGACCGGTGTTGACATCATCCACATCCCGCGCGTGGAAGAAGCCGTGGCGCGCTATGGCGATCGCTTCTTGCGACGTGTGTTCACGCCGCATGAGCTGGCCTATTGCCGGGGACGCATCCCCGAGCTGGCTGCGCGTTTCGCAGCCAAGGAAGCTGTGTCGAAGGCGCTGGGAGTGGGCATGCGCACGCTATCACGCCATGGCATCGGCTGGCATGAAGCGGAGGTCATCAACGGGCGCGGCGGCAAACCGGGCGTCCGCTTGCATGGCCGCGCCGTGCACCTGGCGGCCGAGCTTCATCTGACGCAGTGGGCGTTGTCGCTCACGCACGAACGGGAATATGCCATCGCCTTCGTCGTGGCGATGTGAGCTGCGGGCAGGCCAAAAGTTTTCAGAATCTCAAGCGCGCGACTAGCGTTGTGACGGCGATCGCCAACCCAACGATAGGAATCAGCGCGAAGATGAAGCCGGGCGATCCCGCCAGCAGCGCAAACAGCGCCGGCAACACTGTAAAGTACGCTGCGCCGATCACCATCGCGATTGCTGCGACCAGCCAGACGTACTGGCCGCGATCTTTGCCGTTCACACGCCGGATCGCCTCGGCGACCAGGCCACCGGCTGCCGGACCTACGAAGATCGTGAGGATCAGTGCGAAGAAGCCAATGCGACCGACGAATTGCAACACGAAGCCAATGCCGATACCGAGGACGAACGCGACCAGCGCGGCGAGGATGTATTGCTTCGGCCCGGCGGTGTAGAACGTCGCCACGCGCGCCTTGACGTAGTAGGGGCATACGTAGCCGGTTGGTGTGCGCTGCGCATCCTTGACGGCCAGCGGCCGGTTGCACTTCGAGCAGCGCAACGTAGACGGCGTCGCTGCCTGGTAGTTGCCGGGGCAGTCGAAGGCGACGTCTGCTTCGAAAGCCGGTGCCGTGTTGGCTGTATTCATCGTGCCGCAACGGTAAGCGACGAAGATGAGCGAGGGATAAACGCTGAGCGTGAAACGCAAAGCGCAAAGCGTATTGCGTTTCACGCTTGACGTCTTACGTCTTGCGTCTCGCGGATGACGTCCAGCATCTCCGTGTGAATCAAGCCGTTGCTGGCGACCACTTGCTGGCGTGCGAACATTGCTTGGCCGCCGTCGAAGTCGGTCACAACCCCGCCGGCCTCGCGCACGATGACGATGCCGGCAGCGATATCGTGCGGCTGAATCTTCAGCTCCCAGTAGCCGTCCATACGTCCACACGCGACCCAGCACAGGTCGAGCGCAGCCGAGCCAACGCGCCGCACCTCCTGCGAAGCGCGCTGGAAGGCGAGGAAGTAGTCGAAGTTGTTCTCCTCGCTCTCGCGCCGGTCATAGGGGAAGCCGGTGTTGAGCAGAGCGTAGGCGAGCGGTTGCGTGCGCGAGACGCGGATCGGGCGGCCGTTCAACGCTGCGCCCAGTCCGGACGCTGCAGTGTACATCTCCTCGCTCATCGGGTCATAGACTACACCCAGCACCGGTGCGCCATTCATCAGCAGGCCAAGCGACACCGCGAACACCGGAAAGCCGTGCGCAAAGTTCACCGTGCCATCCAACGGATCTACCTGCCATTCGAATCGAGAATCGAGTTCCGAAGGTCGAAGCAGGGCATCGCCGTCGCTCTTTCTCAATGCTTCATTCTCAATTCTCAATTCATACGCGCCGCCTTCTTCGCCGATGATGCGATGATCCGGGAAGGTTTTTTGAAGCGCCTCGACGATGAAGGCTTCACTGCGATGGTCGAATTCGGTTACCGGGTCGGTATCCCCCGACTTGTAGCTTACGACGACTGCTTCGCGCTGCGCCTCGATTTGTCGCAACCCTTCGCGCAGGATGGCGCCGGCGCCGCGCGCGATGACGGTCGCTTGATCGAGGATGGCCGAAAGGTTGTGCGCAGGGATTCCGGGCGACGTGGTGTTGCGAGTGGGTGATAGGTTCATGTGACGGCATGATTCTACTCGTCCGGCATAGTTGTATCCTTTGCGCCCATGCGTATCGTGTTGCAGCGCGTCCAACGCGCCTCGGTCAGCGTGGATAACCAGGTCGTCGGCGCAATCGAGCGCGGCGTGCTTCTGCTCGTGGGCGTCGCTCACGACGACACGCGCGAAGCGGCGGAGTGGATGGCGAAGAAGATCGCCACGCTGCGGATCTTTCCGGCGCTCGATGGCTCATCGAGCTTCGATCGCTCGCTGCTGGAGGTCGGCGGCGCGGCGCTGGTGGTCAGCCAGTTCACCCTCTGCGGCGACGCGCGCAAAGGGCGACGTCCGGATTTCACGCGCGCCGCGCGCCCCGAAGTTGCTGCGCCGCTCATCGCCTACTTCTGCGACGCCTTGCGCGCGCAAGGCGTGCCCGTCGAACAGGGCGTGTTCGGCGCAGACATGCTGGTCGAGCTGGTCAACGACGGGCCGGTCACGCTGATCCTGGATTCACCCTCGCTCAATGCGGCCTGACTTTTGCGCGCGGCCTATCTTTTGCTACACTCCCGCTTCGCATCCTCATCAAAGATCAAAGGACAACGACAACCTATGACCATCGTTCGACTCGGCATGATCGGCGTGGGCGGCATGGCCCGCTACCACATTCGACAAATCCTCAAGCAGACCGATACGACCCAGATCACCGCACTGTGTGAACCGAACAAGGACAACTACGCGAAAGCGGCGGAGTTGTTCGAGCAGGCCGGCCAGCCTGTGCCACCCTGCGCCCCCGACTTCGATGAGTTCCTGAGGAAATATGGCAAGCACATTGACGCCGCATTCATCGTCACGCCGCACAACCAACACTTCCCGCAGGCCAAAGCGTTGCTCGAAGCCGGCAAGGATGTGCTGGTCGAAAAGCCGATGGTGATGAACACCTCGGAGGCCAAGAAGCTGATCCGAGTGCGCGACAAGACCAAGCGGCTGCTGGCCGTTGCGTTCAACGGCAGCATGTCGCCCTCGATCCGCAAAGCTGCGGAGATGCTGCGCTCCGGCGAAATGGGCGCCGTGCTGACCGTCAGCGCGAACGTCTGGCAAAGTTGGGAACAGGGCACCCGCGGCCTATGGCGGCAGGATCCGAAGATCTCCGGCGGTGGCTTCATGTTCGACACCGGCGCGCACTTGCTCAACACCGTCACCGACCTGCTGGGTGAGCCGTTCAGCGAGGTTGCTGCCTTCATTGACAAGCGCAACACTAAGGTGGACATCCTAACCGTAGCCATCGCGCGCACGCGCTCCGGCGCGCTGGTGACGATCAACGGCTGCGGCGCATCACCCGTCACCCACTCCGATGTCAAGCTCTTCTGCGAGAACGGCTTGATGCAGGTCGGCGTGTGGGGTGATTACTTTAACTTGCAGATGAAGGGTGAGCCACAGCTCAGACCGGTCGAGTTGCCGCCCGATCTCGGCGTGTGGCAAACCTTCATCAAGGTGCGCAATGGGGAGATGGAGAACCCTAGCCCGGCAGAGAACGGCCTGCGCATGATCCAGCTCTGGGATGCCATCAAGAAGAGCGCTCGGCAGGGTGGGGCGGTTGTGGAAATCTAGTGTCGTTGGTGTCGGAAAGTGTCGTTGGTGTCAGCTCGATCCGGCACGGACGACACCACTGACACTCACGACACTGTTGACACCGACGACACCAACTCTCAATACTTCCGCACCACGGCGCGATAGCTGAGCGGCTGACGCGTCTGGAAGATCTGCGTCTCTTCGCGGATGCGGCGCGATTCGTCCAGGTTGAGCTTGGCGACGAGGTAGCCTTCGGTGGTCTCATCCAAGTCCACGATGACCTGGCCGCGCGGGCCGACGATCATGCTCTCGCCGGCGAAGGTGGTAGCCGGCTCCTCGCCCACGCGATTTGCTGCGCACACGAAGCACGCATTCTCGGCAGCGCGCGCCGAAACGAACGTGCGCCATTCGTCGGCGCGTGCGCTGTCCCAAGCTGCGCTCACCAGGATCAACTCGGCGCCATCCAGGCACAGTGAGCGCGTCCCCTCCGGAAAGAACATGTCCCAGCCGATTTGCAGGCCGATCACGCCCACAGCGGTCTCGGCAGCTTCCAGGCGGAAACCCGGCCGGAACAGCATCTGCTCTTCGCCCTTGAGGTGGATCTTGCGGTACTGCGTCACTACGTCGCCCTCCGGCCCCACGAGCACCGCGGAGTTGAACAGGATGCTCTCGACGCGCTCCTTGCTGGCAATGCCGAAGGCGATGTGTAAGCCTTGCTCGTTTGCTCGCTGTGCCATCACGTTCGTCGAAGGGCCGGGCACGCGCTGGGCAAGCTGGGTGAACTTCACGCCGCATTCATAGCCGGTGGTAGCCAGCTCGGGAAAGACGATCACATCCACTTTCTGCGCGCTGCTGATCTTGCGCACGAAGTCGGACATCTTGGCCAGGTTCGCTTCGGGTTCGCCCACCTGGGTATCCATCTGGACGACGGCGACGGTGATCTCTCGCATGACTGCTCCGGTTGAAGGGAAGACTGTTTCGTTGTCGGTCGAACTTCTGTTCTACTCGATTGTAACCCATCCTTGTTCACCGAGTGCATTTTTTGTTGGGGGCGTTGGCCGGTCTGTGCTGTGGCCTGCTGACGCGCCATATATGTGTAGGGCATGGTCTCTGTGCCGCGCCATGCATTACCCCCGTAGAAAATGCCCCGAATGCAGGGTGCATTTCACAATGGGTAAACGCGGACTGGCTAGCAGCGGTATTCGCCTCAGTCGCGCTGGGATAAATCCCAGCGCTGAGCATACGGGCAAGCCGCGCATCCCGCCTTTTTCAGCCCAGGCGTTTACGTCGGGGCAGGTCTGCTACATCTGCCCCTGTTGGCGAATGCACCCGTTCACCAGGTGCATTTCAGAAATAGGTTGTCATCGTTCGTCGTCCGCTTGCATCGTTGATAAAATCACAAGCCTATGAACCAAACAACCGTCGCTCCGCGGCCGCTCAGCGCGGAAGCCGTACATGCCAATGAAAACCGCAAGTTCGGCATGTGGCTCTTCCTCAGCTCGGAGCTTCTGATCTTCGCCGGTTTAATCGGCGCGTTCGTCCTCACCCGTCGGAGCGCCTTCCAGAACGGCCTGGAATGGTGGGAGCCGAACACGTTCAGCTTGGCGCTCGTCAGCATCAACACCTTTATCCTGTTGGCCAGCAGCTTGATGGTGGTGCTCGGCATCGAGGCCATCCGCGTCAACGACCAGCGCAAGCTGCAGCGTTACCTCATCCTGACGGCGATCTTGGGTGCTATGTTCTTGGGCGGTCAGGCCATCGAGTATTCGCTGCTGATCTTCGAGGAAGGTCACTCATTTGCCGATCCGTTCGGCACGGCCTTCTTCACCCTCACCGGCATTCACGGGTTGCACGTGTTCGTCGGGGTGATCTGGTGTCTGATGACGCTGCTCGTGGCCCGGCGCGGCACGTTCTCGTCCTACAACTACACCACCGTCGAGATCTTCGGCCTGTACTGGCACTTTGTAGACCTGATCTGGGTCATCATCTTCACCGTGGTCTATCTCACCAACTGAGGGCGTCCTATGGCGAATACCCCTGCTCCACACGACGACTCCGGCGTGCACCGCAAGCACACCAACCCCGTCCTGGTCTTTGGCATCTTGACCATCGCGACCATCTTCGAGGTCGTGGTCACGCTGTTCCATTTGCCGCAGAACGTGATCGTGCCGATCCTGCTGGCGATTGCGTTCGTGAAGGCCGGCTTGGTCGCGGCCTACTACATGCACCTGCGCTACGAGAAGTGGATCTACACCGCGATCTTCATCACGCCGGCGTTGTTCGCCGTCTTCCTCATCTTCACGCTGGCGGTTTGATTCGGGTGGCGTGCGTTTCGCAGCGTTCCTTATTCTGAACATTCGTCCCTGATCCGAAGCTGAGGCCGGAGCGTGAGGCCTCAGCTCGTCTCCCATGTTTCGATCGCGCGCTTCAGTGTCGTCATGAAGCGGTCGGCATCGGCGCCATCCAACGCGCGATGGTCAAAGCTCAAGCTCAAGTAGGCCATCGGGCGAATCGCCAGCGCATCTGCGCCGTTCACTTCTACCACGACCGGCCGCTTCTCGACCTTGCCGATGCCGAGGATGGCGCATTGTGGCTGATGGATGATCGGCGTGGCTAGCAGGCTGCCGAATCCGCCATGATTGGTGATGGTGAACGTGCCGGCCTCCACGTCTTCGGGACGCAGCCGGTTGTGCCGTGCGCGGTCTGCCAGATCTTGCACGGCGCGCGCCAGTCCGAGTAGGTTCAACGCGCCGGCGTCGCGGATGACCGGCACGATCAGTCCGTCGTCGAGCGAGACGGCGATGCCGATGTTGATCTGACGGTGGAGGACGATGCCGCGCTCGTCCCACGAGGCGTTGACGCGCGGGTGTTGTCGAAGCGCGTGGACGGCTGCGGCGATGAAGTAGGGCAGGAGGGTAAGGCGCACGCCGTCTCGCTCGAAGGCCGCTCGGTTCGCCTCGCGATGGGCGACGATGCGCGCGCAGTCCACTTCCCATACGGTCGTGGCGTGTGGGCTGGTTTGGACGGAACGCACCATGTGCTCGGCGATGGCGCGGCGCATGTTGCTGAGCGGGAGGATTTGGTCCCCTTGGGCCGGCGCAGTTGCCGCGTGCGCCTCGGCCCGCTGCGGTGGGCGGGTTTCTTCGCTCGGCTTGAACAGCTCGCCGCTGCTCGGATAGTCCCACGGCGCCGGTTCGGCTTCACTCCCGACTCCTGCCCGCTTTTCTTCTGAAGCCGGTCTTCCGCTCGCCCCGAGCCGCGATTCGATGAAAGCCAGGATGTCCTGCTTGGTGATGCGGCCGCCCTCGCCGGTGCCGACGACCTGTGACACGTCCACGTTGTGCTCGGCGGCGATGCGCGCCACCACGGGCGACAGCCTGATCGAGGTGCGCCTGGGCGCCGGCTGCGCCTCTGGCTTGTGCACCTCGCTTTGAGCTGCGTGTGCGCCGATTGCGCCGCCCTCCGGCGCGGTCTCGCCGGGCTGGCCGATGTAGGCGACCAGTGCGCCGGCCGGCACCGTGTCGCCCTCGTTGACATACAGCTTGAGCAGCGTGCCCTCGCTAGGAGCAGTGACCTCGGTGGTCACCTTGTCGGTCTCCACCTCGAAGATCGGCTCGTATAGCTTGACCGGGTCGCCGACTTTCTTCAGCCACTTGCTGATCTTGCCTTCGACCACGCTCTCACCGAGCTGGGGCATGACGACTTGAGTGCCCATCACCGTGTCACTTGCGTTGGCTGAGGTTCAGGTGTTACGAGACTTAAAAGGGTCTTGATGTCCTCGCCGTTTTTCGACAATCCTGTGTAGGTTGCCGATCTTGTAGTGAGATCAATGACAAGCACAATGTATTTGACAGCTGTCAGTCCAGCTTTGTTGGACAGCCCAAACTTTGTCGTATCAAAGTTGCCTTTGAGCAAAAATAACTCCATAGGCGGCTCTGAGTTCCAATGTGGCTGCCCTAAACCTAATTGAGGAAATTCTGCAGCGGTAATCTTTCGGCGTAACAGAATTTCCGGTTGCGTGCCGTCCACACTTGGGAACGCTTCTGCGACGCCCGCCATGACGAACTTTTCTGGATCGAAGGGTTCTACAGATGTTGGGATAGGCGACTTTAGTGGATCCCATTGAGTCGTTGCAGTTGGAATAGGAGAATTCAAACTTGAGATCGATGAAAGGTTGGGTGCAGTTTGTAAGATCAGGATTGCTAGAATAATAACTCCCACAAGGAATACGAATCCTAAAATGGAATGAACTCTTTGATTCATCACATCCTCCTTAGCATGTCCACATGCTGTATGACTTTGCTGCGCTACCTAATTGCAATGGGAATGAATGTGCGGAATGCATAGCTGATTTGCCACGCGTAATTGTTGCAGGCTGTTATTTGCGCAAGGGATGGTATGGACACATTGTAGAAGCTCAGTAATGGATCGTAGCAGTAGTCCAAAAATACACTTCTGTCTATTTACGGATGAGATCTTAAGCGTTATCGTTTCAATACGCCACCAGCTTTCGCATCGCCTCGGCGATCCGATGCACGTCGGGCATGAACCAATCTTGCAGCGGCCGGCTGTAGGGCACGGCCGGCACGTCCGGCCCGGCCAGGCGCATGATTGGCGCGTCCATATGCTCGAACGCTTCCTCGCACAAGAGGGCGGCGATCTCTGCGCCGTAGCCGAGGAAGCGATTGTCCTCGTACACGATCAACGCCTTGCCGGTCTTCTTGAAGGATGCCAGCACTGTCTCTTTGTCGAGCGGGTTGAGCGTGCGCAAATCCACCAGCTCGACGCTGATGCCTGCTCTGGCCACTGCTTCGGCAGCCTGTTGGCAGTAGAAGTGCATCATGCCGTAGGCGTAGACGGTGATGTCTTGGCCCTGGCGGGTGACCTTCGCCTTGCCCAGCGGCTCGGTGTAGTCGCCTGCCGGCACCTCGCCCTTGATGGCGCGATAGCCTTTCTTCGGTTCGAGGAACAGTACCGGATTGTCGTCGCGGATGGCCGACTTCAGCAGCCCTTTGGCGTCGTGCGGGTTCGACGGGATGACGACCTTCAGGCCGGGTACGTGGGCGAAGGTTGCCTCTACCGATTGCGAATGGTACAGCCCGCCGCCCATGCCGCCGCCGTAGGGGCAGCGGATCACCATCGGCACGCAATACTGCCCGCCGGAGCGGTAGAACATGCGCGCTGCCTCGTTCACGATCTGGTTGTAGGCCGGGTGGATGAAGTCGGCGAACTGGATCTCGCACACCGGGCGCATGCCATTCATCGCCGCGCCAATGCCTACGCCGACGATGGACGACTCGGACAACGGCGAGTCAATGATGCGCGTGGGACCGTATTTGGCGTAGAGCCCTTGCGTGGCCAGGAACACGCCGCCGCGCGGGCCGATGTCGGTGCCGGTGATGAACACGCGCTCGTCGCGCGCCATCTCCTCATCCAGCGCCTCGCGAATCGCTTCGATCAGGGTCTTTTCGGCCATAGCTTGCATAGAATTGGAGATGAGCGATTGGGAATTGGAATCGGTTCAATCTCCAATCTCCCATCTCCCATCTCCCACATCATTCGGCGAAGACCGGCCCCATGGCCCACGTGACCGGTGGGTAGGGCGCGCTCTCGGCGTAATGCAGCGCGTCGTTCACTTCGGCCTGCGCACATTGCTCGATCTCGGCGATCGTCGCCGGCGTCAGCACGCCCATCTCCAGGAGCTGCTTTTGGAAGCGCGGTAGTGGATCCTGCGCGCGCACGTGCGCTTTCTCCTCTGGGCTGCGGTAGGTGCTGTCGTTGTCGTCGGACGAGTGGGGCGTGATGCGCACCACGCGCACCTCCAGGAGCGTCGTTCCCTCGCCGGCGCGGGCTCGTTCGATGGCTTCCTTCGCTGCGGCGTAGCTGGCGAACACGTCCAGCCCATCCACGCTGACGCCGCGGATGCCGTAAGCAGCGGCGCGGTCGGCCACCCGCTCGATGGCCATTTGCAAGCGCATCGGCACCGAGATGGCGTATTCGTTGTTCTCCACCACGACCACCAGCGGTAGTTTGTGCACGCCGGCCCAATCGAGCGCCTCGTGAAAATCACCCTCGCTGGTGGCGCCTTCGCCAATGCACGTCACCGTCACGCGATCGCCGCCCTTGAGCTTCTCGGCCAACGCCACGCCGGCGGCTTGGGGCAATTGCGTGCTCACCGGGCTGGAGATGCTCAGGATGTTGGCCGGCTTGTAGCAGTAGTGGTTCGGCATCTGTCGCCCGCCGGAGCTGGGATCGCCCTGCTTGCCGAACGAGCCGAGCAGCACATCGCGCATGGACATGCCCAGCGCAATCACCATCGCCAGGTCGCGATAGTAGGGATGGAGAAAGTCGTAGCCGCGCCGCATGGCGAAGGCGACGCCGACCTGCGCTGCCTCGTGGCCAATGCCGGAGATGTGAAAGCCAATCCGGCCCTGACGATGCAGCAGCCAGCAGCGCTCGTCCAGCCGGCGAGACCGCACCATCACCTCGTACATCTCGCGCAGACATTCGGGCGATGGTGTCGCAGGCAGCGCTGCCGGGCTCGGCGCTTCCAGCGCGTGGCTGTTCCGGTTTCTGACGTCCGCGGTATCGAACTCCAGCATGATCAGTCCCTCCTCATACCACTAACGGCTCCTCATACACGCCGAACACCCCGCGCAGCACGTCCATGATCTCCTGCAAGGTGGCGTAGGCCTTCACCGCGTCGAGGATGAACGGCATCAGGTTCTGGGTCGAGCGAGCAGCGTCGCGCAGCGCGTTCAGCCGGGCTTCGACCGCTACGTTGTCGCGCTCGCGCCGGACGCGCGCCAGCCGTTCGAGCTGCCGGCGTTCGCCGTCCGGGTCCATCTTCAAGAGCGGGATGCGGATCGGCGCATCATCCACATACTCGTTCACGCCGACGATGATGCGTTTACGTTCCTCGATCTCCCGCTGGTAACGCGCTGCCGAATCGGCGATCGCGCGCTGGAAATATCCCTGCTCGATGGCCGGAATCACGCCGCCCAAATCGGCGATCTCCTTGAAGATGCGGCGCGCCTCCTGCTCCATGCGGTTGGTCAGCGCTTCGACGAAATACGAGCCACCGAGCGGATCTACCGTATTCGCCACCCCGCTCTCATGGGCAATCACCTGCTGTGTGCGCAACGCGATTTGCGCGGCGGCTTCGGATGGCAGCGCCAGCGCCTCATCGAGCGAGTT
Source organism: Candidatus Roseilinea sp. (assembly GCA_025998955.1). Lineage (NCBI taxonomy): Bacteria > Bacillati > Chloroflexota > Candidatus Thermofontia > Candidatus Roseilinea > Candidatus Roseilinea sp. Next base: position 416,006 of record AP024676.1, read on the forward strand.
GGTATGCAATGATTGCGTGCCGCCCAGCACGGCCGCCAGGGCTTGGATCGCCACGCGCACCACGTTGACTTCCGGCTGCTGCGCCGTGAGCGCGACGCCGGCCGTCTGCGTATGGAAGCGCATCAGCCATGACCGTTCGTTGCGCGCGCCGAACTCCTCGCGCATGACGCGCGCCCAGATCCGCCGGGCAGCGCGATATTTGGCGATCTCCTCGAAGAAGTCGTTGTGCGCGTTGAAGAAGAACGACAGCCGCGGCGCGAACGCATCCACGTCGAGACCGCGCGCCATCGCCCAGCGCACATACTCCATGCCGTCGGCCAAGGTGAAGGCCAGCTCCTGTGCGGCGGTGCTGCCGGCTTCGCGGATGTGATAGCCGCTGATGGAGATTGTGTTCCACAGCGGCATGTGCTTCGTCCCGAACTCGATGGTGTCGGTGACCAGGCGCATCGAAGGCTGCGGTGGGAAGATGTATTCCTTCTGGGCGATGTACTCCTTCAGGATGTCGTTTTGCAGCGTGCCGCCGAGCTGGTGCATCGGGATGCCACGCTTCTCCGCCGCGGCGATGTACATCGCCCAGATCACCGCCGCCGGTGAGTTGATGGTCATCGAGGTGGTGATGCGGTCGAGAGGCAGCCCATCGAGCAGCACCTCCATGTCGGCCAGCGAGCAACACGCCACACCGCAACGCCCGAATTCGCCGCGCGCTTCGGGCGCGTCTGTGTCGTAGCCGTAGAGCGTAGGCAGGTCGAAGGCGATGCTTAGGCCGGTCTGACCGCGCTCGAGCAGATACTTGAAGCGAGCGTTGGTCTCCTCGGCTGTGCCGAAGCCGGCGAACATGCGCATCGTCCACAGCTTGCTGCGATACATCGTCGGGTGGATGCCGCGGGTGTAGGGATACTCGCCGGGCTGGCCGAGGTCGCAGAAGTAATCGCTGCCGGCGATGTCGAGCGGGGTATACAGGCGCTCGATCGGCTCGGACGACGTAGTGATGAATTGATCCATCCGCTCCGGCATGCGCGCCGATGCGCGCTGAAGTGTCGTGTCCTCCCACTGTGCTAACCGTGTTTGCAGCTCATCCAGAAACTGACGATCAAACATCATGGTTCGTCCTCGCATGTGGTGATTGTGCCGGCTGCTCATCAACAACGGCGATGGAAGGCGATGCGCAAGAAAGAAGTGCGATGGTTGAGGCGATGTGAGGCGCCGGCCTGGAGCGCGCATGCGACTCGACAGGCAAAGCAGTGCGAGACAACTCGCGTCCGGTCTGCACGCAGCTTCATAGCGATGCAACGGTCGCAAGTGAGCGCGTCGGCAGGGGGTGTCGCGATCAGCTTCCATGCGCCCCCACGCACGCACGCTTACGCAGCGCTATTGTAGTCCTCGAGCGGCTTCGCGATCAAGATTTATTGTCCAACACACACATAGCGCCGGCGTGGGGAGCGTCAGTCGTGCAATACTTCGCTTTGCCGGAGGTCGCCTATGGAGGTCATCGAATCCCGCGTGGATGTGAGGTCGGATGAATTCCGCGAGCGAGCAGCGCATCACCGCGCGCTGGCCGAGACGCTGCGCGAGCGGCTGGCGTGGGTGCGCCAGGGTGGCGGCGCACAGGCGCGCGCGCGCCATGCCGAACAAGGCAAGCTCTTCGCCCGCGACCGCATCGAGCGGCTAATTGATCCGGACGCGCCGTTCCTGGAGCTTTCGCCGTTGGCGGCGTGGGAGATGTATGACGGCGAAGCGCCGGCTGCCGGCATCGTCACCGGCATCGGCCCGATCGCCGGCCGCGAGTGCATGATCATCGCCAACGACGCCACCGTGAAGGGCGGCGCATATTATCCGCTCACGGTCAAGAAGCACCTGCGTGCTCAGCAGATTGCGTTGGAGAATCGCTTGCCGTGCGTCTACCTGGTGGATTCCGGCGGCGCGTTCCTGCCGATGCAAGACGAAGTGTTCCCCGATGCGGATGACTTCGGACGCATCTTCTATAACCAGGCCGTGATGAGCGCAGCCGGCATCCCACAAATCGCGGCGGTGATGGGCAGTTGCACCGCCGGCGGCGCATACGTGCCGGCCATGAGCGACGAAGTCGTCATCGTCAAGGGCGTGGGCACGATCTTCCTCGGCGGGCCGCCGTTGGTGAAGGCTGCCACCGGCGTCGAAGTCTCGGCGGAAGAGTTGGGCGGCGCCGACGTGCACACGCGCATCAGCGGCGTGGCCGACCACTACGCCGAAGACGACGTGCACGCGCTCCGCATCGTGCGTAGCATCGTGGCGACTTTGGATCCCGTAGCTTCCGACGCTCCACTCCCTACTCCTGGGTTGAGTAGGGAGTGGGAAGTCGAGAGCCGGATCGAAGAACCACGCTACGATCCCGCCGAACTCTACGGCATCCTCCCCACCACGTTCCGCGTGAGCTATGACGTGCGCGAGGTGATCGCTCGGCTGGTGGACGGCAGTCGGTTTCGCGAGTTCAAATCGCGCTACGGCACAACGCTCGTCTGCGGCTTCGCGCGCATCTATGGTTACCTCGTCGGCGTCGTCGCCAACAACGGCATCCTGTTCGGCGAGTCGGCATTGAAGGGGACGCACTTCATCCAGTTGTGCTGTGCACGCGGCATCCCGCTGCTCTTTTTGCAGAACATCACCGGCTTCATGGTGGGCAAGGCGTATGAGAATAGCGGCATCGCCAAAGATGGCGCGAAGATGGTCAACGCCGTGGCCAATGCCCAGGTGCCCAAGCTGACCGTCATCATCGGCGGTTCGTTCGGTGCCGGCAACTACGCGATGTGCGGACGCGCTTATGCGCCACGCTTCTTGTGGATGTGGCCGAACGCGCGCATTAGCGTGATGGGGGGCGAACAGGCGGCCAATGTGCTGCTCACGATCAAGCAGGATCAGCTCGTCCGGCGCAACCAGCCGCCGATGACGCCCGAGGAACAGGCTGCTTTCAAGCAGCCCATCCTGGAGAAGTACGAGCGCGAGGGCAGCCCCTATTACTCCACCGCGCGCCTGTGGGACGACGGCATCCTCGACCCGGTCGAGACCCGGCGCGTCCTGGGGCTGGCGCTTGCGGTGTGTGCCCGCGCGCCGGCGCGCGAGACGCGCTATGGGGTGTTCAGGATGTGAGATGTGGGATGGGTGGCGTCAATGGTGTCAGTGGTGTCGTTAGTTTCGAGCGATGCCTGATCACTATAATTCTCCTTGATGCTCGAGATTGATGCCATGGACATCTCCATCCAGGACTTCAGCGATGAGGATCGCCGTAAAGCTGAAGCTGATGGCGTAGACCTGACATTGCTCATTGAGAATTTACGGCTGACGCCGACAGAGCGCGTTCGTCGCTTGGAGAGGTTTGCTCGTGCCGTGTTGATGCTGCAAGCCGAAGCCCAACGTGGGCAAGCGAAAGAAGCGACCGAGATGAGAGCATGAGATGGTGTCCGATTTCGAGCAGCTCATTCGACTGTTGACGCGCCACAATGTCGAGTTCGTGATCGTTGGCGGCCTAGCCGCGACTATTCATGGCGCTGCAACAGTGACCTACGATCTGGACATCTGCTACCGGCGTAGCAACGAGAATATCGAGCGGCTCTGTCGTGCCCTGTTCTCGATTCATCCTCGTCTGCGTGGTGCTCCAGAAGGGCTGCCCTTCACGCTTGATCCAACCACAGTGATGGCCGGCTTCAACTTTACGCTCAGTACCGATCTAGGCCCGCTCGATTTACTCGCCGAGATCACGCCGATCGGCCTGTATGAGCGCGTGGTTGAGAATGCTCAGACCGCCCATCTATTTGGCTGTGAGGTGCACGTGCTCTCTCTACGAGCCCTGATCGCCGCGAAGAGGGGCACTGGGCGGAGCAAGGATGCTATCGCTGTGCTCGAGTTGGAACAACTGCTCAAGGCTCAAGAACGCGAATCACGGGATCCGCCAGCCGAGCCATGATGCGCACGGGCAAACTCCTCATTGCCAACCGCGGCGAGATTGCCGTGCGCATCATCCGCGCCTGCCGCCGGCTGGGCATTGCGAGCGTGGCAGTCTATTCCGAAGCGGACGCCGGCGCGTTGCACGTGCGGTTAGCCGACGAGGCGGTATGCATCGGCCCGCCGGCGGCGCACGAATCCTATCTGCACGGCGAGCGCATCATCGCGGCGGCACGTCGTACCGGCTGCGACGCCATCCATCCTGGCTACGGCTTCCTGGCCGAGAATGCCGACTTCGCACAAGCGGTCGCCGACGCCGGCCTGGTCTTCGTTGGCCCGGCGCCCCAGGCCATTCGGTGCATGGGGTCGAAGATCGAGGCGCGTGCCATCGCGCAGCGTGCCGGCGTGCCGGTCGCGCCCGGCTTCGAAATTGAAAATGAAAAATTGAAAATTGAGAAAGGCGATCCGTCCTTTCTCAATTTTCAATTTTCAATTCTCAATTCGATCGGATTTCCTTTGCTCATCAAAGCGTCGGCCGGCGGCGGCGGGCGCGGTATGCGCGTCGTGGCTTCGATGGACGAGTTCGACGCGGCGCTCGAATCGGCGCGGCGCGAAGCGCTCAAGGCGTTCGGCGACGACCGCGTATATGTCGAAAAGTGGATCGCGCATCCACGCCACATCGAGGTGCAGGTGTTGGGCGACGCGCATGGCAACCTGGTGCACCTGTTCGAGCGCGAATGTTCGATCCAGCGCCGGCATCAGAAGCTCGTCGAGGAATCGCCGTCGCCTTTTCTCGACGCCGACCTGCGCGAGCGCTTGGGGCAGATGGCCATCGCCCTGGCGCGCGCGGTGAATTACACCAACGCCGGCACAGTCGAGTTCATCGTGGACCCCGAGCGCAATATCTACTTCCTGGAGATGAACACGCGCCTGCAGGTAGAGCATCCGGTCACGGAGAGCGTCGCAGTTGCCGGAGCAGGCCGGCCCGGCCTCGATCTGGTGGAGTGGCAACTGCGCATCGCACAAGGCGAAGCTTTGCCTTTCCGGCAGGCCGATCTGCGCCAGCGTGGACATGCCATCGAGTGCCGGATCGTTGCCGAAGACCCGGCGAACGGCTTCTTGCCGGCGACGGGCCGCATCGCCCGCGTGGTCGAGCCGTTGGGATCGGATGTGCGCGTAGATTCAGGTGTGGAGAGCGGCAGCCAAGTCACGCCGCACTATGATTCCCTGCTGGCAAAGCTGATCGTGCGCGGCGAAACGCGCGGCGATGCCATCCGCAAGATGGCGGCTGCGCTGCGTGACTACGCGATCGAGGGCGTGACGACGAACCTTGCCTTCCTGCGCGACGTGATCGCACATCCGGCCTTTCGCCGCGGCGACACGACGACTGATTTCATCGAGCGCTACTTCGCCGGCTGGCCATCGTCGCATGACGCAGGCGGTGCACCGGTAGAACTACCGCGCACGTCATCGAACCCCTGGCGGCAGCGCGATCGCTTCCGCGTGGGCGAGGGCATGCGGCACGCCGGTCAGCTGGCCCATCGTGTGGACTTGGGGACGATGCTGGCTGCAGCCCAACCAGAGGTGCCGGCGCGCCAACTGCCGATCGAGAACCGCATCGAAGCGCCGATGCCCGGTCAAGTCGTGGATGTGCTCGTGAAAGAAGGCGATGCCGTTGTGGCCGGGGCGACGCTGGTCGTGCTCGAGGCGATGAAGATGGAGACGCGACTCACTGCGCCGGCGCCGGGTTGTGTCCGGCGCGTCCACTGTGCGCCGGGCCAAACGGTCGAACGCGGGCAGGTGTTGGTCGAGCTAGAGTAATCCCGCTGCGCGCGCGCGGGCCAGCACGTTTTCAGCCTGCTTGATGATCGGCCCGTCCACCATGCGCCCATCCAGCGCGAACGCGCCGAGTCCGGCGGCAGCCTGGTCGCGGGCGGCCTGCACGATGCGCTGTGCGCGGGCGATCTCTTCCGGCGACGGCGCGAAGGTGCGGTTGACCACCTCCAACTGCCTGGGGTGAATCACCATCTTGCCGGTGTAGCCGAGCTGCCTCCCGAAGCGGCACTCTTCCTCCAGGCCGGCCAGATCGTTCAGGTCGAAGAACACGATGTCAATCGCTTGTAGCCCGTTGGCAGCGGCGGCGATCACCACGGCGCTGCGCGCGTAGAGCACCTCGATGCTCGAGGGCGTGCGCACGGCGCCGATGTCGGCAGCCAAGTCGTCCGCGCCGAAGATCAGCGCTTGCAGCGGCGGGCCGAGTTGGGCGATCTCGCGCAGGTTCAGCACGCCTTTGGCAGTCTCGATGATGGCCAGCAGCGCGATCGTGCCGGCTTCGATCCCGTGCCGGCGCGCCTGGGCAGCGATGAAGTCGCGCGCAGCGGCCAGGTCTGCGGCGCTGTTCACCTTGGGGATGACGTAGCCATCGGGCCGGCCGGCGATGGTCTCGGCCACGTCATCGGCGAAGAACGGCGTCTGCCAGGCGTTCAGGCGCACCAGTCGCTCGCGCCGGCCAAAGTCCATGGTCTGGAGCGCCGCGCACGTCGTTTGGCGAGCCAGCGCTTTATTGGCCGGCGCGACTGCGTCTTCCAGATCCATCACGACGCTATCGGCATCGAGCTGCGCAGCCTTCTCGATCTTGCGCGTGCTATCGCCGGGCATGAACAGGAGCGAACGACGCAACGGGAGCATAGGTGATGATTCGATGATTATTGATGACCGGTAATTCGGTAATCGGTCATTGGTGATCAGATGACTCGGCAACCTGCTGACCCGATCGCAACTGTGCAGAGAAAGTGATTTACGCTTTGCCCCGCTTCCTGAACAACGCCGTGCGCTCGAACTCGATCACAATTTCGCCGCGCTGGTTGCGGCCGACATGTCGCAGGCGCACCACACCGGCGTCGGGGTTCGACTGCGAGTCGCGCTTGCTGAGCACCTCACTGGTCATGTAGAGCGTGTCGCCGTGGAACATCGGCCTGGGATGCCGAACATTGTCGTAGCCCAGATTGGCGATGATCGTGCCCGCGGTCAGGTCGGCCACCGTCAGCCCCACAGCCAGGCCGAGCGTGAACAGACCGTTGACGATGCGTGCGCCGAACTGGGTCTGTGCAGCGAAGTGCTCGTCCAAGTGCAGCGGCTGCGCGTTCATCGTCAGCGCGCAGAACAACACGTTATCCGCTTCGGTGACCGTCCGGCCGAGCGCATGCTCGATGCGCATGCCGGCTTCCAGCTCTTCGTAGTATTTGCCGGCCATCGCGGTCGGGATTTTATAATGCCTGCGTCAGCATGGGTGCATTTCGAAATGGAGGAGCGCGGACTGGCCCGCAGCGGTATTCGCTTTAGTCGCGCCGGGATCAATCCCAACGCTGGGCATGCGGGCAAGCCACGCGCATCCCGCCCCTTTCGGCCCAGGCGTTCACGCCGGGGCGGGTCTATGTCTGCACTCGTGACAACTCAATAAACCCAACACCCGGAGGTGGGAGATGGAAACGACGCCAGGCAGGGAGCTGGTGACTCAGGTTGCGCTGTCAACCGGCGCCAGCCAGGCCGAAGCCGAAGCGCTCGGTGAAGTGGCCGGAGCGGACGACGCTGCCAACGCGCTGTTCGCCCCGGAGTATCAGACCGAAAACAGCCCCGTCCATCGTACGGTTTGGGATGATCGCTGTCCCGTAGAGTTGTTCGACGCGCCCCCGCCGTCCTCCGCACACGGTCGCGCAAAAGCAGCCATGGACGCCGCTCTCGATATCGTCCGGCGTCACCAGCGCGCCGGCACCTACGTCAACGGCGACGGCCCCTACGCCGGCAAACTCTCCGACGCCCTCATCGCCGACCTCGGCCAGGTGGGATATTACGGCGCGCTCATCCCGGAGGCGTATGGTGGCCTGGGGCTCGACTTTCCCGCGTTCGCCGTCGAAGAAACGCGCATGGCCGTGATCGCGCCATCGGTGGCAATGCAGAACAGCGTGCACGAAGCCATCGGCGCCGTCGGGCCGCTGCTGTTCTTCGGCAACCGGCAGCAGAAGGAATGGCTGCGTGCCCTGGCGACCGGCAATCCGCAGAGCTGTTTTGCCCTGACCGAATCTCAGGGTGGCTCCGATTTGAAGAACATGCTCACCCGTGGTGCCATCACCGATGGCGAGATCGTCATCACCGGCCAGAAGTGGTTCATCACCAACGTCTATCCCGGCGGGTTGATGTGCCTGGTGTGCATGTTGGAAGGCCCCGATCTGTCGCCCAGCCCGCAAGTGTTGATCGTCGAGCTGCCTCAGGAGGAGAACGCGCATTACTGGTTGACCCGCTACAAGCTCTCCGCGTTGAAGGAGCTGCGCAACTACGGCGTGAACTTCAACGGCCTGCGCGTGCCGCTCGCCAACTGGATCCGTCCCAAGAACGTCTCGAACGGCTTGACCATCGCTTATCACCTGCTCAACCGCGGACGGGTGAGCGTGTGTGCCGTGGCGGCCGGCCGCTTGCGCAGCATGCTGCAGCACATGCGCTTGTGGGGCCGCACGCGCATCAACATGAGCAAGCCGATTGACCAGCGCGACCTGCCGCTGGAGGACTATGCGCGCATGGCCGGCCTGATTGTGTGCGCCGATGCCTTCCGCGATTGGACGGCCTGGCTGTTGCACAAGGGCTATCGCGGCGAGCTGGAGACCGGCGCAGCTAAGGTTACCGTTACGCGCCTGCTGAACGAAGCGATGGATCGCATCTACCCCCAGTTCTGGGGCGGCCGCGCGCTCGACATATGCCATCCGTACTCGCAACAAGTGACCGAGCTGAAAGCAGCCGAAATTTACGAAGGTCACAACAACATGCTGTGCCTGGCCTGGTTTGCCGCGCTTACCAAGCGACACAGCGCGCGCTTCATGATGCCGATCTTCAAGCGCGTCCAGGAGCTCGGGCTGAAGCGCTTCGATCCGTCCAATCCGGCGCACCTGTGGCAATTGCGCAAAGAACTGCCCGAATACGGCAAGTGGATCGCCAGCCACCGGATAGATCTGCGCGGGCACACGCCGTTGCCGCCTATGTCGCGCGCGTTGGCGCGCTGCGCCCGTGCCGCGATCCATGGACTACAAGGCATGGCCATCGTCTTGGATGGCGCCATGCGCGAGCACCGCGAAGACCTGATCAATCGCCAGGGCGTGGTGCAGGAGCTGGTGCTGGAGGCACACCAGTACATCGCTATGCTGGTGACGGCGCTGCATGCGCGGCACGCCGGCGATCCCGCCGTGGAGCTGGCGGCCCAGACCTTCTGTGAAGAGCAGTGGCGGCGCTTGCGCGGCGGCCGGCGCACGCGCGAGCAGCATGCGCGCCTGGTCGAATTGGGCAAGCTGGTGCGCGACGGCAAATTCCATCTGCTGGACGGCGTGCCGGAGGGCGAAATCAACATGCCGTGGAACAGTTGACCGAGAACCCCGGTAGCTACGGCTCGTTCTCATGCGCATCGAGAATCACACCTTCCTTGTCACCGGCGGGGCGTCGGGCTTGGGCGCGGCGTGTGCGCATATGATCGTCGCAGCCGGCGGCAATGTGGTAATCGCCGACGTGAATGCCGAAGCCGGCGAGGCTCTGACGAGCGCGCTGGGCGAGCGCGCGCGCTTCGCGCCGGCCGACGTGACCGGCGAGGCCGATGCCCAACGCGCGGTTGCGCTGGCGACGGCGACGTTCGGCGCACTGCATGGGGCGATCAACTGCGCCGGCATCGCCATCGCCGAGTTGATGCTGCGCAAAGGTCAGCCGCATGCGCTGGACTCGTTCGCACGCGTCATCGCGGTCAACCTGATCGGCACGTTCAACATGGCACGGCTGGCAGCGGCGGCCATGACCGGCAACGAGCCGGACGCCGAGGGCGAGCGCGGCGTCATCATCAACACCGCGTCGGTCGCCGCGTTCGAAGGACAGATCGGTCAGGTGGCGTACGCGGCGTCGAAGGGTGGGGTGGCCGCCATGACGTTGCCGATGGCGCGCGAGCTGGCCCGCTATGGCATCCGTGTGGTGGCAATTGCGCCCGGCATCTTCGACACGCCGCTGCTGGCGAAGCTGCCCGAGCCGGCGCGCCAGTCGCTTGCCCAACAAGTGCCCTTCCCGCCGCGCCTTGGCCGGCCGAATGAATTTGCCGCGCTCGCGAAGCACATTATCGAGAACACGATGCTGAATGGCGAGGTGATCCGGTTGGACGGCGCGATTCGCATGGCGCCGAAATAGTTGCTCAGGCGTCCAGCAACGGCATCACTGCTTCGGCAAACAGGCATGTGCCTTCGATGCGTGGCGAATCGGCGAAGTGCACCGTGATTCGGTCTGCGCCTTGCTTGATAATGGCCAGCAGCCGTTCAGCGACTTGCTCCGGCGTGCCGGCCAAACCTCCGTCCAGTTGTCGCACGAACGGTTGCGCCTGCAGGTGTCTCACCGCAGCTTCGCTTTCGGCGACCAAGACGCCCACGCGGACGACTTGGACGATCTCGTCGTAATCGCGACCGGCGGCGCGGCAATGCGCCTGGAGCACGTTCTGCTTGTGCGCATAGGTCGCCAAGTCGGTATAGGGGTAGTTCCACCAGTCGGCATGTTGCGCAACGACGCGCAGCAGGTGCTTCTCGCCTGCCCCGCCAATCATGATCGGTGGCAACGGCGTGGGGCGTGGCTCGCAGTGAGCGCCGGTGATTCGATAATGTTCGCCCGTGTAGTTCGCCGGCGCATCCGTCCACAACGCGCGGATCAACTGAATCGCCTCCGCGAGTTGCGCGATGCGGACGTGCGCCGGAGGGAAAGGCCAGCCGTAGGCCAGATACTCTTCCTCGTTCCAGCCCGCGCCGATGCCCAACACGAAGCGCCCACGCGAAATCGCCTGTGCCGTCGCCGCCATCTTGGCAAGATGCGCCGGATTGCGGAAGCTGTTGCACAACACCTCGTGGCCGCACAGCTTGTCGGGATAACGCGCCAGCGCGAAGGCCAGCAGCGTCCAACCTTCAGCGACCTTGTGACTGCCGTACTGAACGTGGTCGGGGAACCACAACGAGTCGAACGGTGCGGCGACGCGGTCGAGATATGGGAAGGTGTCTTCGACCAGTCGCGACCAAACGTTGAGGCCGATTGGAGTGGACATGGCATGCACTGTATCACCGTACGCGCCGGATGGGTTCGGCCGCCGGTTGACAGCGGAAAACTGACACCGGCGAGCTCGTATCGTAAGCGCCGTGGTTCTGATCCGGGATACCACAGCGTCTTCGACTGCTTTTAATTCGACTTTAACTGTTCAGTGCTAACTACGCAGGAGGTGAATATGGCGACTGCTGGCAACATATATGCCGGGCCGAGACGGCAGCTCGGGAAGATGCGGGAACACTTTTTGGCATACGCGCTGCTCGCTCCGGCGTTGCTGCTCTTCGTTGCATTCACGGTCTTCCCGATCGGCTTTGGCTTTTACATCAGCCTGCACAACTGGCGGGTGGGGCCGCGCGAGTTCCTCGGCTTGGGCAACTATCTGCGTGCGCTGGCGCCGGGATCGGAATTCTGGCCTTCGCTCGGCGCTACGTTGACCTATTCGTTGCTCGCCGTGCCGCTGCAGATCACCATCGCGCTCGCGCTGGCCTATCTGCTGTTCCAGAAGATTCGCGGCAAGTCGCTCTTTCGGGTGGTGATGTTCCTGCCCTGGGTGACCTCGACCGTGGCGACGGCGGCGGTATGGGCGCGGCTGTACAGCCCGGACATCGGACTCATCAACAATGCGCTCCGCGGGTTAGGGCTGCCGCCTTTGCGCTGGTTGCTGGAGGACAAAGGCGTATTGACCCTGGTCGCCAACGGGCTGGGCCTCACGCTGCCGGACTGGCTGCGCGGACCGAGCCTGGCGATGGTCGCCGTGGTGATCTACACCACTTGGGTGTTCGTCGGCTACAACATGACGCTGTTCCTGGCCGGCCTGGGCAATATCCCCGGCGAGATGTACGAGGCGGCCAAGATTGACGGCGCGAACGGCTGGCAAGTCTTCCGCTACATCACCTGGCCGTTGCTCTCACCGACCACTTTCTTCGTGGTGCTCATCACGGTGATCGGCACCCTCAAGGCGTTCAACCATATCTGGGTGATGACCCAGGGTGACAACGGCACGCAGACGGCCAGCATCTTGATCTATCGCCAGTTCTACGAGTTCCAGCGGGCCGGCTATGCCAGCGCGCTCGCCTTCTTGTTGTCGGCGGTGATCCTACTGGTGACCCTCCTGCAAAACCGCGTTGCCGCCGAGCGGGTCAACTACTGAGTCATGGCCACTGCAACTGCTCCTCCGCTTGCACAAGTCGAAACGCGCCGCGCGCCCGGCCGGTCGCTGGACAGGGTGAACCCGCTGGTCTACCTGATTCTGATCGTCGTCGGGGTGGCTTCGCTAATCCCGTTCGTGTGGATGGTGCTGACGAGCGTGAAGGACTACGGCGATGTGGTGTCGCTCAAGTTCTGGCCGTGGCCGCCGTTCGGCAATTCGACGCCGCGCTTTGATAACTTCGCCGAGGCGATCCGGCTGATCGGCGTGGATCAAGACACCGGCCTGCCCATGTTCTTCCGCCACGTGTTGAACACGGCGCTGGTGACGGCCATCGTCATTGCGTCATCGGTTACTACATCCGTGCTGGCAGCCTATGCCTTCGCTCAGCTCGACTTCCCGGCCAAGAACGTGTTGTTCATCTTGGTGCTGGCCACGTTCATGATCCCGGAAGAGCTGATTCTGGTGCCGCGCGCGGTGATGATGAACAAGAACTACCTGAACTGGTACAACACGCTGCCGGCGATGGTCGCGCCCTTTCTGGCCAACGCCTTCGGCATCTTCCTCATCCGGCAGTTCTTCATACAAATCCCGCGCGACCTGTACGACGCCGCGCGCATAGACGGCGCCGGCCATATGCGTTACCTAACGACCGTGATGATCCCGCTCGCCCGCCCTGCCATCCTCACGCTGGCACTGCTCGAGTTCATCTGGACGTGGAACGAGTTTCGCTGGATTCAACTCGTCACGTCTAGCTCGAACATGCGTACGGTGTCGGTGGGGCTGGTGGGCTTCTTACAGACCGACGGCGGCGCGCAGACGCAACTGGCCATGGCCGTAGCAGTCATGGTCGTCCTGCCGGTGGTCGTGCTGTATTTCTTCACGCAACGCTACTTTACCGAGGGCATCACCACAACCGGTTTGAAGGGTTGATCCGAAGTGAAAGGAGGTGATGCGTATAGGCTCATTGCGTATGGCAGAGGGTAGGTAAATGATTCATGACCGGTGATTCATGGATTGATGACAGATGATGAGGCTTGGTGAACAGTCAAGTTCGAGTTGGCCGAACAACCGGCTATTGATAACCAGCGACTAGCAACTAGCAACCGACAACGAGTGACCAGGAGGGAACCGATGACACGCAAACTGATTCCTTTGATGGCTGTAATGGCCATGTTGATGGCGGCCTGCGCAGCGCCGGCAGCGCCCGCGCCCACCCAAGCGCCGGCTGCCCCTGTTGCAACCGAAGCGCCTGCGCCCACGCAAGCGCCGGGCACCACCGAAGCTGCGCCTGCACCCACTGAGGCGCCCGCGCCTACTGAAGCTCCGGCGAGCGGCGTGGATGCGATCGTCCTGAGCAAAGACAATCCAACGGAGATCTTGTTCTGGCATCGCTACTCCGGCGGAGCGCAGCAGTTCGTCGAGCAGTTCGTCGAGAAGTTCAACGCCGAGAACGAGTTCGGCATCAAGGTCACCATCGAGAAGATTGATGGTAGCTACGCCGACCTGTATAGCAAGATCAATGCCGCAATCCAAGGCGGCACACCGCCCAACATCGCGCAGGCCTATCAGAACCAGGCGTCGTTCTATCGCCTGGATGGCAACGTGATTGACCTCGCGCCGTTCATCACCAGCAAGAAGTACGGCCTGACCCAGGAGGAGATTGACGACTACTTCGCCTTCTTCCTGGAGAGCGACAAGAATCCGCAGTTCCCCGGCGAAGTGTTAGGCTGGCCGACCAGCCGCTCGGCTGCCGTACTCTACGTCAACCTGGATTGGCTGAAGGAACTGGGCGTCGAGGAGCCGCCGAAGACGCTGGCCGAGTTCGAGGAGCTGGCCTGCAAGGCGTCCGATCCGGCCAACGAGCGCTATGGCCTGGCCTGGCAGAACGACATCAGCAACTTCGCGGCGCTGGTGTTTGCCAACGGCGGGCGCGTGTTGAGCGAAGACGCTAAGAGCTACACCTTCAACAGCGAGGCCGGCGTCGAGTCGCTCTCGCTGCTCAAGCGCCTGTTCGAGAACAAGTGCGCAGTCGAGATCGCCAGCGCCGAGCGCTTCGGCGAGCAGACGCGCTTCGCCGCGCAGAAGGTGCTGTTCGTGATGGCTTCCAGCACCGGCCTGCCGTTCTACGCCGATGCCGTGGCCAAGTCCGAGAAGCCCTTCCGCTGGACATACGTGATGTTCCCGCAGAAGGACCCGGCCAAGCCGGTGGTGGACATTTACGGCGCATCGTGGTCGGTCTTCAAGAGCACGCCGGAGAAAGAGCTGGCCTCGTGGCTCTTCCTCAAGGCGTTCACCGAGCCGGAGAACATCGCGCAGTGGGCCGTGGCGTCGGGCTACATGGCTGTGCGCAAGAGCGCTGCGCCGAAAGCCATCGAGGCGGTGAAGAGCAACGAGCGCTACAAGAACTTCCCCGAGGCCGCCGAGGCCTACGCGCGCCTGTATGACATGGTAGCGTTCGGCGCGGTCGAAGCGCCTGTCGCCGGCTATGACCCCGTGCGCAAGCTGATGAGCGATGTCGTCTCGGCAGTGGCCATCAAGGGCGAGGGCGATGTGAAAGCCGCCCTGGATAAAGCCGTCGAGGACGCCAACGCGATTCTGAAGGAGAATGCGCCCGGCGGTTACTAGTCGGCCTGGATGCGTGTTCCGTAACAGGGAGGCCGTTTAGGCCTCCCTTTCTTTTCGACGCCTCGTATGACCGATCGTCCAATGCGTGGCCTCCGCCGACTTGCCGTTAGTGAGCGTTCGGCATCTCTTGTTGAAACGCATCGGGACAGCTAAACTGTGCTGCACAGGGAGGACAGACATGAGCCATCAGTTGATAGACGTTGTGGTTGCTGCGTTCGATGACGAAGCAGCCGCGACGACGGCCATGGATCGGCTGGCGCAGATGCGCGGCGAAGGTCAAATTGAACTCAAGGCGATGGCGATGGTGTGGCGCGACGAGGCGGGGCATTTGCACATCAAGGAGACGGACGACCCAGGCGCAGTGCGCGGCGCCATCGTGGGCGGCGCAGTTGGCGGAGTGATCGGTCTGCTGCTTGGTCCGTTGTTGATTCCGGCGGCTGCCGCCGGCGCGGCCATCGGCGCGCTGACCGAGAAGCTGCACGACGCCGGCATCGAGGACGCTAAGCTGGAACGACTGGGCGAAGGGCTGAAAGCCGGCACCGCCGCCGTCGTCGCGATGACCACGGCCGACGCTTCCGCCGAAGTGCAGCGCACCGTGCGCGAAGCGGGCGCGCGCGTGGTCACCGAGGGTCTGAACGAATTTACCTACCAGAAATTGGCCGCAATTTCCGAAGGGCCGGCCGCGTAGATGATCTTACAAATCGGACTGCTTTGAGCGGTTCGACCTGTCGGCGCTCACCGCTGCCAGTAACTCGGCATCATCCGGATAGTCGCCGGCGTGTTTGCTGTAGTAGGCGAAGGCGACGTGCCCATCTTCGCCGATCACGAACACCCCCGGCATCTGAAATGGGTCGCCCACCGGTTTGCCGATCGGCAACCCCTCAAACTTGCCCTCCAACGTCGCTTGTGCGCCCTTCAACCAAACTGCCGGCCCGAACAGTTGGTCGGTCGTGCCTCGCGTCAGGCCATAGGTGCGGTAAGAGATCGCCTCCGGATCGCAGAAGCAGCGCACCCCGGGCGCCCGTTCACCGCAAAAGCGCTCGGTCTCTTCGGGTCGGCCCATCGTCACTACGACGACTTGTGCACCGGCGGCTGCGATGCGCGGGTTGAGTTTGGCCAACCTGGCCAATTCCGACCGGCAGAACACTCAGCCGAAGTGGCGCAGGAAGACCAGCAAGACGCGCCCTTGCCGGAGCAGATCTGCCAGCGTGACGCACTCGCCGCTGGTTCTGGTCAGCGTGATGTTCGGCGCCAGGTCGCCCACTTGTAGCCGCGGACCGATTACAGATCGTTCACTCATCGTTATCCTTGCAATCTTAAACCGATCCTGACGATTCGCTCAGCGCCGGTGTGTCCAATCTTTGTTTGCATACTTTGTGGCGCGCAGCTCGTCGGCGCAGTGCAGCTCCTCCGCCGACAATGTGCCGACGGTGAGTTGGAGATCGAGGGCTTCGGCGAAGGCGCGCTGCCAAACATCTGCCGCTTCGTCCCACGACACCTTGCGTCCGAGCACATCCTGCAACGTCGCCGCATGGGCACGCACGCGCTCCGGCGCGGGGGCATCGTGCAAATAGGCGCAAATCTGCGCGATGTCGCCGTGCAGCGGTAGGCTACCGTGCTGTAATACACCGTCCACGCGCCGCCACTGCGCGCTCCCCACCAGCTTCCTGCCACCGCCGACGACTTCGTAGTCGCTGGGCGCTTCAAAGCACACCGGCCCTTTCGCCTTGTCCTCTTGGGCCACGCGGTTGGCGCCCACGTCGGGCACGCCCAACAAGCGCAGCGCGTGCATGATCGCTGCGGCGATGCGGCGGTATGACGTCATCACATCGCCCTCGGCGATGGGATGGGTGATGGGCAGCGAGATGCTGTAGGTCAGTTCATCGGCGTGCAGGATGGCTAGCCCACCGGTGGGCCGACGCACGATGCCGATGCCATCCGCCCGACAGCGCGCCTCGTCCACTGCGTCTATGCGTTGTGATTGGCCCAGGCTGAGGGCCGGCGGCTGCCAGCCGTAGAGCCGCAGGGTAGGGGGCTGCTGGCCGGCGCTCACCGCGCGCGAGATCGCCTCATCGCGGGCCATGTTGGTTGCGCCGTCGTGCGCACGATCGTAGATCAACCGAAATTCGAAAAGCATGGTGGGATTGGTGTCACGGGTGTCGGGGCAGTGTCGCTGGTGTCAGATAGCGTCAATGGTGTCAATGGTGTCAGTAGTGTCAACGATATCAGACACTAATGACACCGTTGACACTAACGACACTAATTCAGCCCTGCCTGCGCCAGCCGGACGAGCGTGCGCACGCCGTAGCCCATCGCGCCTTTGACCAGGTAGCCTTTGTTCTCGTTGCTGAACGTCATGCCGGCCATGTCTATGTGCGCCCAAGGATACTCGCCTTCGCCCTCGACGAAGCGATACAGGAAGTAGGCCGATGTGCCCACGCCGCCCATGCGCCCGCCGCTGTTCTTGATGTCTGCGCAGTCGCTCTTGATCTTGTCCCCGTATTCGGGATAGAGCGGCAAGCGCCACAACTTCTCGCCTTGTTCGTCGGCGGCGCGCAATACAGCGTTCGCCCAAGCGTCGTCGTTGCTGAATAGGCCGGCAGCCACGCCCTCGCCCAGCGCCACGACGCATGCGCCGGTCAGCGTAGCCAGATCCACCACGCCGCGCGGGTTGAAGCGCTTGGCGTAGTCCAGCGCATCGGCCAGAATCATGCGCCCTTCGGCATCGGTGCTGATGATCTCTACCGTCAGCCCGCTCCTCATGGTGATCACGTCGCCAGGGCGATAGGCGCGGTCGCCGGGCATGTTTTCTACGAGCGGGATCAAGCCGATGGTGCGCTGCGGGAGGTTCAGTTCGGCAATTGCCTGCATCGCGCCGAGCACCGCGGCAGCGCCGCTCATGTCGGCCTTCATACTCTGCATGTTCTCGCTTGGCTTGATGGAGATACCGCCGGTGTCGAAGGTCACCCCTTTGCCGATGAAGACCAGCGGACGGGAGTCGGGGGGTTGAAGACCGGCTCTCGACTCTCGACTCCCTTCTTCTCTGCGTGCCTCGTGTTCCAACATGACGAATCGTGGCGGATGCGCGCTGCCCTGGGCCACGGCCAGCACGCCGCCCATGTGTTCCTCGGCGATGCCGGCTTCGGTAAGCACGGTGCACTTCAGGCCGACACGCGCGGCCATCTCCTGAGCGGCCTGGGCGAAGGTTTCGGGATAGAGCACATTGGGCGCGCGGTTGATCAACGTGCGCGCCGTGTTGACGGCCTCGGCAACGATCCGGCCGGCGCGCGCGCCGGCCTCAATCTCGGCCAGTTTGCCGGCGTCGTACTCGACGACGATCAGTTCCTCGATCGCCTTGTTGTCGTCCTTCGACTTGTGCTCGCGAAACTGATATGCGCCCATCAGCGCGCCCTCTACGCTGGCCTGTGCAGCTTGGCGCGGAGATAGCCCACCGATGCCGCTGCCGTGCACGATGGTCGCAACGCGCTTGCAGCCCAGATCGCGCGCCTTGCGCACGGCCGAGCCGCTGGCCTGTCGCGCGCGGTCCGGCGTGAATGCTTCGCGCTTGCCCAGCCCAGCCACAATTACACGTGGCGCGGGGATCAAGCCGTGGGTATACACCACGGCCACTTCGTTCAGCTTACCGGTGAAATCACCCAGTTGGATGAGCCGGCTGATCGCGCCGTTGCCCGGCATCCCGTCGGACGAGCCGAGTGCCGTGTCTACTGCGCCGGTTGCGCCGCCGGGCGTGGTCACGCCCTCGAAGAGATTGACGATGATCGCGTCGGCGGCGGTCGCCTGAATCTGCTTGTTGACTACGCTGACCTTCATGATCGAGATTGTAGCGCCGGGTATGTTGTGCCGGCTACATGGGTAGCCCAGAGCACTGCCCTAGGCTACCTTGTGCATCTCGTCGGTGCACCGCGCCGATCTCTGGTCCCTGAAATTGCTTCTGGCGGGCCTGCGATCCCCCATCTTGAAACGCACCCGTTTTCCCTTCTTCAGCGTAGCGCTTCAGGAGCGCCAACGCCTGCGCCAATCGCTCGCGGTTGCGCGGATCGTTCGTCCAACGGCTGACGCCGCTGGGATGAGGCAGCGGCAGGATCGTGCGCCCGTCGCGCTCGAAGGCTTGCCCGATGGCAGCCGTGAAGTCTATGTCGTTACCCAGGAAGTGCGCCGTGGACACGCGCCCCACGGTCAGGATGAGTTTTGGTTGTATGAGTGCCAGCTCACGCTCGAGGAAGGGACGACACAGCGCGCGTTCGCGCGCGGTAGGCACGCGATCACCCTGGCCGCCCGCCGGTCCGGGGTAGCACTTGGTGATCGCCGTGAAA
This sequence comes from Candidatus Roseilinea sp., assembly GCA_025998955.1. NCBI lineage: Bacteria > Bacillati > Chloroflexota > Candidatus Thermofontia > Candidatus Roseilinea > Candidatus Roseilinea sp. The sequence continues at coordinate 435,131 of AP024676.1, forward strand.
TACCACCGGGCGCGAAATTCATCTTCGCCGAATCCGGCTTGCGCCAGCCAGCGAAACAAGACGCGTCCGGCCTGCCCGCTGAACGGCTTCCCGCGCGAGCGCGCTGCCGCAGCCGGCGCCTGGCCCACCAGCATCATCTTCGGCCACGTTGCGGGCTGGTTGACGACCACCGGCGACGGCTCGACGAAGAAGCCGGCCTCGGCGCAGGCACGGCAGGACGAAATTTCGACGTGCAGTTGCTTTAACGTCTCCAGCATCAGGGCGTGGTTGCCGGCACCGGCCGGCGCTTTGCAGCCTTGAACGCGCGCGTATAGGTGCTCTGCATCAGCACGGCGTCTTCTTCCAGGTTGGGCGTTTCGCTGAGCACGCGTCCGGCCGCGCCCAGCTCGGCCAGCGCTTTGAACAGCGCTTTGTATTGGATGTCGGACTCGGCCAGGTTGAGGTGGTGCTTCTCGCCCTTGGCGGTGTAAGCGATGCCGCTAAAGTGGACGTGCATGTGCTTGAGCCCGCGCTCGCCCAGGCCGGCAGCGATCAACCGCAAGGCATCGGCGAATTCGTCATACGAGTTGAACGAACCGTCGCCGGCCCGGGCGTGCAGATGGGCGAAGTCCACGCAAGGCAACACGTTCTCGATTTCGCGGCTCCAGTTGATGGTCTCCTCCAGCGTGCCGAGCATGGCGCTTTTGCCCATCGTCTCCGGCCGCAGGATGACGTTGACCTTCTCCTTCTTCAACGTCTCGACCACTTCGCTCAGGCGTTCGAGGCCGATGCGATAGGCGTCTTCGGGCGAGCGCTTCATGTAAGCGCCGGGGTGAAAGACGATATCGGTGGCGCCGGCCTTTGCGCCCGCGCGCGCTGCGGCCAGCAATCGTTCTCGACCGGCGGCCCACATCGCCGACGTGGCGTTCAGGTTGATGTAGTACGGCGCATGCACACTGATGGCCACGTCGTAGCGCTCCGCAGCTTCGCGGATACGCGCGCAGGCTTCATCGCTCACGCGCACGCTCTGCACCCAGGCCAATTCAAGAGCAGAGAGGCCTAACTCGCGGATGCGCTGGACGCCGCCGGCGCTGCCGCCGTTCTTCGGTGTGCTGAGCGGTGTGCCCACGGTGCCGAAGCGGAAGGGCAGGTCGAGGTGTGCGGCTTTGCTCATGGCAGAGATTGTAATGGGTGAGTTGTCGGCGGTGTCATTCGAGTGTCGTGGGTGTCGTGGTGTCAATGGCGTCAACGACGAGGTTAGCTTATCATCCTGCGGTCATGCCCATCGTTCATCAACGTTCTCCGTCGTTGCGCGAAGAGCGCGCGCTGCAGCGCGCCGGCCATCGCCTCATCGCCGGGGTAGACGAAGCCGGGCGTGGCGCTTGGGCCGGGCCGGTGGTCGCAGCTGCTGTCATTTTGCCTTTCGATCGGCGCACGTCAGCTCTGCTGCGCGGCGTGAACGACTCTAAGCAGCTCACGCCGGCGCAGCGCGTCGCCTTGCGTGAGCGCATCGAGCGCGTCGCGCTGGACTGTTCGGTCGGTAGCGCCAGCAGCGCCGAGGTTGACGCGCTCGGCATCGTTGCCGCCACCCGGCTGGCGATGATGCGCGCCGTCGTCGGGTTGCGGCTTGCGCCGGACGCACTGCTGATTGACGCCGTTGCGCTGCCGGAACTGCCCGTAGTCCAACACGCCTTCGATCACGCCGACGCGATTAGCTTGTCCGTCGCCGCAGCGTCCATCCTGGCCAAGACGGCGCGCGATGCGATCATGTGCGCCTTAGATGCGTCGGCCGTCGGCTATGGCTTTGCCGGCCACAAGGGCTATGGCACCCGCGCACACGCCGAGGCGTTGGCTCGGCTTGGCCCGTGCTGGGCACACCGTCGCACCTTCAAGCCGGTCGCCTCGCTCCGCTCCCGACTCCTTACTACCACTCTCTAATCTCCCGATCTCCAATTCCTAAATCTGACTTCTGACCCCTGATCCCCGATCCCTGAAACCATGTCCTTCACACTCGAACAATGGCTGCTCGGCGCGCTCGCTGCGTTGCTGATCGGCTTCTCGAAGACCGGCGTGCCCGGCGTCGGCATTCTGGTGGTGCCCTTGATGGCGATCGTCTTTCAGGACCGCGCTGCCGTCGGAACGACGGTGCTGTTGTTGATCTTCGCCGATCTCTTCGCAGTGTATTGGTATCGCCGCTACACGCGTTGGGATAAGTTGTTGCAGTTGATGCCGTGGGTCGCCGTGGGCATGCTGGCCGGCATGGTGACCTTGTTCCTCGTCGGCGAAGATGCCCACGGTCGCGATCAAATCAACGTGTGGATCGGCGTATTGGTGCTCGTCATGCTGGCGGTCTATCTGGCCCGGCTGAGGTGGGGCGACCGGCTGCAGCCCTCGTCGCAAGCAGGGCTTGTCGCGACCGGCAGCGCCGCCGGCTTTGCCACCACCGTGTCGAACGCCGCCGGCCCGATCATGACTATCTACATGACCAGCCTGGGGTTGCCCAAGCATGAGTTCATGGGCACGACGGCCTGGTACTTCCTCATCTTCAACGTCGTCAAAGTGCCGCTCTATCTGATCGTGATGGCACTGACACCGGAGCGTCCCTTGTTCACGAGCGAAGGGCTGATCTTTGATGCGGCGATGCTGCCGGTAATCATCGTCGGCGTGGTGGCCGGTCGCTGGGTGTTGCCGCGTGTCCCGCAAGGCGTGTTCAACAGTTTGGCGCTTGGCTTGGCTGCAGTCGCGGCGCTACGCCTGATCTGCGGGTGAATGGGTCATTTTCTGCTTGCAATCTCATAGCCAATACTGTTACGATGTGCCAAAATCTTGCGTAAAATAAGCTCGGTGGAGCTTGACCGGGAATTCCATCATCGCTTTGCCCACCATCAACCGGCCAAAGTGCGTGTCTCGGTCTCCGCGTTGCATGGGCAATCCGCAGTGCAGCGCGTGTTGGATAGATCACCTAGGGGGAGCTATGAATCTCAAGCAGCATATCCTTCGCCCGGTCGTGGCGGGGATGTTGGCCTGCGTTGCCGCAGCGTGGGTCGCATCGCCGGCGCGCCAAGTCCACGCGACTACGGACTGGTATGTATCCACTGCCGGCTCGGATGCGCCGGGCTGTGGCTCACCGGCCAACCCATGCCGGTCCATCACCTACGTCCTGACGAACGTGCCCGACTTCGCCGACGGCGACGTGATCCGCGTTAGCGGAACACTCTCTGAGAACGTGCACCTCAACCGTTCTGCGGTAGTCGTGGGGCAGACGTCCGACGCGACCATCCAGGCTTCCGGCGTCGGCAGCGTGATCCGCGTCTCTGCGGGGGTGAGTGTGACGCTCAGTGGGTTGACGATCAGAAACGGCAATGCCGATGACGGCGGCGGCATTCGCAACGAGGGCACGCTCATCGCCAACCATGTGGTCGTCACTGCCAATCTGGCATCTAACACCGGCGGCGGCATCTACAACGCCGGCACGCTGACAATGACCCATGGCAGGATCACCGACAACCGAGTGGCGAGTGGAGGTGTAGCCGGCGGCGGCATCGAGAACACCGGCGAATTGTTCTTGTCGGATACCGTCGTCGAGCACAACAAAGGCGCTATCTACGGCGGCGGCATTGAAAATTTCGGCGGCCAGGCCAGTCTGGTCCGCGTGGCCATTCGCAAGAATGAGGCGGCCAGCGGCGCCGGCATCGAGAACGGCAGTGGTGGCTTGCTTGTCGTCGAGGCTTCGGCCGTTATCGAGAACGCTGCCAGCAACCAGGGCGGAGGGATCAACAACAGCGGCGCACTGGTGTTGCGCAACGTCACGCTGAGCGGAAACTCATTATTGGCCGGGCCAGGGGCGGGACTGCAAAATACGAGCGGCGGGAGCGCTTCGCTCAGCTTCGTCTCCATCGTCAGCAACACCATCAAGAACATATCGGGCGCCGACGCGAGCGGGCTGTCCGCTGTCGGTAGCGCTGTCGCGCTGACTGCGACGGTGATCGCCTACAACGCAGCCAAGAATTGCCACGCCGGTAGCGGTGGCGTATTCCAGTCCTTCAACTACAACGTCAGCAGTGATGGTCAGTGCGGCTTTCTCACCCAGCCACAAGACGCATCCAATGTGAACCCGAAGCTGGCACCGCTGAAGTTCGGGAGCGGCACGTACACTCACGCGCCGCTGCAGGGCAGTCCATTGCTCGACGTCGTACCCCCTGGGGCGTGCTTGTCCGTGGATCAGCGCGGCGTGGCCCGACCGCAGGGAGCGAAATGCGACGTCGGCGCACACGAAGCGACGGCCACCGAACTCAACTCGGCCGATCTTGAGATCACTACGGCCGCGCCGGCCTCCGTGCCTCGATCCAGCAATTACACGATCGCATTGCAGGTGCGGAACTTCGGCCCGAACGACGCGCAGAGCCCGGTCGTCTCGACCACGCTGCCATCGGATGCCCAATTCATCAGCGCAGGGGGCGACGATTGGTCGTGTGGGCTGAGCGGCGTCATGCTCACGTGCAACTACCAGCCCTCGCACATGCCCGTTGGCTTGGCGCCTGTTATCATCATCGCCCTAAAGGCACCCGTGAACGAGATGACGCTGACGGCGACGTCGGTCGTGAGCACGCTCAGCACCGACCCCGATCTGAACAACAACACCGTCACGGCGACCAGCTCGGTCGTCATCACAGACAGTAAGGTGTATATGCCCATCGTCCGGCGCTAGTGCCGCGCAGAGGCGCGACGTTACCCTCATGGGCCTGCACGTCACGCCTCTGGTGAGAGCGAACAACCGGCGGCGGAACTAGCGCCGTGCCATGAACGGTAGGTGCAGCTCGTAGGTGTCTGGCGCGATCCACAGCGTAGCCGGTGCGACACGACCGAAGCCGTCGTCCAAGCGCGCATCGAGTAGGAAGCCGTGCGGCGGCCAGGCATCCAGCGGCGGCAGCCGTGTTGCGAAGCGAATCTCCACCTCGCTGCCGGACGAGAGCGCGCCACGCCAGATCAACTGCGCACCTTCGCGCCGGAGCGTTCCCGCGCTGGCGGTGTGGGTGATCAGCGCCGGGAAGGTTAGGCTGGTCGGCAGCGTGAGGGTGATCGTCGCCTGCGGCGCGGAGATCTTGCCGGCGTTCACAGCGCGCAACGCAGCAGTCATCGGGCGATTCCACTGCAGCGGTGCCGATTGCACTTGTAGCGCGCCGCGCAAGAAGGGTGCGTTGGCGCGCACGACCGCGGCGCGCGTGAAGTGCAGCCCCACGTCGTTCATGCGGATGCGCGCCGTCGCCGTGAGCGGTGTCCCGACGCCTGCAGCGTCAACGCGCGCCGCGAAGGTCCACATGAACACGTCGCCAGGGCGCACTTCTCCGGTCCATGTGCCGGCCTGTTGCCCGCCGGCGTTGGGGAGCGATGAAGATACGATCGTCAGGCCGTCCGAGACGCTCACCTGTATGGAGACCGAATGGCGATCGGCAGAGCGAGACAGCGGCGGCGGGAAGATCGCATCGGCGCGCAGTGTCAATGTGAAGTGCACGGTCTCTCCGGCGCGCGCGCCAGGCCAGTCTGCAATGAGTGCCGACTGGCCCAGCGGCGACAGCCAGCCGACGATGCGATTCATCAACTCGATGCGGCTGGGCTCCGGCAGCGCCTCGAAGGCGAACGGCATGAACACCGTGCGCCAAATCGGCGATTGCGGCCCAATGGCTGGGTCGCGCGCGTTGCTGCGCGCCAGTCCAAGCGGCTGGCCGCTGTCTCCGCGCAGGATCGCCTGGGCACCGTTGACCGGCTGCACGGCGCTGCTCAAGTTCCAGTTGTAAGGGAAGGGCAGCAGCGATCCGCCGGGCACGTCGTCACCCAGCACCGTGCCCGACAGGCCGACCACGTTGGACGTCACATCGTCATAGTCAATCGCGCCGGCGCCCAGGTAGGTGCGCACGAACGGGCTGAGGCCGGTGTAGGCCAGCGCGGCCTGGGAAGTGAAGAACAGCCGCCCGCCGCCGTCCAGATATCGCTGCAGCACGCGCTCTTCTTCGGGTTTGAGCGGATCGAACCAGTCATAGCCGTTGTACCAAATCACGATGGGATATCGCTGTAACGTCGTGATGGATGGTGAATCGGTGATGGCCGTGCTCCACTTCAAGTCCCAGTGATCGGCTGCGTTGCCCATCGCTGCCAGCGCGCCCAGGTAATCGGCCTCGCGCGAGAAGAAACGCTCATCGTCCACCAGCAGGATACCGGCCGGCGTCTTGCTGGTGAAGGTGAGCGTGGCGCGATAGTCCGGCGCAGCTTGCAGATAGCTCGTCAAGGTAATCACGTCGCTGGCGTTCCAGCCCGCCGTCGCCGGCACGTTCACCGTCATCGTCACCAGCGCCGTCGCGCAGGGCGTCAGCGTCACACTGGTGCTACTCAGTCGGGTCTCCCAGCGGTTGCCGCCGGTCTCCAGCAGGATCGTCTGCGCCGTTCCGCCATCGCCGGTGTTGCGCACGCGCACCACGTGCGTGATCGTGCTGCCGGGCGGACCAATGCCGGCCGGCGTCAAATAACCGTCGCGCGAGAGCATCTCCACTCCGAACGCCGGTCTCGGCGCGACGAACGCATTGAGCGTGCGGCTGATGATCTCCGCGCGCTCACCGACCGAAGCGATGGCTTCCAGCCCGAATGCATAGTAGGCCGACCGCCACTTCGAGCACTGTGCAGCCCACACCCCCGCGCCGCCGATGCCGGTTGGGTCGTCACCGATAGCGTTGGTGTATTTGCCGATCAGTTGGCCGTTGTCCGGACGGAACACGGTGACCAAGTCCGGCTCCAGCGCGCCGGCGATCTGGGTGAACGTGATCGTCTTCCCTTCCAGGGGCCCGTCGGGTACACCAACGACGACGCTGGCTGCGAAGTTCTTGGCCTTGTATTGGGCGTTCACGCGGGCGAAGTAAGGGTGGTAGACGAAGTTGCCGCCGCCGTCGTAGAACGCCACGCTCTGGCCGGTGAGCAGCAGGTTGCGCCCGGCGGCTAAGTAGCGCGACATCACATCGCTCGCGCCGACTACGCCCGGCGCATCGAACGGCGCGCTCCAGATCACCGTGTCGTATTGCAAGAGCTGCGTGATCGTCGGCGTGTCTTGGGGGACTTTCTTCACCCGATACTCGTCGTAACCGAGCCGAAGCGCGTCGAGCGCCTCACGATAGGCGGGTGCGGCGCTGCCGTAATAGAACGCGCCGGAATCCACGAAGGCGATGCGCTGCGTGGGTTCCAAGAAGAAGTCCACGTCCACCAGCGCGCCGTTGCTAATGGCAACGGTGCGGGTCTGCACCAGGTAGCCGGCGGTGCGCGCTTCGAGCACATAGACGCCGGTCGGCAGGTCAAGCGCGTACCGACATGGCAGGCAGTTGTTGTTGGAGATGGAGAACTTCGGCGTGCCCAGCGCACGCACGGTGGCCGTGATGTAGCCGCCCGTCCGCGCGTCGCGCACGACGCCGCGCACGCTGCCGGAAGGCTGATAAGTGAGGGCGAGGTTGATATTGACGGCGCTGCCGTTCGCCACCAATCGCGCAGGCGACGTGGCGGTGAAGTAGCCGAACGCACCGGCCTCGATGCTGTAGAGGCCGCCCGGCACGCGCAACACGTAGTCGCCGTTTGTGTCGGTCTCGGCCTGCGCCCACAGCCCATTCGCCTGGTTCCGGGCGATCACCGTCGCGCCGCCGATCGGTTGCGCGCCGTCGCTGATCTTGCCGGCGATCACCCCCGATGGCAAGACCGACAGCACGGCGTTATAGGCGTCAATGCGTCCCCAGCCGGAGGCGTTGTTGGGAATCGTGTTCGTCAACGGTCGGGCAGTGCTGGTGAGTGCGTAGAGCATGGCGCTCAGGCTGAGGTCGGGTGCGGCGCTGAGCATCAGCGCTGCGGCGCCCGCCACGTGCGGCGCAGCCATCGAGGTGCCGTTGTAGCTGGCGTAGCCGCCGCCGGGGAAGGTCGAGACCACGTTCACCCCCGGCGCGCTGATCACCGGCTTCACGCTGCCGTCAATGGGCGATGGGCCGCGGCTGGAGAAGTAAGCGACTTCATCCTCTTCATCCGTGGCGCCCACGCCGATCACGCCGGGCAGGCTGGCCGGCGACCCAACGGTGCTGGGGTTTGGCCCGCGGTTACCGTTGGCGAAGACGACGAAGATGCCCGCCCGCCGCAGCGCTGCCAGGTCCTCTTTGAACTCGATGTTCGTGCCGTCCGTCGAGCTCCACGAATTGTTCAGCACGTCCGGCGCGTAGGCCGGATCGCCGCCGGGTGCGAGCACGAACTCGAACGCGCTGTGGATCCAACTGAACAACCCGAAACCCTGGCTATTCAGCCCCTTCACGGCCATCCAGCGCGCGCCGGGCGCGACGCCCACACCGCTTTGCCCAACCATCGTGCCCATGGTATGCGTGCCGTGGCCGTTGGCGTCGGAGGGGTAGATCGCGCCCTCGTCGGTGGCGTCGAACCAGTTGTGAAGGTGATCGGCTACGGGGCCGCCCGTCCAACCGCGATAGCTGGCCTGCAAGGCGGGATGCTGCCAATCCACACCGCCGTCAATATTGGCAACGACGACGCCTTCGCCGCGGATGCCCAGGCCCCGCCAAACCTGATCGGCGCGGATCTTGCTCACGCCCCAAGTCACTTCGCCCGACGCCGGCACTGGTGCAGTGCTCGGCCGCAGGGTGTAGCCGATCAGCGCATCGAACGGTTGCGGCTGGGGCGCCGGCTTTGTGAACTCGGCGCGCAGCGTCTCGGTGATCGAATCGGCATGGGCGATAGGCAACGCAACCGAGCGCACCCACTCGTCCAACCGAACGGACTCGACGTCGCCGCGCTGCGCGATGGTCAGGATCACCGACGGCGTGGCGCGCAACGCCAGGCCGTTGATGATCCAGTAGGTGCGCAGGCTGTCGGTTTGCGCAGTCACCTCCGGCGCGCTCAAGTAGCTCAGGATGTTGCGTTGCGATTCGGCAGCGGTGGATTTGAGCGCTTGCACAAACGCAGCGCGCGTTTCGCGCAGGGCGGATCGCGGCGCATCGCGCATCTCGTCCATCCACGTGTCCAGTTCGCGGGTGGCCGGCTTCATGCGAACGATGACGCGAATGCGCTCGTCGGGAGAAGCGCGGACCAATGCCTGTCGAAGGCTCGGCGCGATCGTCGGTGGAAAGCCGGCCTCGGTAAGCGAACTTGGTGAGGGTGGCTGCGCAGCAACGCGTGCCGGCCCGTTGCGTACGGGGAAGCTGTATGCGAAGGCGACAACCAGTATCAGCCCGAGCCAAAAGCGAGTGAAGCGACCCATGCGACGATTGTCGCATGGGCACAAGCGCCGACCGGTCGCGCCTGTGCATGTGCGTTGTGTGAGGGGATGAACGGCTACGGCGCCGGCAGCGGCGAGACCAACGGCCCCAGGATCAGGCTGAACAGCCAGTAGATCACTGCCATCGCAATAGCCGCGATGATGCCGCCGGTGAACCCTTGCACCGTCATCCCGGGGATGAGCTTGGCGGCGACGATCAAAATGACTGCCGAGACGATCAGCCACACGATGGCATTCACGAGGCTACCTCCTCCTACCTGAATGCCGAACGATCCCAATAACCACAAGATCACGCTGGACACCAGGGAGATGACGATGGCGCCGATCGCTGCTGTGCTGAATCCGGCCACGCTCAGCCCGAGGTTGAGCCGGCTGACGATGAGCAGGACGATCGCGGCGATGACGACGCCGAAGATGAAACCGATGATCTGACCCATGACTTTCTCCTCCTTGAGTGAATCGTTTTGGCGGAGCTGCTCGGCCCGGTCGAACGCGAAGGTGTCACGTCCTTGCCGCGCCCTGGGTGTGGCGAGAGATGTTACGAATGCCGATTGGTGGACGCAATCTGGGTTCAGGCAGGTTGATCTATCTGCGCGCCGAACAGTCAGTGCCAAGAAGCATTATTGAGCACGATGATTAAGAACACAAGTCAACGCCTTTAAAGGCGAGGCGCTAACCCTCGCGTGTCCGGCGCGCGAGCGCGCCCAGGTAGTGCGCGCTTGGCTTGACCGTGCGCGCTTGTGTCGCGCGATCCACAGCGATCAACCCGAAGTGCATCTTGTAGCCTAGCATCCACTCGAAGTTATCGAAGGCCGACCAATAGGTGTAGCCGCGCACATCCACGCCGTCGCGCAGGCATGCCTGCACGCCGGCCAGCGCGCGGTCAATGAACTCGATCCGCCGGGCGTCGTCGTCGGTAGCCACGCCGTTCTCGGTCACGATCAGCGGCAGGCCGAGTTTGCTCGTCTCGCGCAGCACGCCGGCCAGCGCCTCGGGATAGAACTCGTAGCCCATTTGTGTGAGTTCGAGTTCCGGCGGTAGTGGCCCCTCCGGCCCGACCAGCAGGCGCGAGTAGTTCTGCACACCGAGGAAGTCATCGCCCTTCAGATGCGGCGCGAACGCATACAAGATGTCGTTCCACACGCGCTGCGCGACCTGGTCGCCGCCGCGCGATTGCACGTCCACCAACGCCAGCGTGATGCCGACGCGGGCGTCCGGCCGAAGGCGCTTGATCGCCTCGCGCGCCGCCTCGTGCGCGTGACAGACGACCGCTCGAGCGCTGGGCGTGTTGCTGAACAGGAAGGGATTGAGCCGTTCGGGCGCGACGCCCATGCGACGAGCACACTCCTGCCACCATGGCCTTTCACGCGGGTTGTGCATCGCCGACATGTCTGCGCCGACCGGCGCGTCGTCTCGCTTGCGCTGTGGCGCAGACATCATCAGCGTCAGCAGGCTGGGCAAGTTCGCTTCATTGATCGTGCAATAGTAGGGGATCAAGTCGCCCAGGTCGCGCGCGATGCGCTCTGCGTAACGGGCGAAGCGCGCGACGATCTCCATGTCCTCCCATCCACCCAGCCGCATCGTCCAGCGCGGTGAGGTGAAGTGGTGCAGCGTCACCATCGGCGCGAGGCCGTGCTCGTGACAACAGAGCAGCATGCGACGGTAATGGGCGATGGTCGCGGCGCTGAACAGACCATCCTCCGGCTCCATGCGCGCCCATTCGATGCTGAAGCGATAGGCGTTGAAACCAAGTTCGCTCAGCAACCGGATGTCCTCTGCGTAGCGGTGGTAGTGGTCGCAGGCGTCGCCGCTCGGCTCGGCGAAGATCGTGCCGGGCGTGGTCTCCAGCACCCAGAAGTCAGAGTTGACGTTGTTGCCTTCGACTTGATGCGCGGCGGTAGCCGTACCCCACAGGAAGGTCTTGGGAAATGACGTCATAGTTCTTGTGCCTCTGTCGGTTGTGAGTGGAGTGAGGTACGTTACAAGTGTAACCTTGCCGGTCTCATCGCGCAAAATCCCGCCGCAGCCGGGCGACCGCGCGGCGCAGCGGCGGCCAACGCGCCAGCAGCAGCAGACCGATCACGACGGCCACCGCAATCGGTGCGTCCAGGATATCTCGGTCGAGCCAGAGAAAGTGCAGTGCGCTCAGCGGCATGGCGATGTAGATCAGCGCGTGCAGCGTGCGCCAGCGCTTGCCCAATCGTCGCTGCCAGCCGCTCGTCGAGGTGAGCGCCAATGGGATCAGCAATGCGAAGGCGGCCATGCCGATGCTCATCGCCGGCCGTTCGAACAGGTCGCGCACAATCAGTTCCGGATCGAGCTGCCCGTCATAGAGTACGTAGATCAAGATGTGCAAGCCGGCATAGGCGAAGCCATACAGTCCCAGCGCACGCCGGATTTGCACCGCGCCGCGCCAGCCGGAGAGAATCGCGACCGGCGTGCAGGCGAATGTTGCGATCAGCAGCGCCAAGCTGAGCGCGCCCGTGCGCAGCATTGCTGCCCGCTCCGGTATCGCACCCAACTGGCCGCTTGCGTAGTCGAACACCAGGATGGCGAGCGGCACGAGTCCGGCGGCGTGCGCTAAGACGCGATGCCAGGGATGCCGAAGCCAGTCCATCGCGGATTGGACGGAAGCGCAGCCTCAGGTCAAGTGATCGCCGAAGTCCTGGACGAAGTCGCGCCAGACGCTATGGATATGCGTGGCGCCGTTGCGCGAGTTGTCGAATTCCAGCAGGAAGGTTGGCCCTTGCAGGCGGTAGTAGTGGGGGCGGCGCGGCTCCAATGCGCCGGCCCAACCGAAGCGTATCTGTTCGAATCCGGCGTTCTGCAAGCGGGCGAGATGGTCGCTCGCGATCGGCTCGGGCAGTACATCGAGGTAGGCGTGAATGATCTCGCGGACGAGGGCTTGCTGATCGGAGGCGAGATCGCCGACCGGCACGCCGACGGGTTCGAGCGGGCTGACGCGCTCGCTGTTCCAGGTGACATGTCGCGTGAGCGAGCGCTCCTGGAAGATAGCCTCGGTCTTGCCGCCGGCGACGAGCGATCGAATCAGCTCGCGCGCCGCGTCCTCCTCGCGCGGCATGGCGCGCAGGCCGGCGTTGCTCACCGTCGGCCAGGCGCCGTGGAAGAAGGGCGTGACGGCGACGCGGTCGCCGCGGATGGTGAAGTGCCGGGAGAGATGATGTCCTTCCCAGCGCCAGGCCCATGCATCGTTCGATCCGGGTGCGCCGAACACCGTCACGAAGTAAGCTTCGGGATCGTTGCCCAGGTCGTTCTGCAACGACATGATATCGAGCGACTTCTGAAACCCCGGGCCGGAGAGAGCCGTTTGAAGCAAGGTGAGTGCGGCATCTTTTTGCTCGCGGTTCATCTCGCGCAGTGGCAGGCCGTTGCGGGGGAAGTTGCGCGGCGTCGTCCAGTGCCAGCGAAATCGTTCTGCGTCGTCGAAGGCGTAGGTCGCCTTGGCGCGCTGCCCACCGTCGAGCGTGGCGAGGAAGTGCGTTGCAGCGTCTGCCATGCTTTGCACGAGCGCGCCGGTGGCGTCGGCTTGAGCCGTCTCGGCAGAAGCGGGGGGCGCCGTCGGCGTGCGTGCGATTTCGTTCACCTCGTTGGACGAAGGATCCATGGCTGGCCGGATGGGAGCGGGGGGCGATGTCGGCGCCGGCTGTGCTGTTTGCGGCGTGGCAGTGCAGGCCGCTGTCAGCCAGCTCCCCGCGCTGCCCAGCGCGACCAGCTTAATCATCTTGCGGCGGCTGATTTTGTTGGACATGGCTGTTCCCTCCTGAATGCCAACACGATAGAAATGCCTGCTTAAGCCTCACTTTGAGCCAGATGATCCGTCGGCAAGAGCCGGCGCGAAGGGCGCTAACGGTGGTAGATCCACCAGCCGTCGCAGCCAGGCGATGAACTCGGCGCGTGGGATCGGCCGTGCGCCGAGCGAGGTCGTGTGCGGCGTTTCTTGCTGACAGTCCATCAGCGGGATGCCCATGCAACGCAACCGAGCGACCAAATGCACCAGCGCGACCTTCGATGCGTCGGTCGCACGGCTGAACATGCTTTCGCCGAAGAACATTCGCCCGATCTGCACGCCGTAGATGCCGCCGACCAGTGCGCCATCCAGCCACGCCTCGACGCAGTGCGCATGGCCCATCGCGTGCAACGCGCAATACGCCGCGATCATCTCCGGCGTGATCCACGTGCCGTCTTGCTTCGGTCGCGGTGCGGCGCAGCCTAGCATCACTTCACGGAAGGCCGTGTCGTAGCGGATCTCGAAGCGCCGACCGTTCAATCGCCGGCGCAGTGAGCGGCTGATGTGCAGTTCGTCGGTGAAGAGCACCTGGCGCGGGTCCGGGCTCCACCACAGGATCGGCTCGCCCTCGCTATACCACGGGAAGATGCCGCGACGGTAAGCGTCGAGCAGGCGCTGCGGTGAGAGGTCGCCGCCGGCGCACAGCAGGCCGTTTGGGTGGCGCAGCGCGCGCTCCACGGGCGGGAAGGGCGTGTTTTTGCGCAGCCAGGGAATCATGCCGGTCTCAGTACTTGAAAACATCGGCTCGCACCTGCCGCCGCCCGGCGACTAAAGTCGCGGGCTACACGATGCCAAGTCCCTGCGGGACTGATTTCGAGCCTGCGAAGCAGGCTTTGCCCTGGGTAGCCCTCAGCTTGAGCTGCAGGGCAGTGTGAAGCATGTGCGGGCGCAAACGGCAACGTTCCAACTACTGAGTCTTTGAAATGCACCCGTCTCCCAAACATGAAACGTGCCCGCTATATAATCGCGTGCGAATCTTAAACGAAGTTCTCGAGATGCCGACGTGCGCAGCAAGTCCATCATCTCGATGAAAGGAGCCTCTCCGCATGCCTCAACTCATCATCCCCGATAGTGCACGTGGCGCCGGCCGCGGCCAGCAGCCGATCCAAGTCGTTGACGTCGGCCGCGACCCGGCGCTGAAGTCGGCGTTGTTGTCGGGCCGGTTGACCAATCTCGTCGCGCCGTTCATCTATCACGATCCGTCCAAGCAGATCGCCTACATCCTGATGCCGATGGAGCTGAACCTGCGCGACATGGAACAACAGCGCATCATCGGCCAGTTGACGCAAATCGTCATGCGCGGTTTGCCGGAGAATGCGCCGCGCGCCTATTTGCTGCAACCGCGCATCTTCTTCAGCCTGCAATCGCTCATCGAGGCGATCTTGGAGCAAGACGGCATCACGCCGGAGATGCTGCGCGCCCAGCAGGAGAAAGTGGATCTGCTGCGCGAGCTGGTGCGCATCGCCGACGAAGCGACGCTCCGCGCCAGAGCGCGCGAGAACGACGCGAAGATTGACGCGACGTTCTTCGACATCCTCTCGGCCAGCATCGAGGCGAACCTGGCGTCCGGCCGCGAACAAGCCGCTCAGCAACTGGCCAACCTGCAACAGTTGCTGATCGAAGAGACGACCTACGGCAAGTCCATCGGCGTGCGGATGGCGGCGCTGGAAGCCTTCCGCAAATCGCCGACGCGCGAAACGCTGCTCGAACAGTTGATCGCCGCGCCGGATGTCGAGTCGCGCGAGATGCTGATCGCCCTGGGCCGCCAGTTGCTCGACTATGCCTTCTTCCAGCAACTGACGATGCGCATCGAGTCGGCGGATGAAGCCGGCAAGCAAAAGCTGATCGCCCTGCGCAAGGAGATTCAGGAGACGCGCGACAAGATTGACGCTGCTTCGCGCGCCTACATGGAGGAGAAGGTCGCGCTGATCCAGGCCATTGCTTCGAGCGACAACCCGCTCGAGACCGCCCGCGAGCACGACGCCGAGATAGACGATGCCTTCTTTGCCGTGCTACAAGCCAACGCTCAGGAGGCGCAGCGTCGCGGCGACGAGCAGATGCTCAAGGCACTGTCGGCGGTGAACGAGGTCGTCATGCAAGTGATCGCCGAACGCCAGCCGCCCGAAGTGCAGATGGTCAATTTGCTCCTCGCCGCCAAGTATCCGGAGGAGACCGAGAAGCTGCTGAACGAATTCAAGGACGTAGCTGACGACCGGCTGATCAGCGTGATGGCGCAGTTCGCCGACCAGCTCGCCCAGCAGGACCGCACCGACCTCGGCGCGAAGCTGACCAAGATCATGCTGCAGGCGCGCAAGATTTTGCCGAAATACGATCCGTCGAAAGAAGCGGCTGCCGGGGGGACTCGCCCGCCGGACGAACCTCCCAAGCCGGTCATCGAGATCGCGCGACGTTGATGCAAACGGGGCCTCGCAGAGAGGCCCCGTTTGCTTTGATGTGACTTTTGTCTCAGACAAAAATGTCCCACGGGCGTAGTATTAGAAGGTTGACTACGCTGCCGGAAAAGCGGGTCAATCCGAACTGGCCGGACGGCTAGTGTGCAGCCGGCGCACCTCGATACGATGCGTGCATCGAAGCGATATGGCTGGCAACATTCGTCCCGTGCTCGCAGCGACCGTGTTCGCGTTGCTGGGTGTGTTGGTGGGCCTGGGTGGCTATACCTTCTACTATGCCCGCGGCGCCTCGTACTTGTCCGACGATCCGAATGCGTGCGCCAACTGCCACGTCATGCGCGAGCAACTGGCCAGTTGGCAGAAGTCGAGCCACCACAAGGTCGCGACGTGCAACGCCTGCCATACGCCACACGACCTGGTCGGCAAATACGCGACCAAGCTGGAGAACGGCTACCGCCATTCGCGCGCGTTTACCTTCCAGGATTGGCATGAGCCGATCCGCATGCGCGAAGCGAGCGCGCGCATCGTGCTGCATAACTGCCAGGACTGCCACCGGCAGATGGTGAGCCAGTTGCCCGAACACATGGTCGAGCCGGGCGCGCCGGTGAATTGCATCACCTGTCATCGCGACGCCGGCCATGCTGCGAAGTAGAGAGGGATCGAATCAAGCGCGCAAGTCCGAAGGAGTTGACCGATGAAGCGATTCTCGCTAAACGATATTCCCCTGGGCGTCTATCTCGTCGCGACGGCAGTCATCGCGCTGGTGACAGCCGGCGTGCTGTTGCTGATGCAAAACATCAGCGAGCGCCAGCGTGAGGGTCAGCAAGATGCGTTTCGCGTCGTGCCGCTCTCGGAAGATGTCACCGACCCCAAGCAGTGGGGGTTGAACTATCCGATGCAATACGACGCCTACCTGCGCACGGTGGACATTGAGCGCACGCGCTACGGCGGCAGCGAGGCTGTTCAGAAGTTGGACAAGGACGACCGCTGGAAGACGATCTGGGCCGGCATGCCGTTCAGCGTGGACTTCCGCGAAGATCGCGGACACGCTTATATGCTGATTGACCAGCGGGAGACCGAACGGGTGAAGCAGTTCAAACAGCCGGGCGCGTGTTTGCATTGTCACTCGTCGGTGCTGCCGGCCTACTATCAGAAGGGTGTTGAAGCAGGCGTGCCGCCGGAGAACCGCGAGGCAGCCATCTACCGGGGGTTCGAGATCATCAACCCGATGCCCTACGCCGAAGCCACGCAGCTGGTGGAGCATCCGATCACCTGCAACGATTGTCACACGCCGGAGAACATGGCCATCCGTGTGACACGCCCGGCGTTCGTTGACGGCATCCGTGTGCTGGCGCGCTCTGACTATCCCGTGCCGCATCTGCCCAGCATCGAGCGCTGGCGCGCCGGCGACCGCCAGGTCGAATACGACCCCAACACGATGGCCTCGCGCCAGGAGATGCGCTCGCTGGTGTGCGCACAATGCCATGTGGAGTACTACTTCGCCGGGCAGGAGAAGAAGGTGACCTATCCATGGCACAACGGGTTGACCATCGAGGCGATCTACGATTACTATCAGGCAGCCGGATTCAAGGACTGGAAGCACAAGCTTACCGAGACGCCGGCGTTGAAGGCGCAGCATCCGGAGTTCGAGATGTGGAGTCAGGGTGTGCACGCGGCCAACGGCGTCGCTTGCGCCGATTGTCACATGCCCTACCAGCGCGTCGGCGCGGTGAAGATCAGCGATCATCACGTGCGCAGCCCGATGTTGAACATCAACAACGCCTGCCAGACCTGCCACAACCAGAGCGAGGCCGACATCCTCGCGCGCGTCAACCTGATCCAGGACCGGACGTTTGCGCAGATGGATCGCGCGACGGGGGCGCTGGTGGCGCTTATTAACGACATCCAGGCAGCAAAGGCCAACGGCGCGCCGGAGGACCGCATTGCGCAGGCGCAGGAGTTCCAGCGCAAGGCCAGCTTCTGGGTGGACTATGTGAACGCCGAGAACTCGATGGGCTTCCACGCGCCGCAGGAGGCCATGCGCATCCTCGGCGAGGCGATTGACTACGCCCGCCAGGGCCAGCTTGCGATCGCGCCGTGGGCGACGCCCAAGCCGCAGGCTAATACCGCTTGCGGAGTCAAGGTGTGCTAAATCAACTTGGCGTATGAGAACAGGACGACCGCGACAACCGATTGAGATCGCTGAGAGCGTCGAGCAGTTGTAAGCCCTGTATCGCCAGGAGAAGGATGGCCTGAAGCGCCGGCGTTACCAGTTCGCCTACGAACTCAAACGCGGCACCAGCACCGATGCGGCCGCTAAAGCATGCGGAATCAGTGGCACGGCTGCCGATACGTGGGTGCGATGGCTACGCCAAGGTGGATTGACAGAATTGATCGCGGGGCATAGCTGGGGCGGGCAGCGGCATGTGGGCGGGCGGCTGAGCGAAGAGCAGGAAGGCGCGCTAGTGCAAGAGGCGGCCGCGGGCAAGATTCGGAGCATCCACGACGGCGTGGCGTGGGTGCAAGCGCGATGCCAGGTGCGATACACCTACTGGGGCATGCGCGGGGTGTTCGCGCGGCTGGGACTGCGCAAAAAGGTGCCCCGCCCGGCCAATGTCAAACGGAACGAAGCACGCCAAACGGCGTGGAGAGAGGGGGCTGTGTTACCAGCTGGCCCAAGCGGGCGTCAGGTTGGACGGCGCGATCATCATGAGCGATGAGATGCGGGTGGGTTTACATAGTCAGGTGCGCCGGCGCTGGTGTCCAGTCGGCATGAAGCTGGTGCAGCCGCAGCAGATGCGGTTTGACCACCGCTGGCTGGTGCTCGGATTAGCCGTTACCCGGCTCAAGCTGCGCTGGCGTTGGCAGGCCAACCTGCGTCAAGACAGCATGCTGGCGACGGTGCACGCCTGGCAGCAACATCCGGACGGCTTGGATGCTGTGGTGTGGGACAACGCGCCCGCTCACAAGACCAAGGCTGTTCGTACGGCCATCGCTGGCACTAGCACTGGCACTGGTGGTGCGGTGATCTTCCAACCGCCGTATGCGCCGGAGCTGAATCCCGTTGAGCGCATCTTCGAATACCTACGTGACCACATTGAAGGCGAACTCTACGCCACCATCGAGGCCAAAATCGAGCGAGTCGAGCAGATATTGCATGCGTTAGCTGACGACGCCGACGCACTTCGCAGGCTGGTTGATTGGCGTTGGATCAAAGACAACGTCCAGGCCCTGTCCTTATTTAGCACGCCTTGATGTGGCAGTTGGTATAACGGCCGAGAGAGAACCTAAGGTTCTGCTTTACGCTTCGCGCTTGAGCACAACGAGCGTTTGATCGTCGAAGGGGGGTTCGTCGCCGATGAACTCGTCCACGATCTGCATCAGCCCGCCGGCAATGCTCTCGGCGTCGAGGTGCCGCGACCGCGCCAGCGCCTCCTGCAAGCGCGCCAGGCCGAACGCTTCGCCGGCCTCGTTGATCGCGTCGGTCATGCCATCGGTGTAGAGCAGCAACACATCGCCGGCCTGCAGTTCGAGGAAGACCGGCTCCGGCGACAACCGATCCACCACACCCAACGCGATGCCGCGCGAGCGCAGCACCCTGACCTCGCCGGTCGCACGGCACAGCAGCGGCGGGTTGTGCCCGGCGTTGGCGAAGACGACGCTTCCCGCGCGCGGATTCCAGATCGCGTAGATCATGGTGACGAACAGATCAGAGGCCGAGTCACTCTGGATCAGCTCGTTGGCGCGTGCCAGCGCCTCGCCCGGCGCCCGGCCGCTGAACGCCACCGCCCGCATCAACGTGCGTGAGAGCGCCATGAACAGCGCCGCCGGCACACCCTTATCGGCCACATCGGCGATCACGATGCCCCAGCGCGCTTCGGGTAGGGCGATGAAGTCGTAGAAATCGCCGCCCACCTGCCGTGCGGCGCGCCACTGGCCGGCCACGCTCCAGCCCTCGACCTGGGGCCTGGACTTCGGGAGGAAGCTAGTCTGGATCTCACGCGCGAAGTTCAGCTCCTGCTCGAGCTGCTGACGTTCGACCGACTGCTCATACAACCGGGCATCCTCGACAGCGACGGCCACCTGCTGCGACAGCACCTCTAGGTAATGCGCCTCGTCGCGACCGAACGCGCAGGGCTGGTCCGATTGCAAGTCAAGCGCGCCGATCACGCGCTCGCCGATCTTGAGCGGCAACACCGCTTCGCTTTTCGTCTCGGGCATCTCCGGTGCGAACATGAAGCGCCCGTCGCACGAGGTATCGTCCACGACGATCACACGCCCTTCGGCGATGCATGCGCCGACCAGCCCTTCACCCATGCGCCGGCGCTTACCGATCACAGCGGGGTGGCTGGCCGCGCTGCACACGATCTGCCCCAACTCGTCCACCAAGAAAATGCCAACGAAGTAGTAGCCAAAGGCGGACTGAATGGATTGGATCAGGCGCGGCAAGAGCGATTGGAGATCGAACACCGAAGCGGTCGAGCGCGCCACTTCGCTCACCAACTCCATCTGCTGAGCGCGCTTGCGCTCGCGTTGCAAGGCGCGTGCATTTTGAATTGCCGCAGCGGCTTGGTTGGCGATGATGCTAAGCATGCGCAGGTGCGCATCGGTATAGGCGTCCGGTCGCTCGCTTTGGATCGCCACAGCGCCGATTACCGCGTCGCGCGTCACCATGGGCACGAACACGGCGGAGCGTGGCGGATTGGCGCTCACGTAGCGCGGCTTGGCCGGCAGACGCTCCATCTCGGCCTGGAAGTCGTGCACGATCAGCGGCTGGCCATGATCGCGCAACCAACCCACGATGCCGCCCGTCTCCGACAAATCGAACTGCGAGCCGGGCTGCTCCACGCCCCGGCTGTAGCGCAGCTTGATCACGTAGCGGCTGCCGTCGAACAGGCCCAGCTGAAAGTTGGAGACATCCACGACCTGCGCCGCACGCTCATACACGAGCCGGCATAGCTCGTCTTCGTCCAGCGACGCGGCGGCGATGGCGCTGACGGCGTCGCTCAACGCCTGCAGTTCGGCGACGCGCGCGCTCAACCGGCGGCGCGCCTCACCCCGGCGTCGCACACAAATCACGCCCAGGATCGCCACCGCGAGGAGGATGAGCGCAATCGCGGCGACGATGACGATTGGGGATGTGAGCACCATCGCAAAAGCGAGAATACCAGATTTATAATCGCCGTGCAGTGATGAAGAGGGCGCGAACATCCATCCTTCTCGCGCTCGCGTGCGCCGCAGGCATCGCCATTTGCAACACCCCTTCCTACGCCGAACGAGCGAGCCAGTCGAACATCCGCGTCAACATCGTCGTGGACGCCGGGTTCAACTCTTACGTGAAAGAAGATGCGTGGATCCCGCTGCGCATCACGCTGGTCAACTCCGGCGACCCCATCGAGGGCGAGGTCGTGGTGACGGACACCAGCCTGGCCACCACGGCGCGATTTGCCCAGCCGGTCTCCCTCGGTCGCAACGCACGCCGTCAGGTGCTGCTCTACGCGCCGCCCGGAAGTGACTCGCTGGAGGTACGGCTGATCTCTGGCGGCCAGCTCATCGCGTCCGTCACGCCCGTCACACGTCAACTTGCGCCCGGCGACCGGCTGGTGTTGATCGCCAGCGATCCGCCGGATGCGTTCAACTTCATCGGCGACGTGCGTGGACCAAGCGGCAGTACCAGCGCGCTCGCCTTGCTCCGCCTCGATCAGTTCCCCGACCGCGTCGCAGCCCTCGACATCGCCGATGCCATCGTGCTATCCGGCATAGACACCAATACCCTCACGCTGTCGCAGCGCGCTGCCATCCGGCAGTGGGTAGCGGGCGGCGGGCACTTGATCCTGGTCGGTGGCCCTAACGCTGAGCTGGCGCTCGGCGGGATGGTCGAGGTTGCGCCCGGCCGGTCGGCGCGCGCGTTGACCGAAGCCGACGCCGGCGCGCTGGCCGAGCTGGCCGCGCCCGTGGCCCTCGAATCACTCGCTGCGCTTCCGTCGGCGCCCGTCCCGGTTATCCGCCTACAACCGGCCGCCCCACACGTGCGCACGCTGGCCGGCTCGAACGAGACCCCGTTGATCCTGCGCCGCGAAGTCGGTCGGGGCATCGTAGACCAGCTCGCGTTCGATCCCGCGCTTGCGCCGCTGCGCGACTGGCCCGGCCGGGCTGCGCTCTTCACTGCCCTGCTCGGTGGGCGCGTCGGCCTCGCCAACGACGTGGGAGACATCGGCGACGGCACGGCAGCGACCTTCGCCGCCGCTGCGCTGACCGCCGCCAGCCCGCCGCCGTCGTTCGTCGTCGGCGGCTTCTTCGCGCTCTACGTGCTGGTGATCGGCCCGCTCAACTTTCTCATTCTGCGCCGGCTGCGCAAGCTGAGCTGGGCATGGGTGACCGTGCCGGCCATCGTGATCGCCTTCACCCTGCTCGGCCTGCTCACGGGCTTTCGCCTGCGCGGCAACCAACCCCATGTGCATCGCCTAAGCGTGACGCTCGGCGATGCAGCAACAGGCGATGCGCAATCGTTCAGCGTGTTCGGTCTGTTCTCGCCCCGCCGCGTGGAAACAACCTTCGAAGCAGGACGTTCGCTCATGCGCCTGGTAGAGCCGCCGCGCAATCCAGACGAGCCGGCGCCCTCCGTCACTTTCTTCATCGGCGAACCCAGCCGCGTGGCCGGCATCGCCGTGACGAACAGCGATGTGCGCACAGTGTATGCCCGTGACGGCGCCACCCTGCCACCGGTGAGCGCGTCCTTGCGTCTTATCCCCGGCACCGGCAACACGGCCGCCGCCATCGGCGGCACGATCCGCAACGACACCCCCCACCGGCTGCGCAACTGCGCAATCGTCGCCGGCAAGGACTATCAGGCCATCGGCGACATTGCGCCGGGCGTGACAGCCGACGTCAAGCTCAACCTGGTCGTCGGCCATCCGCATTCCCTGCCGCTCATCCGTGCCATCAACGTCAGCCGTGAGCGGCTAACCGGCGGGCGATTGTTTGGCTTCAGCGCTGCCGGACGATCCTCCAGGCCGAGTTCGTCGAGCAGTCCCTCGAACTTGCCCGGAAGCAAGTATCCCTTCGAGCAGAACACGCCGCCCCTGGCCGATGCCCTCGTGAACTGGCAGGACTTCAGCGACGAGCCGATCCGCCAAGATGCGCAGTTCGGGCTGGTCAGCGCCGTCTTCGGCGCAGAAGGAGTCGGCCCGGGCGTTTACCTCGGCTGCTGGGAATGGCGCGACGAGACCGGCGCGCAAATCGAAGGCGCAGACTACACCGACCGCGTGCTTCGCTTGTGGCGCTTGCCGGTCGAACAGCACTTGGTCGCGGCAGGTGAGGTGTTGCCGCCCGACGTGTTCACCTGGAACGTCGTCGCCACCACCGCCGGCACCGAGCTGAACGACAACGGCCTGCTCCTGGGGCCGGGGGAGCACCTCATCGCGCTCACGCCCTGGTTGGATGTGCGCACGACGAGCGCGACGTCTCAGATTGCGCTGAATATCGAGTTCGACAGCGCCAGCACCTCGCTCAGCGCGTTGCGCGATGCGTCCATCGCGCTCTTCAACTGGCAAACGCGCACCTTCGACGAGGTGGTGAGCGATGCTGCAGAAATCGCAACCCAAAACACCCACGCTGGCCCCTACCTCTCGCCGGGTGGACAGATCGTCCTGAAGTTCACCTCCCCCAACGATTCGCTCACGCTCAGCCGGTTGGCGCCGAGCGTCGAAGTGCCGAAGTGATCTCGTGTTGCGATAAGATAGCGCCTCGACGCATGGAGGAAGATGCATCGTGGAACCGTTGATCTTCGAATTATCGTCGCCCGGTCGCAGAGGCGTCTGCCTGCCCGAGAGCGACGTGCCGCCCTATGAGCTGCCCACGGAGCTGCTGCGCGAGCGACTGCCGTTGCCCGAAGTGAGCCAGATTGACGTGACGCGCCACTTCACCCGGCTCTCGCAGTTGAACTTCGCGATAGACACGACGTTGTATCCGCTGGGCAGTTGCACCATGAAGTACAACCCGCGCGTCAACGAGGACGCTGCACGGCTGCCCGGCTTCGCCCTGCTTCATCCGCTCACCGACCCGGATGCGGCGCAGGGTGCGCTGTGCCTCATGTATGAGCTGCAGACGTATCTGGCCGAGATCGCCGGCCTCAAGGGTGTGAGCCTACAACCGGCTGCTGGCGCACAGGGCGAGTTCACCGGCATCCTGATGATGCGCGCCTATCACGCCGACCGCGGCGATCACCAGCGGACGAAGATGCTGATCCCCGACAGCGCGCACGGCACCAACCCGGCTTCTTCTGCCATGGCCGGCCTGCACGTGGTCGAGATCCCTTCCGACGCGCGTGGCAATGTGGACCTGGCCGCGCTGAAGGCACAGCTCGATGACACGGTATGCGGCCTGATGATCACCAACCCGAATACGCTCGGCATGTTCGAGGAGCACATCGAGGAGGTGTGCGCGTTAGTGCACGCAGCCGGCGGCCTGGTCTACGGCGACGGCGCCAACATGAACGCACTGCTCGGCATCGCCAAGCCGGGCGAGATCGGCTTCGACGTGATCCACTACAACCTGCACAAGACCTTCAGCACGCCGCATGGCGGCGGTGGTCCCGGGAGCGGGCCGGTCGCTGCGAACGAGAAATTGGTGGACTTCCTGCCCGGCCCGATCGTGCGCGCCGTTGAGGCCGGGGAAGACGAATGGCGCTACGAATGGTACATGCCGCCCAAGAGCATCGGGCGCATGCGGGCGTTCCATGGCAACTTCGGCATGCTGGTGCGGGCATTCACCTACATTCGCGTGCACGGTGAGGCAGGCCTGCGCGCGGTGAGCCAGCACGCCGTGTTGAACGCCAACTACATACAGGCCCGGCTGCGCGACGTGTACCCCTTCCCACACGGCGAGCGCTTCTGCATGCACGAGACCTGCGCGCAGGGCAAGATCGCCGGCGCGCCGTCGGTCGTCGCGCTGGACATCTCCAAGCGCCTGATGGACTACGGCTTCCATCCGCCGACCAACTACTTCCCGTTGCCCAAAGTCGTGCCCGAGGCGTTGCTCATCGAGCCGACCGAGACCGAGTCCAAACAGACGCTCGACCGCTTCTGCGATGCGATGCTCCGCATCGCAGAAGAAGCGCGCCAAAACCCGCAGTTCCTGAAAGACGCCCCTCACACCGCACCCATGAAACGGCTGGACGAGGTGAAAGCCGCGAAGGAGCTGGTGCTGTGCTGTGTGATTGCGGACGATGAATGATTAGCAAATGGAGATGAGAGAGATTGGAGATTGATGATTGGCGACCCGACGAACTTGACGACTTAACCGACCTGATAACTTGATGACCTGACGATTGGACCGATGTCGAAGCAACTTTCGAATGCTTGGCTGACCACCGGAGCGATCGCTTTCATGACCGCCCTGCTACTGGCAATTTCTTTCATCGGCAGCGGGTCGAGCTCGCCGGTGGCTGCCCCGGCCCCGCCGATGCCACAATCTCAAGCTGCAGCGCAAATGCCCAATCCTGTGCCGAATAACCCCGCAGCACAGCTCGTCACCACCCCCTCGGGACTGCAATACATTGATGAGGTCGTCGGCACAGGCGCACAGCCGCAGCCGGGACAGACGGTGATCGTGCACTACACCGGTTACTTAGACAACGGCACCGTATTCGACAGTTCGATTGGCCGAGGCCAGCCTTTCGAGTTCGTCCTCGGCACGGGTCAGGTCATTCGCGGTTGGGACGAAGGGTTGGCCACCATGCGCGTGGGTGGCAAACGCAGATTGATCATCCCACCGGAGCTGGCCTACGGCGCGGCTGGCGCCGGCGGCGTCATCCCGCCCAACGCTCGCCTGACCTTCGACGTGGAACTGATCGGCATCAGGTGACCGACGGTATAGATCGTGTTGTGCTGCGGCAATGGTTGACTCATGCGCCGACCCGTCATCGCCCTGATCGCGCACGACCGGAAGAAGGACGAGATGCAGGCGTTTTGCCTGCGCCATCGCGAGGCGCTCGCACGCTTCGACCTGATCGCCACGGGCACGACGGGGGAACGCATCGTACAAGCCACCGGCCTACACGTGCATCGCTATCTGTCCGGCCCTTACGGCGGCGACGCACAAATCGCGGCCCGCGTGGTCGAGGGCGATGTATGCGCCGTGATCTTCTTCGTGGATCCACTCTACGCTCACCCGCACGAGCCGGACATCCAAGGGCTGATGCGCGTGTGCAACGTGCACAACGTGCCGCTGGCCACCAACCCGGCGACTGCAGAGTTGCTGATCGAGGCGCTGGCGGCGTCTGCATCGTAGCAACAGAAGAACCTAAGGTTCTTCGAGAACCTTAGGTTCTGCCCTGCGATTGCGATCCCTGCGGTAAGCCGCCGGACTGGCAGGACGCGTTCAAGGCGCCTTATACCAACTGCCACATCAAGGCGTGCTAAATAAGGACAGGGCCTGGACGTTGTCTTTGATCCAACGCCAATCAACCAGCCTGCGAAGTGCGTCGGCGTCGTCAGCTAACGCATGCAATATCTGCTCGACTCGCTCGATTTTGGCCTCGATGGTGGCGTAGAGTTCGCCTTCAATGTGGTCACGTAGGTATTCGAAGATGCGCTCAACGGGATTCAGCTCCGGCGCATACGGCGGTTGGAAGATCACCGCACCACCAGTGCCAGTGCTAGTGCCAGCGATGGCCGTACGAACAGCCTTGGTCTTGTGAGCGGGCGCGTTGTCCCACACCACAGCATCCAAGCCGTCCGGATGTTGCTGCCAGGCGTGCACCGTCGCCAGCATGCTGTCTTGACGCAGGTTGGCCTGCCAACGCCAGCGCAGCTTGAGCCGGGTAACGGCTAATCCGAGCACCAGCCAGCGGTGGTCAAACCGCATCTGCTGCGGCTGCACCAGCTTCATGCCGACTGGACACCAGCGCCGGCGCACCTGACTATGTAAACCCACCCGCATCTCATCGCTCATGATGATCGCGCCGTCCAACCTGACGCCCGCTTGGGCCAGCTGGTAACACAGCCCCCTCTCTCCACGCCGTTTGGCGTGCTTCGTTCCGTTTGACATTGGCCGGGCGGGGCACCTTTTTGCGCAGTCCCAGCCGCGCGAACACCCCGCGCATGCCCCAGTAGGTGTATCGCACCTGGCATCGCGCTTGCACCCACGCCACGCCGTCGTGGATGCTCCGAATCTTGCCCGCGGCCGCCTCTTGCACTAGCGCGCCTTCCTGCTCTTCGCTCAGCCGCCCGCCCACATGCCGCCGCCCGCCCCAGCTATGCCCCGCGATCAATTCTGTCAATCCACCTTGGCGCAGCCATCGCACCCACGTATCGGCAGCCGTGCCACTGATTCCGCATGCTTTAGCGGCCGCATCGGTGCTGGTGCCGCGTTTGAGTTCGTAGGCGAACTGGTAACGCCGGCGCTTCAGGCCATCCTTCTCCTGGCGATACAGGGCTTACAACTGCTCGACGCTCTCAGCGATCTCAATCGGTTGTCGCGGTCGTCCTGTTCTCATACGCCAAGTTGATTTAGCACACCTTGACTCCGCAAGCGGTATTAGAAATGGGGGGAGCACGAACCGGCCCGCAGCGGTATTCGCTTCAGTCGCGCCGGGATAAATCCCAGCGTTGAACATACGGGCAAGCCGCGCGCATCCCAGCCCTTTCAGCCCAGACGTTTACGCCGGGGCAGGTCTGCCCCTCGTTGGCGAATGCACCCGGCCATCACGCTTCGGCTAGAATGCGCCCATAGCCCCAGTGTTGAATTTGGGAGGACGTATGAACATCCTCGATAGACTCATGGCCGTAGATGTGGACGCGATTCCGCACGACAAAGTCAACTATGACCAGACGCCGGTGCGCCTGCTGAAGTCTGACTTCCTGGAGCGATTCACACACGTCACGCCGCAAGCCGTGCTGGCGATCTGGCTGCCGGTGGTCGCTTTCTTCCTGGTGCGCGGCGCGCTGAATTGGCCGGCGCAGGTCTCGCCGTTCTGGTATGTGGCGGCGTTCCTCTTCGGCGTCGTGCTGCTGTGGACCTTCCTGGAGTATGTCGTGCACCGCTTCGTCTTTCACTTCCACCCACGCAACCGGACGCAGTGGCAGTTGATCTTCCTCTTCCATGGCGTGCACCACTATCAGCCGCACATCAAGACCCGGCTGGTGATGCCGCCGGCGGTGAGCATCCCGGGCGCGATCCTGTTCTACCTTGTGTTCTACCTGGTGCTCGACGTTACCCTCGGCCTGCCGTTTCTCGTCGCGCCGATGTTCGCCGGCACCGTGCTGGGCTATGTGGGCTACGACATGATCCACTACGCCACACATCATTTGCCGGCGAAGGGCAGCGTGATGAAGTTCCTCAAGCGCCATCACATGGAACACCACTACAAGACGCCCGACGCGCGCTTCGGCGTAAGCACCAGCCTGTGGGATCAGGTCTTCCACACCGAGCCGGACGAGTCGTCCCAACCCTCGCGCCGCCGAGCCTGAGAACGTTTTGAACACGGAGCAGCGACGAAAGCGGAGAGATGCTCGATTCACCCTCCTTTTCTCTGCTGCTCGGTGTTAAAAACATCGCGCCGCAGCTCGCTATAATCCTGCGCGATGCCAGGTTGTCGAACGAGTGTTGGAATCTATGTAGATGTTGCAAATATCGCCATGAACGGCGGGTATGGCATGCAGTTCGACGTGTTGCGCGAATTCGCCTGCCATGACGACGCCGAAGTGGTTCGGCTGAACGCCTACGTCGCCTTCGACCCAAAACGCGCCGAGGAAGATCCAAGCTACGCCGAAGGCCAGCGCAACTTTCACTCCTCGCTGCGCGACTTCGGCTACAAGGTGATCCAGAAGAACGTCAAACGCTACACTGACGCCGAGGGCAACACGATCGCGAAAGCCAACTCCGACCTCGACATGGCGGTGGACATGCTGCTGCAGTCCGAGAAGCTCGATCGCGTGTTGATGCTCACCGGCGACGGCGACTTCGTGCAAGTGGTGCGCGCGTTGCAGAACCGCGGCTGCCGCGTCGAGCTGGTAGCGTTCGAGAACGTGTCGTCCGAGCTGCGCCGTGAGGTGGATGTGTTCACGCCCGGCTGGCTCATCCCCAACTTGTTGCCGATCAAAGGCGCGCAGCGTGGCGCGCCGGCCTGGGGCGAGATCGGCTCGCGCGTGCGCGGCGTGTGCTATTACCACAAGGACCTTGAGGGTTACGGCTTCATGCGCTTTCTGGATCGCGTGGATGCCGACTTGTGGATCTCGGATACGCGCCGCAAGGATTCGCCTTACAAGACGGCGTACTTCCATGACACGTATTTGCTCGATCGCCTGGAGCCGGGTGAGATCCCGAATCGCGACATCATCTTCGAGTTCGACTTGAACAAGAGCATGCGCAACGATGGTCTGGAGGCGCGCAACATCAAAGTCGTCGCCCGTCTGTAGCTTGCCATAGCACATCAAGCCTCGATCCTCCATGCCCAAGATTCCCGACGAATACCTCGATCTGTTCCAGAAGAAATCATTCGCACACTTGGCGACGGTCATGCCGGACGGCAGCCCGCAAGTGACGCCGGTGTGGGTGGACTACGACGGCAACTACGTCGTCATCAATACTGCGCGCGGCCGGGTGAAAGATCGCAACATGCCGCTAGGCGCGAAGGTGGCCATCGAGATCATGGACGCCGACAACCCGTATCGCTACATCCAGGTGCGCGGTCATGTCGCCGAGATCACCGAAGCCGGCGCGCGCGAGCACATAGATAAGCTCTCGATCAAATACACCGGCAAGCCCTTCGGCCCGCTGCGCCCCGGCGAAGTGCGGGTGATCTATAAGATCGCACCCGATAAGCTCGACCTGCATTGAGTTGGGGCCGAAGATTGCGCAGATTTCACAGAAAAACCGTCTATCGGCGAAATCCGGGTCATCTTTAGGCTCGCTCATACCTCTTCATGAAAATCACGCGCATCACCCCCATCCTGGCCGACGGCGGCCATCGTATCTTTGTCTTCGTCAAGGTCGAGACCGACCAGCCCGGCCTGATCGGCTGGGGCGAAGCGACGCTGGAGGGCAAGCCGCGCGCCGTCGCCGGCTGCGTCCAGGACATGGAGCCGATGATCCTCGGCCAGGATCCGCGCCGGGTCGAACACTGCTGGCAGATCGTTTATCGCAGCGGCTTCTGGCGCATGGGCGTCATCGGCTTGTCCGCGATCAGCGGCATCGAGCAGGCGTTGTGGGACATCAAGGGCAAAGACCTCGGCGTGCCGGTGTATGAGTTGCTCGGCGGGCGCGTGCGCGATAAGGTGCGCTGCTACACGCATTTCGGCGGCGACACCCCCGAGGCGATGGCCGAGGACGCCCTCCGCAAAAAGGCGAAGGGCTGGACGGCCATCAAGACCGTGCCGGTGCCCATCACCAACGTGATTGATGGGCCGCGCAAACTGGATGCGGCCGCAGCCGGCCTGCGCGCGACGCGCGAAGCGGTCGGTGACGACGTGGACATCCTGCTCGACATGCACGGCCGCCTGACGCCGCAGATGGCGATTCAATATGCCAAGCGCTTCGAGCCGTACACGCCGTTGTTCATTGAGGAACCGTGCCGGGCCGAGAATCCCGCCGTCATGGCGCGCGTGGCCAGGGCGACGACCATCCCCGTGGCGACCGGCGAGCGGTTGTTCCTGCGCTGGGGCTTCCGCGAAATCCTGGAGACCGGCGGGGCGAGCTTGCTGCAGCCCGACCCGTGTCACTGCGGCGGCATCAGCGAGACGCGCAAGATCGCGACTATGGCCGAAACCTACTATGCCGGCCTCGCCCCGCACAACCCCTACAGCCCGCTGGCGACGGCGGTGAGCGTGCACATTGATCTGGTCTCCCCGAACTTCGTCATCCAAGAGATGATTGACCCGGATACCGCGCCGGAAGCGCAAGCGCTCATCACCGAGCCGCTGCCCGTGGTGAACGGCCATATCCTGCCGCCGGACAAGCCCGGCCTGGGTGTCGAGGTGAACGAGGCCGAGTGCGCCAGGCGCAAGCCGGACTTCTCCATCGAACGCGCAGGTGGCCTGGTCATGCGCCACTACCACGCCACGCATGAAGACGGCGCGGTCGCCGATTCCTGATCCACACACCTTCTCATCAGCCCCCTGCGAGTCACCAGATGCACACGATCATCGCTTCGAGGCCATGCACGCAACCGCCGGCCTGGGCGCGCAAGCAGCGCCGGCTGTTCGACGCCATGCGCGCGGCGGCGCAGGTGTATCTCGACAAATACACCCGTGACGACGGCACATTGATCTGGGCGACGACCTGGCCGGATACGCGCGACGGGGTGGACGATTTCTACGAAGCCTTCGTCAACTGGCCGCTGCTCTACCTGCTCGGTGGCGACGATTGGTTTTTGGAGACGGCGCAGCGCGAGTGGGACGCCATCACCCACCAGCTCACCGCGCTCGGCCCGGTGCTGGACGAATACGAGCGTGGCTACGACCAGTTCCACCAGAGCGAGCACTACACCTACTTCTATTTCTTGTGCCTGGCCGATCCGGCGCACGAACGGAACATCGCGCGCGCCCGGCGCTTCGCCGATCTCTACACCGATCCGCGCGCCGGTAACTACGACCCGGTCCACAAGCTCATCCGCGCGCCACACAACGGTAGCGGCGGGCCGCGGTGGGGCTTCTTCGATTCGGAAAATCGCGCCTGGGCGTATGCGGACTGGATGCAGCCCTACGGTTTGCCTTTCGACGACGTGCCCGGCGTGAACACGCTCGATGACCTGCGCGACCCGATCTTGGCGCGGCGCATGGGCGAAGCCGCCCACCAGCGTTACGGAAAGGGCGACGTCGCGGCCAACCTCGGCGTGACCAGCCTGGTTGCCAACGCCTGGCTGCTGACCGGCGACCCGCGCTATCGTGATTGGCTCGCCGAGTACGTCGGCGCGTGGATGGCGCGCGCGCAAGCCAACGGCGAGCTGATCCCCGACAACGTCGGCTTGTCGGGTCGGGTGGGGGAGTATCTGAACGGCAAATGGTACGGCGGGCTGTACGGCTGGCAGTGGCCGCACGGCTTCTACAACCTGGCCATGGCGACGTCGGTCGCGGCTACGGCGGCGTTCTTGGCTACGGGCGACGCGCGCTACTTCGACCTGCCGCGCTGGCAGATGGACGGCGTTTGGGCGCGGCGCACGGTGTTGCCGATACGCGAGATGAAGCGAAGCAGCCTCGGCCATCACTGGGTCGGTCAATTGGTGGCGTCGGGCGATCCCGATGCCGTGCACTACGTCGGCCGGCTGGACATGCAGGGCCGCGCCGACGGGTCGGAAGATGCACCCATGTGCGTGGTCCCGTATCGCTACGGCGACCGTGGCTGGTTCGACTATCAGCCGATGTCGCCCATCTACCCAGCTGCGCTTTGGAACGTCACGCGCAGCGAGGTGGATTGGGCGCGCCTGGTCGCCCTGCGCGAAGCCGAGTTCTACGATTGGCGGAAGGTCATCGCGTTTCGCGGCAAGGAAGACGCCGGCCATGAGCAGCCCTGGCTGTGCTTCCTGCAAGGCGAGCATCCGGACTACCCAGAACGCATCCTCGACGTTGCCCTGGAGCAAGTCGCCCGGCGCTTGCGCTCCATCGAGGAGGACGATGCCGATCTGACGGCCGTGAACATCCATCACTGGCAAGTGCGCAACCCGGTGACGACCGAGGCGTTGGTGCAGCTCACGCTCGGCGCGCCGCAGCCGATCTACAACGGCGGCTTGCTGATCGCGTCGGTGCGCTACTTCGACGCGCAGCGCCGCCGGCCGGGGTTGCCGCCGGACGTCGCCGCGCTGGTGGAGCGTTCCGAGGCGGCGCGTTTGGTCGTGCGGCTGGTCAACACCGGCGCTGCCGAGCAGCGCGAGGTGATCGTGCAGGCCGGCACATTTGGCGAACACTGCTGGGATGCCGTGGCGCATGACGCGCGCGCCGGCGAAGCCGATCGCGAGCCTGTGGGCACGTCGCGGCTCGAGGTCGTGCTGCCGCCGGCAAGCGAAATCCGGCTCGACCTAACGATGACGCGTTACGCGAATCCGCCGACGTATCATGTTGCTTAATCCATCCGAGGCAAACGATCATGTCTGAACGAATCGAAGTCCAACTCATCCCTCCCAAGAGCATTCGCCTGCCGATTCGCGGCCCGGCCTTCGAGCGGCCCGATCCGGCGATCGTCGAGCAACTCTACGCGGTCAGCTCGGCCACGGCCAGCGCAATGATGCACAAGATGGGCATCCGCCAGACGTTCATCGCCGGACCCTTGCCGCGCACGCCCGGTCGCAAGATCGTCGGCCCGGCGGTGACGCTGCAATTCATGCCGCAACGCGAGGACATCTACAGCGGCATCAGCCAGGAGCAGGGCGAACGTGCCAGCGCGCTGTGGAGCGTGTTCGACAGCGTGCAGCCCGGCGATGTGTTGTGCATCCAGGCCTGGGGCGACATGTATACCGGCTGCGTGGGCGAGATGCTCTCCACCTACTTCAAGGGCCGCGGCGGGATCGGCATGGTAGTGGACGGCTGCGTGCGCGACTGGCCCAAGATCCAGCAGATCGGCATCGCGATGTGGACGAAGGGTTTTACGCCCAACTACGCTTCGCAGGCCACGCTGATGCCGTACGCCTACGACGTGCCGATCGCCATGGATCGCGTGCTGGTGTTGCCGGGCGACATCATCATCGCCGACGACGACGGCGCGGTGTGCGTGCCGCAGCAAATGGCCTCCGTGATCCTGGAGCACACGCTGCACCACGAGGAATGGGAAGTCTTCAGCCGGATGAAGCTGGCCGAGGGCGGCTCGATTTGGAAGTACTACCCGCTGAGCGAAGAGGGCTGGAAGGAGTACGAGGCCTGGAAGGCCGCCGGCAGGTAAACGTAGGCGCAGGCTTTACGCCTGCGGCACCGCAGCACGAGAGGTAGCCGTAAGCCGAGCTTGACGAAGCCTGCGGCAGCACTAGCCTTGCCCATCTTCGAACAGGCTGTCCACGAACGCCTTGGCGTCGAACTCCTGGATGTCGTCAATCTTCTCGCCGGTGCCGATGTAGCGGATGGGGATGCCGAGTTCGCCGGCGATGGCGAAGGCCACGCCGCCCTTGGGCGTGCCGTCGAGTTTGGTGAGGATGACGCCGGTGACGCCCACCGACGCAGTGAAGCCCTTGGCCTGGTTGATGGCGTTCTGGCCGTTCGCGGCGTCAATCACCAGCAGCGTTTGATGTGGCGCTTCGTGCACCGAGCGCTGCAGCACGTTGCGCACCTTCTCCAGCTCCTTCATCAGGTTGTGCTTGGTGTGCAGCCGGCCGGCAGTGTCTACGATCAACAGGTCGCATTTGCGGGCGAAGGCGGCCTGGATGGCGTCGAAGGCGACGGCGCCGGGGTCGCTGTTGGGCAGACCGGCGATCACCGGGATGCCGGCGCGCTCGCCCCAGATTTGCAACTGGTCAATCGCCGCGGCGCGAAAGGTATCGCACGCCGCCAGCAGCACCCTGCGCCCCTTGGACTGGTACAGCTTGCCGAGCTTGGCGATGCTGGTGGTCTTGCCGCTGCCGTTCACGCCGACGACCAGGATCACTTCGAGCAGGCGCGTCTTGTCGTAAACGTAGGGGGCCGGTGCGCCGCCGGGCAGCAGGAGCTTGCGCAGTTCGTCCTTGAGCGCGTCGCGCAGTTTGTCGGCGCGGACGATGCCTTCGTCGTTGGCGCGCGTCTTCAGCGCGGTCAGCAGTTTGTCGGTGGTCGCCGCGCCCACGTCGGCCTGTAGCAGCAGCGCTTCCAGCTCGTCCCATGTCTCATCGGTGATGTCGGCCTGGCCCAACAGCGTCTGAACCTTGCCGAAGATGCTGTTACGTGTGCGAGCCAGCGTGTCGCGCAATGATGGCATAGCGCGACTAGGTTACCACAGAGGACGGTGAGATTCGAGGCGTCAGGTGTCGAGGGGACTGCGGACGGCCTTTGGGCCTTTGTTCAACACGTGGGTGTAGATCATGGTCGTGCTGACATCGCGGTGGCCGAGCAGCTCCTGGACGGTGCGGATGTCGTAGCCGGCTTCGAGTAGA
Source organism: Candidatus Roseilinea sp. (assembly GCA_025998955.1). Taxonomy (NCBI): domain Bacteria; kingdom Bacillati; phylum Chloroflexota; class Candidatus Thermofontia; genus Candidatus Roseilinea; species Candidatus Roseilinea sp. Next base: position 469,675 of record AP024676.1, read on the forward strand.
ATGGGTGGCAAACGAATGGCGAAAGGTGTGGGGGCTGACACGTTTGGGGATGCCGGCGCGCCGCGCAGCCGCTGCTACTACCTTCTGCAGGCCGCTCTCGTGGGCATGATGGCGGTAGAGCCGGTCTGACCGCGGATCCTGCGGGTCTGTGGAGAGGCTTCGCGATGGGAAGACGTATTGCCAGATCCACTCGCGGTTGGCGTTTGGGTATTTGCGCGCCAGGGCATATGGCAGATCAACGTAGCCGTGCCCTTTGGCCAGGTCTTGGTCGTGCAGGTGTTTGACGCGCGCCAAATGTTCCTGAAGCGGCGCGACCAGGCTGGTCGGCAGCATCGTCACGCGGTCTTTTTCGCCTTTGCCATCGCGCACGATGATCTGGCTTTGCACGAAGTCAATATCCTTGACACGCAGATGCAGGCATTCCATCAGGCGCAGCCCGCTGCCGTAGAGCAGGCGCGCCATGAGTTGGTATTCGTTTGGGATGAGCCGTATAATTTTGCCGACCTCCTCTTTGGTCAGCACAGTAGGCAGGTGAGCGGGTTTCTGGGCGCGCGCTATGTTGAGCGAATCGAAGAGGGCTGGGTCATCGCGGTGGAGGACGTTGCGATACAGAAACAGCAGCGCCGCGAGTGCCTGATTTTGCGTCGAGGCAGCGACACGCTCGCGGGTTGCCAGGTGAGTCAGAAAGGCTTCGATCTCAGGCCGGCCCATGTCGTTCGGATGGCGTTTGTCGTGGAAGAGGATAAAGCGTTTGATCCAGAGGACGTAACTCTCCTCGGTGCGATAGGAGTAGTGCTTGAGGCGAATGGCGTCGCGTACCTGGTCGAGCAGCTTTTTGGGACGAGCCGGATTGGAAGGTGAAGGTATTGAAGCGGCCATATGCGGATTATACAGAAGTAAAGGCCGATTCAAGTCTGTGTAATCTAGGCCTAATAAGCAGATTAGGCCGACTCCAGTCAGCCTAAATCGTCAGGTGATTTGGTCTGTCTAATACTTGTTGGGCCGGCTCGTCCGTAAACAGGCCCTGAGTTTTTGAAGGCTGCTCGTAGTGTCGCGGCCCGGCCACAGCGCGATGGCTGCGCACGGCGAAGGCGGTCGGCGGCATAGGCATCGAAGAGACAGAGCAGCACGCTCAAAGCCGCAATGGCCGGCCAGGCGGCGCGGGGTCGGTGGGGCATGGCAATTGCGAAGGGCTGCGGCCTGGGTGGGCAGCGGCCATTTGGCGGACAGTGGCGGGCGATGACGAGCGCAGTCGGGGTGCAGCGAAGTGATGCGCAGCGTTGAGCGTGGCCGGTGGGGCAAGGGCGCTACGCAGCCGCAGCGTGTCGGTGCGGACAAGTCTTCGCAGGGCCAGGCTCGCTCCGGTGGCACAGGCCGTGTGGCGCGGTGGCGAGTCGGGGCAGGTCAGCGCCCTGCCCAACACTGCATCCAGCCGACACGCTCCGCGTGCGGCTGATGCTCTCATTGGGTAACCACGCCCTTCACTCCTTTCCACTTCGGCTCCGGCGTCGCGCTGCATGCGCTGGCGCCCCCTCGTCGTTGCCATCACCACGTTCGCTTTCGCAGCGACGCGCCGATCCGCTCACATCTTGCGATGGCACGATCCTGCGCTCAGCCTCCCGCCTTTAGTAAAGCTTTTATACGCCTGCGTTAGGATAGCAGTGCGTGTGCAAGTTCAGCCGCCGCGCTCGCAGCGGCGCTTCGCACCGTTGAGGAGGAGCCGCAATGCGCGTTCAAGTTGACGACAGGCGCGCCTGGCAGTTCTTCGCCGTCGCGTTTGCGTTCTCCTGGGCCTTTTGGATTCCCAACGCGCTGGCAGCCAACGGCGTTGCGCTGCCGGAGGATGTGGCCAACTTCCTGGCCGGCCCGCTCAACCCCGCTGCCTTCGGGCCGACCTTCGCCGCGCTCTTGTTGAGCTTACTCTACCAGGGCGCCCACGGGGTCGTCCAACTTTTGAGGCGGGGCGTGGACTTCCGATTTGGGAAGGTCTGGCTGGCGGCGATCCTGCTCCTCCCGCTGGTCATCTTCGGCGGATCGGTCTTCGCCGCGATCCTGGCCGGCGTGCGGCCGTTCGACCCTTTGGTAATCACTAACCCGGCCTTCGCCCTGATCGCCTTCTTTGTCATCTTGTTCACGGCCGGGCCGCTCCAGGAGGAGTTCGGCTGGCGGGGCTATGCGCTGCCGCGCTTGCAATCGCGCTTTGGCGCGCTCACCTCCAGCTTAATCGTGGGCTTCTTCTGGTGGCTGTGGCACCTTCCGGCGGTCTTCATCCCTGGCCGATTCATGGCCGATAGCCTGCCGATCTTCCTGGCCTTGGCGGTGGTCATCATGCTGACCTCCGTCCTCTTCACCTGGGTCTACAACAACACCAACGGTAGCGTGCTGGCCGTGCTGCTGATGCACGCTGCCATGAACTGGTCCATCTGGATCGCCATGCCCAGCACGCGGATGGACCTGCCGACGGCTGCCTTCATGGTCGGCTTCTTGGCTGTTGCAGTCCTCATCGTCGTCAGGGGGTGGGGCGCGGTGCATTTGCGGCGTTCGCCGACCTAAGTTGGGAAAGAAGCGTATGAGTGAGCGCACGGTCGTTCGGTTCTACGTCCTGGCCTTCGGCATCGCGTGGCTTGGCTGGATTCCGGCGGCGCTCGGATCGCGCAGCATCGCTCCGTTCGACGCGCCCCACTTTCAATTTCTTCTCATCCTCCCCGCGATTGCGCCGGCGCTGGCCGCGGTCATCGTGATGCGGGCCACCTACGGCGTGGTGGCGAGCAACGAGCTGTTCAAGGCGCTCGTCCGCTGGCAGGTTAGCCCGGCGTGGTATCTCGTCGCCGTGCTTGGCCCGCTCGTCCTCCTGGTCGCCGGGCGTACCGTTACGGACGTGCTCCGGCTCACCGATGTCCCGCCGGCGCCACAGGGCGAGCCGATAGCCCTTGCGATTGTGGCCTTGATTACCTCGTTACTGGCCAATCCATGGGAGGAAGTGGGCTGGCGCGGTTTCGCCTTGCCTCATCTACAGGAGCGGCACACGGCGCTGATCGCTACACTGATCGTCGGGGGATTGTGGGGGGTGTGGCACACGCCGGTGTTCTTTTGGATTGGCAACCCGATGTCCACGTATCCCTTCTTGCCCTGGTTCGCCGGCACGGTCGCGGTGGCTTTCATCTACACTTGGCTTTACAACAGCACTGCGGGAAGCTTGTTGCCGGTGACGCTGTTTCACGTCACCCTGAACACCCTCGGCGTCGTGGTCAACGGTGTGTCTGTTGCTGCGTTGGCGATCGTGTACGCGCTCGTCGCCATCATCCTGATTTTAGTCTTCGGGGGCGTGAGCTTGTCACAGAGGGAACGGGTGCGCATGGGGTAATAAGTGCGCCGTTGGCTGCGCGCCTACTCATAGGCCAACACCTCGCGCACGGTGAGCCGCGAGGCGCGCCAGGCCGGCAGAAAGCTCGACGCTGCCGCCACGACCAGCACCGCGGCGAACCAGACCCCCACGCCCTCCAGCGAGTAGGCGAAGTCCAGCGTCCGGCGCAGGAACGCTTCGCCCACCGCGTCGCACAGCAGCTTGCTGATCGGCAGCGCCAGCACACTGCCGATTGCCCAGCTCAGCGCGCCGATGAACATCCCTTCGCCGATGATGATGCGTCGAATCGCGTCATCGCTCGCGCCGATCGCGCGCATCACGCCGATCTCGCGCGTGCGCTCCAGCACGTTGATGCTCATCGTGCCGGCCAGGCCCAGCCCGCCCACGGCGGCCAGCAGCGCGGCCATGATCAGCAGAAAGACGATGAGGATGTTGAACTGGAAGGTGATCTGCTCGCGTCGCTCGCTCAGCGTCTCGGTCGTGTCCACCGGCATGTTGACGGCGCGGAAGTGCGCTTCGATGGCTTTGGCAACCTCGGATTGGAAGTCGGCCTCGTGTTGGGCGGTAACCACGACCACGGTGCGCACCTGCCGTCCGGCGGTGAGCGCATTGCGATACCCCGATAGGTTCATATATAGCACGCGCGGGTTGCGGATCTGGCCGGTGAGCGTGCTTTGCGTCACACCGACCACTTGCACCGGCACACGGCGCGCGCCGAACTTGAGCGTGATCGTGTCGCCGATGCGGATGTCCGGCTCGTCGGCCAGCACGTCGGCGTTGATCACGACCGCGTTGGTGTCGTCGGGCAACAGCCAGCGCCCTCGGATCATCACCGGCTGCAACAGCCGGCTGTCGGCGGGCGGCGCGATCACGCTGATGCTGCGGCTCTCGCTGCCGTCTTCGCGCACACGGCGCGCGCTGTTGGTGCTCCACGCTTCGGCATACACGACGCCGGACACCCGGCGCATCTGGCTCAATACCTTGTCTTCGCCGTGAAAGTTGCGCAGGTTGACCTCGATGTCGTATTGCCAATAGCGCAGTGAGGTGGCCAGCGTGCGGTTGAGCGAGTCGCGCACGGTAAACACCGAGACGAAGATGGCGCTGGCCAGGGTGAGCGTGCCCAGCGTGAGCGTCAGCCGGCCTTTGCGTCGGAACGTGTTGCGGATCGAGAGCAGGAACGGCCGCGACACCCAGCGCTCGATGAAGACGAAGCCGGTCAGCCGTTGCTTGAGCGCATCTATGCGCGGGTTGTGGTGGCCGGGCGTATCGTCGCTGATGCCGGTCGAGGTGATCGCCTCGCGCACGGTGATCCGCGCACCGGTGAAGATGGGTGCCAGCGAAGCCAGCAACGGCAACACCAGGCCGACGGCAATTTGAATCAGCACCACGTCCGGCGGCGGAACGACGGTCAGCACGTCGAAGTTGAGCAGGCCGGCCACGAAGCTCACCAGCCCGATCGCGCCCAATGCGCCGAGCGGCACGGCGACGACGAGGGAGATCAGCCCGAACGACGCCACGGTGGTGAGATACATGCCGGTGAGCTGGGGCGTGCGCGCGCCGATGGACTTCATGATGCCGATCTGCTTGATCTGCTGGGCCAGGATGGCCGTGGTGGTATTGATGACCAGGAAAGCGCTGAGGAAGAGCGACAGCGCGCCGAGCGCCACCAAGATGAGCAACATGGACTGGATTTGGTCATCGGCATAGTGGCGTCCGGGTGTTTGCGGGATGTTCGCGCCGAAGAAGGTGCGCCCGCTGTCTTCCACGCGCGCCTTGATCGCATCGGCCACGCGCTGGATGTGCGCGCGGTCGGTGGGGTTCTCGGCTACGCGCACGCGCATCTGCGTGTAGGCGCGCGGGAAGCCCAGCCATTCCAGCGTGTCGGGGGTAATGTAGGCGCTGCCGAAGTTGGCGAACGTTACCGGCGGCGCGTTCACGTCGAACACGCTGCCGGCGATGCGAATCTCGCGCGTCTTGCCGTCCGGCAGCTCCACGGTTACCGTGTCGCCGATCTGTTTGTTGAACAGGCGCAGCGCGGTGCGCTCCAGCAGCATCTCGCGACGCGGCGGCGTGCGCGGGCCTTGCTCGTGCCGAAAGTGATCCAGCCGGATGTCGTCGAAGTCCCAGTGGGTGTAGAGGATCAGATTGCTGCGCGATTCACCCAGTCGCACGCGCAACACGTAGACGGCCCGGCCTTGCGCATCGGCCACCTCCGGCATGCGCGCGATCGAGCGCACGAACTGCTCGTCCAGGTTCGACGCCGAGATGCTCATGCTGGCTTCGTTCGTGGCGGCGTATTGCGTCTGCAGGTCGCGGGCCAGGATCGTCCGCGCGCCGACCACCGCGCCGACCGCGAACACACCGACGGCGATGGACAAGACGACGAGCAGCGTGCGCGTTTTGTTCAGCCATAGATCGCGCATCACCTTGCGCCAGCGAGGGGCGAACATTGGCGCGGATTATCCCAGCGTTGCTGAATGAAGGATAAACGCAGGCTGCGCGACGGTTCACCCGTGACATGAGTCGCCGGGTGGTTGTCAAGCATGCCGCGTTCGGGTTGACTATGCTGTGCTTGCGAAGTAGCGATGAAGCGATATTGGGTTCTGATCCCCTTGCTGATCGGCGCACCGGCAACGCCGCCGGCCGCTCCAGCCGCGCCGATTGCTGCGCCGGTGCGCATCGTCAATGCCCCATACTTCGGTTCGGCGGGCACGGTCCAATTCGTCGAGGGCGCTATCTTCTGGTTTGGCCGCGTGACGCCCACCGAGAACTACGCCGACGTGCGCATCGGTTACAACGACACGCACCTGTGGGTGTATGTCGCCACGTTCGATCAGTGGCTGTGGTATGACGAGACACCCTCCGCTGGCGACCTCGCTCAATGGGATGCCGTCACGCTCTTTCTCAAGACGGACGGCAATACGGGCGCGGCACCGGATACAAACGCGTATCGCTTCGTGGCGCAGCTCAGCGGCGATGCCGACGCGCGCTACCGGCTGGCCTTGCGCGGCAACGGGTCGGGCTGGCAGATGGCACCCATCGCGTTCGAAACGCAGCCCGGTTGGCGCGGCGATCGCTTGAATGACAACACCGACACCGGCGATCGCGGCTGGGCGATGACCTTCCGAGTTCCCTTCGCTGCGCTCGGCATCGCCGGGACGCCGCACGGTCAGCGCTGGGGCATCGCGATGCGCCTGCACGATCGCGACAGTGCCGCCGGTCCGGCGCTTGCCGACCAGTTCTGGCCCGAAGCGATGTCGCCCGACCAGCCGGCCACCTGGGCGCAGTTGCACTTCGGCCTGCCGACCTATGCGCCGCCGCCTGCGGCGCTGCGCGGTATCGCCACGGTGTATCACAAGTATCGCGGTGCGAACGTGCCCGACGGCGCAGTGGGCGGCTACACCACCTGCGGCGATGGCATGGACTTCTGGACGGCGTGGGGCCAGCGGGTCTACTACACCTTCCCCAACTCGAACGACGAGTATGGCGACTTCAACATCCAGAATCAGGCCGACATCGCCGATTGGCCGTGCTTCTCGAAGTACTACGTGACCTTCCCATTGCCAGCGCTGCCGCCCGGCGCGATCGTGGTCTCGGCGACGCTCACCCTGCACCTGTTCGGCGGCGCCGGCGATCCCAACCAGCGTCCCGACTCGCTCATCCAGGTGCTCACGGTCAACGAGGATTGGAACGAGGCGACGCTGAACTGGAACAACGCGCCGCTGGCCCTGGAGAACGTTAGCCGGACGTGGGTGCAGCCGGTGCGCGGCAACGTGAACTTCCCCGGCATTCCCTATCGCTGGGACGTGAGCTACGCCGCGGCAAAGGCCTATGCCACCGGCCAGCCGCTGCGCTTGGCGATGTATTCTGCCGACAGCGAGTATCACACCGGCAAGTACTTCGTCTCGTCGGACACGGGCGATTGGAACGAAGCGGGCCGGCCGCGCCTGGACATCGCCTACGGCGAGGCGATCAGCGTCAGCGCGCGTGCCTTCGTGCCGCTGGTGCGCCGCTGAACTCAGCCGAACAGCGCGCGCACGGCAGCCAGCGCCTCGGCCTCGCTGGTCGAAGGGTAGAACTCCAGGCCGATCTTGCCGTCGAAGCCCAGCCAGCGCAGCTCGCGCGCGATGCCGGCGAAGTTGATCTCGCCGGTGCCCGGCTCCTGGCGTGTGGGCACGTCGCCGATGTGCACGCTGTCGTAAAGCCCCCAATAGTCGCGCAGCCCCTGGATCAAGTTGCCGGCGCTGCGCTGCTGGTGGTAGCAGTCGAACGCCAGACGAAGCTGGGGATGGGCAATGCGCCGCACCACGTCGGCGGCCAGCTCGTGCGTGCTGACGGTGACGCCGCCGTGCAGGTGATACGTGTTCAGCGCCTCGAACCACACCACGATGGGCGTCTTCTCGACCAGCGCCATCACCCGCGCCGCGCCGTCCAGCAGGTTGGCATACTTCTGCTGGGGGGTGTAGTCGCGCGCGGGCGGCTTCACCCGGCCCTGGATGTGCGGCAGCCGGGCGTCGGACGCCGGGTTGATCTGCTCGCTGAACATGAACAGATGCCGGACGCCCCAGCGCTGCGCGCGTTCGAGCGACTCGGCCCAGGCGTCAAGGCACAAGGGCAAGTCGTGCGCGTCGGTGAGCGAGCCGCCGGCTTCGTCGAAGGTCGAGTTGATGATGCAGCCGTGCGCGCGACAGGCTGCGGCCAACTCATCCATCAGCGCGCCTTTGCTGCGCCACGCCCACACGTCGAGGTGACGGATGCCCAGCGCGGCGAACCGCGCTGCGCGCTCGGGCAGCGGTGAGTCAAGGAACCAGAAGTCGGCGTAGCCAGTGTAGAGCACAGCGTTGGGACGACGGCAAGTTTAGGGCGCGGGCAAACAGAGGACAAACCTACGGTTGATCTATCGCGAACAGCGTCTCAGCGCAACCTCGCCGATCCTCACCCCGCCGTCCGGTGTGCGCGCCGGCGATTCATTCACCGGTAGGCGCATGCCGGTCTGTGGATCGTATAGGCCGACGACGATGGCGTATGCGCCCGGCGCAATCTCGGCCGGGAGGGTGACCGCGTGACCGTCGGGGATCACTTCGCCGGGCGACCAGACCGATGTCGGATAGCTGCCGTTACGCGGTTGTCCATCGTGCTGCGCGATGACGTTGCCGGTGGCATCGCGCAGGTGAACGAAGGCGCTGTAGTCCGTCGTGACCGGTTCGCCCCCGTGCCAGTGAACCGTGATGGTCGTCGTCGCGCCGATGCACCCTGCGATCGGTTGCCGAAGCAACTCGACGCCGAAGCCGCCGCTCAGCGGCGCGACTTGCGCATCCGCGGACGGCGCTTCGCCGAGCGGCACTTTGATCCGGCCGGCGATCACTTCGCGGTCGCCGTCCAGCCAGCGCACGCTGATGTCATAGGCGCCCTTGCGCGCGTCAGGGTAGGGCATGATCGGGAAGTCGTACCAGGCTTCTTCGCCCGGCCGGAACAGGTCGGTATGGATCACGCGCGAGCGCACCGGCAAGCCGTCGCCGCGCTGCACTACGATGGGCTGCACGCGCAGCTCGCGGTTACCCATCGGCTCGCCGGCCTTCAAGCGCACACTTACGATGAGCGGCGTCGTCGTCACCACCTCGCGTGCGCTGACGGCGATGCCGGTCACCTGCCAACCTTGGCCGAGGTCGTGCACGCCCGCATCGAGCGTGAGCGCCGGCGTGATCGGCGGCGCGACGCGCTGCCACACCGTCATCGGCGAGCCCCAGAAGCGCACATCGGTGAAGGTGGCGACCGGCGTGTAGATGGCGCGAAACCAGTCGTCTTCCTGTGGGTTGGCGTCGTAGAGCGAGTTGAAGTTCGTCAGCGCCAAGTAGTCGGGCTGGGTGCGAATCAGGCCGCCGACGAAATCGCCGCGCCGGATGGCGCTCGATCGCGACGGCTGCACCAGCCCCAGAAAGTCGTTGGCCGGCCGCCGGGCGTAATAGCTCATCACGCCCAACTCGGTCATGCCGATCGTCGCGCCGGGCGGTGTATTGGTGTTCAGCCATCGTCCGACGCGCTCGTAGATGTCCACCTTCGTCTCCGGCAGCGCCTTGGAGACCACCTCGGCCGGGTCGGGTGGGGTCGCGCCCTGTAGCACGCGGATGATGTTCAGATTGCCGATCAGCAGCGGGATGACGGCCAGCGTCGTCAGCAGTTGCATCGTCCAACGTGGATGCGTCGTGGTCGAAGCCACCCAATCTATGCCGATGGCGATCAACCCGGCCAGGCCGGGGACGATCGGCGCGTAGTACCACACATACGGCGCGACGCCCAACACGGAATAGCCGGCGAAGTGCAAGGCCGCCCAGGCGATCGGCATGATGAACGGCGCGCGATGCAGCCACTGCCATCCCTGCTTGCGCGCCGACTCGACGCTCAGCCAGGCAGCGCGATAGGCGCCCAGGCCGGCGACGATGGGTATGAAGATGAACAGCGCCGACTGTTGCAGATACGCTTGGATCAGCAGCAAAGCGCCTTCGGGGAAAGTCGTGCCGGGATAGAAGCCTGTCAACCCCGAAGCAGCCTGGGCCGACTTCGCCTGCAGCGTGGTGGGGATGGGTGAGCCGAATTGCGCAATCAAGAAGATGGCTAGCGGCGCATAGACCAGCGCCGCAACGGCGAGCAATCTCACGGCCGGGCGGATGACTGCGAGCAGCGCGCGCCAGCTGCTCTCCCAGCGCGCGTCGAAGTCCAGCGCGAACAGCGCGCACAAGCCGACGACGATCGCGCCGTCGCCGCGCAGCCCCATGCCGAGGCCGGCCAGCAGCCCGGCCAGCGCCGGCTTGCGGGCATCTACGCACACGAATGCCCACAGGGTGGCGGCCATGAACAACGGCGTCTCGAATCCTACCGTCAACCACAGCAATGGACAGATCAGGCATACCAGTCCGGCGACGAAGCCGAGCGCGTCCTCGCCGCGCCGCCAACCCATCACGCACAACGCGCACGCCGCGGCGATCAATCCGCCGGCCCCAAGCGCGTGGCTGACCGCCGGAATATCCAGCCCCAGCACCGCCGGCAAGGCCAACAACAACGCATAGAGCGGCGCGGTCGTGATGAGCGCGTTCTCGGTGGCGCCGGGATTGAACGTGAATCCCAGGCCGCGCGCCAGGTTGTCGGCGAAGCGGTAGGTAATGAACGGATCGTCGAAGCGGAGGCTGCGGGTGAACACACCCAGCACCAGCCCGACGAAGATCAGCGCGAGCAATGCCAACGGCAGATTGCGGCTGCGCGGCTTGATGGCCTTCGTCGCGATCACGGCGTCTCAAACGACGATCTCGCCGCCGTCCACCTCGATGGACTGGCCGGTGACGTAGCTGGCGTCGGTCGAAGCGAGGAAGGCAACCACGCTGGCCACCTCTTCCGGTGTGCCCAGCCGGCCCATGGGGATTTGCTCGGCCTTGCGGGCGATGTGTGTGCCAATCGGCCAGCCTTCGTTGCGGCAGATTTCGGCATCCACTGTGCGCAGCATGTCGGTGAGGATGGAGCCCGGACACACCGCATTCACCGTCACGCCGAACGGCGCCAAGTCCATCGCCGTTGCACGGGTCAGGCCGATCACCGCGGCCTTGTTGCTGCAGTAGGCCACGCTGTTTTTGAAGCCGGTGCGCCCGGCGATGCTGCTCATATTGATGATGCGGCCGTAGCGTTGTTGCTTCATCCGCGGCGCAACGGCCTTCGTGCATACGAAGACGCCGGTATAGTTCACCTCGAGCATCAAGTTCCATTCGTCCATGTCGAGTTGTTCAAGTGGCGTGCCGCGGTAGATGCCGGCGTTATTCACCCAGACATCCACGCGGCCGAACGCATCGCAGATGTCGGATACGGCTTGCTGCATCGCGTCATGGTCGGCCACGTTCGCGCTGATTGCCAGCGTTTCCACGTTGTAGGTGCGTCCAAGCCGCGCCGCAAGCTGTTCGCATTTCTCACACTGCAGGTCAATGATAACCACCCGGGCGCCCTCGCCGGCGAAGCGCCGCGCAAACGCTTCGCCCAGCCCCTGCGCGCCGCCGGTGATCACCGCGACTTGATCCTTGAAGCGCATCCATCGTGTGTCGGTCATGGGTTGAGTGTCGAGTGTCACGTGTTGCCTATCACGTAAAGCTTAAGACGCAAGACGTAAGACGCACCCATCTCTCCTCGTGCGTCTTGCGTCTCTCGTCATTCGTGCACATCATTCTCGTTCCAGCATGGCAATCGCATCGCGTAGGGCAGGATGGTCGCGCATCGGCATTTCCAGCGCCAGCACGATCACCAGGTCGCCGGCGGTGCGCGCATGCCATCCAACGAACCGATTATCCGCAATTTGCGCGAAGCCGCGAAACGGGCGAACGGTGACGTGTCCGACTGTCGGTGTCATGTCATGCCGCGCGGGTGAACCGGCGATCAGCGTCGGCGTCACCGGCCGGCCCGCAACCAGCGCAGCGAGGCTGGTCGCAACACGCAGTGGCGTCACACGCAATTGCCCCTGGCCGATCGTCTCGCTGTAGGTCGTCGTCGCCGGGAGCGGCGTGGCTTCGTTCGGCAGCTCAAACGGCACCGGCTTGTGCAGGTCTAGGGATGAAAGATGAGCGATGAAAGATGATTGATGATTGATGGTTAATGACTGAGAGTTTTTCGCCTCGATGAGCCATTGCAACAGCATCCCTGGCTGATACAAGCCCTGCGTGGCGCGGTTGACCAGCGGGGCGTCGGGGTCGGTGCGCAGGCGTTCCCAGTCTTGCTCCAACCGGTTCGGGTCGAACGTAGGCGCGCTGGCCAGCGCCAGCACTTCGCCGGTGCGCCAGTTCATCACGACGACCGCCCCGCGCGCGTTGGTCAGCGTTGGGCTGGCGCGCAGGGCAGCGACGGCGCGGCGCTGCCAGTTCGCGTCGAGCGTAGCAGTGATCGCGCTGCCGATGCGCGGGCGGTGCAGGAAGTCGTCCAGCCACGTCCGGCTGCCGCGCAGCGTCGCGTCGCCGAATGCCTCCAGCCCACCTACGCCATAGCGCTGGCTGTAGTAACCAACGGCCGGCGCGGCTTCCGGTAGCGGATAGCGCCGCTCATAGCGCATCGTTGCCAAGGCATAGGGAACACTGCAGGGCATGAGCGGCTGCGGCGCGCCGACGCATGACGAGTAGGCCAGCGGCATGCCATCGCGCGCGAAGATCGCGCCGCGGAAGGTCGCCAGCTCGGCCTCGACCAAGCGCGGGTTGTCTGCACGCGCGACCAGCTCGGCCCCGCGCGCGATGCTCCAGTAGCCCGTCCCGAGGGCGAGCGCAGCCAGCATACCGGCGCTGAGGCGCATCGCACGGCGGGCGGGCTGCCAGGCGTGTGGCGCCGCGGCTTGTTTTGTGCCGGCTGCGTCCGCCGACAGGCGGATAAGCAGGCCGACCATGAAGTAGCTCACCACCAGCGATGTGCCGCCATAGCTGATGAACGGGAGCGTCACGCCGGTGAGCGGCAACAGCCCGATGTTGCCGCCGACGATGATGGACACCTGCGTGGCCAGCGCCGCAGCGATGCCACCAGCCAGCAGCGACCCATAGCGATCGCCGGATCGCAGGCCAATGCGCCAAGCGCGTAGGACGAGCGCCGCGAAGCCGGCCAGCGCAGCCAGCGCGCCGGCCAGCCCCAGTTCTTCACCGATCATCACGAAGGGGAAGTCGGTATGCACCGCCGGCACATAGTCGGGCCGGCCCTGATTGATGCCTTGGCCCAACACGCCTCCGCTGGCGAGTGCGATGAGCGATTGCACCACTTGGAACGCGCTGCCCTGCGGGTCGGCCCAGGGATTCAACCAAACGCTCAGTCGTTGCGCCACGCGCGCCGAGAGGAAGTAGCCGGCGACGGCAGCGATCCCCAGCGCGCCGATCAACCCAAGCGGCAAGCGCGCATCGCCAGTGGCCAGATACAGGATGAAGGCAAAGGTGATCAGCAGCAGTGATGCAGCGCCCAGGTCTTGCTGGACGGCGAGCATGGCCAGCGCGATCAGGCTCATCGCGATGGTCGGCGCTAGAGATTGAAGATCGGAGATTGGAGATTGATGTGGGGCATCAATCTCCAATCTCCAATCTCTATGCCTGCCACGCTCGGCAAAGTAGGCGGCCAGGAAGGCGATCATCAGCAGCCGCAGCAGCTCCGAGGGCTGCACGAAGAAGCTGCCGATGTTCAGCCACAGGCGCGCGCCGGCGCCGGAGGGGTTCACGCCGAAGGCCAGCGATGCCAGCAGCAGCGCCAGCGCCGCGATCAGCCAGGTGTATTTGAATCGGCGCAGCCAACGCAGGCGGTCGCGCCGGCTACAGACGGCAAGCATGGCTGCGAATGCGACGACCAGCGCCAGGGTTTGCCGCTGCAAAAAGTTGGGTGCGGTGCGCGCGATGGACAGCAGGCCGAGGCCGGTGAGCATCACGGCGACCGGCAGGATGAAGCCATCGCGCGCCGGTGCAACGCGATCCAGCCACAGGTGCCCAACCATCGCCAGCGCGCTCAGTGCGCCGAGGGCGAGCAGCGGCGCAGAGTCGCCGCGCTGTAACGCCAGCGACGCCGCGCCTACCCAGCCGGGCAGCAACGCCAGGGCCAGCAGAACGGCCGGCGAAGGAGCTCGTGCGCACACGCGCCCATTCTATGCGCCGGGGCGTCGCCCGCGGCAATAAACGGATATCGGCGGGCACACGGGCCTGTCCCTACTTGACACACCTTGCGCGTTGCCTTTAGCATGCGCGCCGATATGGCAAACGAACTGGTGTTAGTGGTCGGCGCGTCGGGCCGCACCGGCCGGCGCGTGGTGAAGGCACTGCGCCGGCATGGCTTCCACGTGCGCGCGATGATTCGCGATGCATTGAAGCGTGATCTGGTCGAGGGCGACGGCGTAGAGGTGTTCGTAGGTGATGTGACCCGCGAAGAAGATGTGCGCAAGGCGCTGGACGGCGTGACCTACGTGGTGAGCGCACTGGGCAGCAAGGGCATGACCGATGCTGCGCACATCGAGCTAATCGAATACACGACGATCGCCGAGCTGGCGCAACTGGCGCAGGAAGCCGGCGTGCACCACTTTGTATTGTGCTCCTCGATGGGTGTGGAGATCCCCGATATGATCCCACCGCTCGCGCCGATTTTGCGCCAGAAGCGGCGCGGCGAGCTGGCGCTGGAGGGCAGCGGTGTGCCGTTCACCATCGTGCGGCCGGGTGGGTTGACCGACGAGCCGGGTGGGGGCGGCGTGGCCATCGCGCGGACACTACACGGCTTCGGCATGATCTCGCGCGACGATGTGGCCGAAGTCATGGTGCAGGCGCTGTTGCAGCCCGAGGCGAAGAACAAGATCGTCGAGATCGTCAACGCGCCCGACGCCGGTCCGGCGGATCGGCCCGACCTGTTTGCCGATGTAGCGTAGTGGCACAGATCGGCAACACGTGGCGCATGAGCGCGTTTTATGCTGTGGGCTCGAATTATCCCTTCACCGCGCCCACCAGCAACCCGCGCGCGATGTAGCGCTCCAGCGCGATGGCCATGGCGATCACCGGCACGATCATGATCAGCACCAACACCGACATGTACCACCACTGCGGGCCGCGCGTGGCGTTCTGCGCCACAACCGCCAACGGCATGGTCTGCGCGCGGGCATTGGTCAGAAAGAGCGCCAGCAGATATTCGTTCCAACAGAACACCAGCACGAAGAGGAAAGTGGCCACCAAGCCGGGCACAGACAGTGGTAACACGATCTGGTTGAAGATGCGGAAGCGCGACGCACCGTCAATCTGCGCGCTCTCCTCCAGCTCGTAGGGGATGCTGGCAAAATAGTCGCGCATCAACCACACCACGATCGGCAGATTTGTGGCGACGTAGGTGATGATCAGCGCGATCCACGTGTCCAGCAGGCGCAACTGCTGGAAGACGATGTAGATGGGGATGACGACCGCCACCGGCGGCATGATGCGCTGCGAGATCAGCCAGAAGGCGATGTCGCTGTTGCCCAGCGCGCGCTCGAAGCGCCGGGCGATGGTGAGTAGGCTGATGACGAATAGGGCAATGGCCACAGCGATGGCCAGCATCCAGGGCATGCCCAGCACGATGAGCCCGATGGCCAGCAGGACGCAGCCGATGAAGACGAAGATCGTGCCGACTTTGGGGTGGAACTGGAAGCGGGTGAGCGCGTAGGCCGCGCTGGAGCCGATCACCAGTGCCAACGTCGCGCTGATCAGCGATACGCCCACTGTATTGGTGAATAGCCGGATCGTGTCGTTGCCCACTTCGCCCAGCACATACTCCCAGGCGTGCAGCGAGGGTTGGAAATCCACGAACGGCAAGTAAAACGGCCCGTTGTTGACCGCCGCCGGCAGCTTAAATGCCGTGATGAACAACCAATACAGCGGGAACAAGATGATGAGCGCCCACCCGCCGAGGATGAGATACGAGATCGCCATTCGGAACGGCGAGGGCTTGAAGGGCGAGGTGCTGCGGAAGAACGATTTCATCATGCTGTTGAAACTCGGCCGCGCAAGGTGCGCACGTAGAGCGTGGCAAAGAACGTCACCAGGAAGAGCAGCAGATAGGCAATCGCCGCCGACCCGCCGATGTCCAGCGCGCGCCAGATGCGGTAGGCGTAGAGCGTCAGCGTCTCGGTCGCCGTGCCCGGCCCGCCGTTGGTCAGGATGTTGGGCAGGTCAATGATCTTGAACGCCTCGATCATGCGGATCAAGATCAGCGTGGTGCTCACCGGCAGGATGGCCGGCAGGGTGATGTGCCGGAAGATGTCCCAATTGCTCGCGCCGTCCACGATGGCCGCCTCGACCGGCTCCACCTCCTGCCCCTCGATGGCCGCCAGCAACACGATGAACATGAACGGCGTCCACTGCCAAATATCACCGATCATCACGGCGATCCGCGCGCCCCAGGCGTTGTTCGACCAGGCAAAGTCCTGCATGCCCAGCGCCACCCATAGCGGCTCGAGCGGGCCTTTGTTCGTGTCGGCCAGCATGCGGAACAGGTAGCCCACGCCCACCGGCGTGATCATCATCGGCAACAGGAACACCACGCGGAAGAACCGCCGGCCGGGCAACTGTTGTGCGCACAACAGCGCCAGCCCCAGCCCGATCAGATACTGCAGTGTAATGCCCACGGCGACATAGAGCATCGTCACCACCAGCGTGCCGGGTCGGCCCTCCGGCGACAACAACGACGCAGCGATCAGGTACGTCAGACCGATCAGCACGATCGCTGCGATCGCGCGACCGACGATGGCCCGCCCCGGCTGCGCTTCGCGAATGGCCCGATACACCGAGGCCAGCATCAGGAAGGCCACGATTCCCAGGACAACCCAGCCGATCGGCGACGGCGTCGCGATCGTCCCAAAAAGCACCTTCTGCTCGCTGCCGAACAACAGCTTGCGATAGTTGTCCAGAGCGACGAATTGAACCTGCAGGCCGCCGGCCTCGAAGCGTAGCCGCGACAGCGAAAGGAACAGCGACAGGATCAACGGGAAGATCGAGACGAACAGCACTACCAGCACGGCGGGCAGAAGAAACGCCGCCGGTGCAATCCGCTCGCCGAGCGAGGCGCGCACCCGCGTCGCGGGCAGGCTGGCTGAGGAGGTGATCGTAGCCATCTGCAAACCGAGCAGGGTGAATTGAGAATTGAGAAAGAAAACTTTCTCAATTCTCAATTCTGCATTCTAAATTCGTCACTTCTGCACGCCCAGCGTGGCCTTGTAGACGGCGAGCTGCTTATCGCGACCCAGCTCCTCGGTCTTCTGCTCCCAGCCGTCCTCGATCTCCTTCATCGTAGCGGCGATGTCCTGCTCACCGGCCAGGAACTTGGCGATGGCGCCATCCAGCACGATGCCCTGATAGTACTGGTTCTGCGGAATGCGCAGGTCGAGCACCATGTTCGGGCTGTTCAGGCTGGCCTCGATTGCGCCGAGGTAGTCCTTGGCCGCTTGCTCGCTCATGCCGGCTTTGATCCAGTTGTCGAGGTTCTTGAACTGCGAGATGCGATACGGGTTGAAGCCGGTCTTGCCGATCGTCACGTCCACGTTGCTCTGCGCGGGCTGGTTCATGTACGAGAGGTAGGCGAACGCCGCGTCCTTCACTTCGGGTTTGCTGGCCTTGTTGATGGCGCCCGACCAGCCGCCGAACGCGGCGAACGGCGCATGGTTCACGCCGTCAATCGCGTGCGGGCACAGCTCCGGCGTGCAGTCCACCAACTTGCCGGTCTTGCGGTCGAGCACCTGCTTGCTGCCGGGCAGGATCACCGCGCCGGTCTTGTCCTTGGCCTTGCTGCCTTCCTCGATGGCCAGCGTGCCGATGTCGCCCCAGTCAATGGTCAGCGCGCACTGGCCGGCCGTCCACAGGCCGCGCGTGTCACCCACGTCCAGGTTGATCTCGTCGGGCGGGCCGTATTGCGTGGTCTCCTTGTAGATCTCCAGCGCGCGGGCGAAGGCTTCGTTGTTGTAGAGCGGCTTGAAGGTTTCCAGGTCGAAGAATGCGCCCTGGCCGGTGCCCTGGCTCTGGATGAAGGCCGAGGCGACCGAGGTGACCATCCAGTAGGACTGGGCGGCTTTCTTCTTGGCAATGCACGAGCCATAGACCGGCTTGCCGTCGTCGGTCGTCAGCTTCTTCTCACTCACGGCCTTGGCGAAGGCGATGTAGTCGTCCCAGGTCTTCGGCGGTTGCAGGCCGAGTTCCTTGGCGATGTCCGTGCGGTAATACACCATCTGGAAGTCACCGTCCAGCGGGATGGTGTAGATGCGGCCGTTGTAGGTGGCCGAGAAGTCGCGGAAGAACAGGCCGATGTCCTCCCACTGGATGTCCGGGTCGGCCTTCACGCGGTCGGTCAGGTCCTCTAGATAGCCGGGCTCGATGTAGTCGCCCATCCACTGCGGGGCAAACACGATCACATCGAAGCTGTTGGTGCCGGTGGCGAAGTCGTTGAGGATCTTTTGATACAGGTCGGCGAACGGCACGGTCACGACGTTGATCGTCGCGCCGGTCATCTCGCTGAACTCCTTGCCGCGCCGCTGCATCGGCTCGGCGATCTGCGGACCGGAGAATGTGATGGCGTTGACGGTGATGCCGGCGAACTTCTTGGCCGGCTCGGTGGGCTGGGCCGGTTGCGCCGGTTGCGCCGGTTGCGCGGGCGCAGCAGCGGGGGGCGCAGCACAGGCGGCCAAGACGATGGTGCCGAGCGCTGCGAGGCTTGCGAACTTCTTCAGGTTCATGGTTTCATCCTCCTCTACATTAGTTGAACGAAACGAATCGAGCTCGTCTGGGATAGCATCAATGGGAATTTATCAGAAATCGGAATCGCCAGTAACGTCTTCTACGATCGGGCCTCACCTCCTTCATGCGTGATCGAACTGCGCGGCCTCAGACGAATGCCGGCGTCGCAACCGAACCGCGGATGATCAGCCGCGGCGCCAGCTTCACTTCGCGAAGCGGCTGGCGGTCGCCCGCAATGCGCTCAAGCAGCATCTGCATCGCCAGCCGGCCCATCTCGTGGATCGGCTGTGCGGCGACGGTGATGCCCGGCGCCAATAACGACATCCACGGCATTTCGTCGTGGCCGGCCACGGCGATGTCGTCCGGGATGCGCAGGCGGCGCTCCTGGATCGCCTTCAGCGCGCCCAGCGTGATCAGGTTGTTGCCGGTGAAGAGCGCCGTCGGCCGGTCGGGCAGGTCGAGCAAGGCGTGAGCAGCCTGCACGCCGAACGCCTCGATGCCCTTGCCCTCGCGGATGAGGTTTAGATCGGGCGCGAGGCCGGCTTCCTTCATCGCTTGCAGGAAGCCGGCCAGCCGCTCGCGGCCGGACGTGATGCTGGTGTTGGGCAGGATGGCGCCGATGCGCCGGTGGCCGTGCGCGATCAGGTGTTGGGTCAGTTCGCGCGCTGCGGTCACGTTATCCAGCAACACCGTGTCCACCGGCGTGAGCATCGAGCGACGATCCACCGACACGACCGGGATGCCGGCGTCGAACAGGGCGGCGAAGGAGGTGTGGGCCTCCGAAGCCGGCGAGCCGATCACGCCGGCGACGCGCTCGTCGGCCATGAACTGGATGTATGCCCGCTCCTTGTCCGAGTCTTCGTCCGAGTTGCACAGCAGCAGGCTGTAGTCGTGGGCGTAGGCCACGTCCTCCACGGCGCGCACCAGGCTGGTGTAGAAGGGGTTTTCGACGTCGGAAATGATCAGGCCGATGAACTTGCTGCGCTGGGCGCGGAAGCTGCGCGCCATGCGGCTGGGACGGTAGCCCAGTGCCTGGATCGCCTGCGCGACGCGCTCACGCACCTCGACGCTGACCGGGCCACTGTTGGACAGCACGCGCGAGACCGTCGCCGTTGAGACGCCGGCATGCTGGGCAACATCCTTGATCGTGACCGTGGCCTTATCCTTCATGGGCGCAGGCTGAAATCGTTACCACTCGTGGCGCTGGTAGAGTGTAATCGTTCTCAGCGACCTGTCAACTAGTATTTTGCGTTGCAACCATGTTGTGATAATCTGCCGTTATGGCTTACATCCTGGCACACGACTTGGGCACCTCCGCCAACAAAGCGAGCCTGTTCGACGAAACGGGGACACTGCTAGCCGGCCACAGCGAAAGCTATTCGGTGAGTTATCCTCAGCCCGGCTGGGCCGAGCAAGACCCCGACGATTGGTGGCGCGCGGTATGCGCTGCCACGCGCGCCCTGCTGGCGAAGACCCGGATCGCCCCGCGTGACATCGCCGTCGTCACCTTCAGCGGGCAGATGATGGGCGTGATCGCGTTGGACGACGCGCGCCGGCCACTCCGGCCGGCCATCATCTGGGCCGATCAGCGCGCCACCGACGAGGCCGCCGTGATCGCCGAACGTTGCGGCGAGGATGCAATTTATCGCCGCACCGGCCATCGCATTAGCCCTGCCTATACCGCAGCCAAGATGTTGTGGATCAAGCGGCACCAGCCGGACGTTTTCGCCCGCGCGCGGTATTTCGTCATGGCCAAAGATTACGCCGTCATGCGCCTGACCGACGCGATCGTCACCGATTACTCCGACGCGTCCGGGAGCAACCTGTTCGACTTGGAAGCGCAAACGTGGTGCGCCGACTTCCTCGACGCGCTTGAACTCGATGCGGCGCTTCTGCCACGGCTGGCGCCGTCCAGCGCAATCGTCGGCCAGGTGACGCGTGTAGCAGCGGAGGAGACCGGCCTGGCGCCCGGCACGCCGGTGGTGATCGGCGGCGGCGATGGCGCTTGTGCGACGGTGGGCGCGGGTTCGGTGGACGACGGCGATGCTTACTGCGTGCTGGGCACTTCTTCTTGGATTGCATTTACTTCGTCGCGGCCGCTGCTCGACCCTGAGCGGCGCACGTTCACTTTTCATCATCTGCTGCCGCGGCACTACATCCCGATGGGCACGATGCAATCGGCCGGCGGTGCGCGTGAGTGGCTGGTGCGGGCGATGGGCGAGCTGCCGGACGAGGCGATCACGCGCGTCGAGCCGGGTTGCCGGGGGCTGATCTTCCTGCCCTACCTGATCGGCGAGCGCAGCCCGTGGTGGAATCCGAAGGCGCGGGCCGCGTTCGTCGGTTTGACGATGAGCCATGGTCCAGCGGAGATGCACCGGGCTGTGCTGGAGGGTGTGGCTTTCAACCTTAAATTGATCCTGGACGCGCTGAGCGCCCACCGGCCGCTGCGCACCTTGCGGCTGATCGGCGGTGGTGCGCGTAGCGTCGTTTGGCAACGCATCCTGGCCGATGTGCTTGGGCTGCCGCTGGAGATTCCAGCGCTGCTGGCCGAGGCGACGTCATGGGGCGCGGCGGTGGCCGGAGGCGTCGGCGCCGAGGTGTATGGCGATTGGCGTATCGCGAAGGCGCGAACACGCATCGCGGCGGTGATTGAGCCTGACGTCACGAACGTCGCGCGCTATGCCGAAATCTGTGCGTCCTTCACACAGACTTATCATGCGCTCGCCCCACTCGCAGTTCAAACATCGAGCAATCCTTAGACATGCTTTCTGCGATGAACTCGCATAGTAATTGCAAATTTATTGCACCATCTTAGTTCAGCCGATGAATGTCACGTTAAAAACATGACATACACCTGATTGTGAAGCGCACGGCATTAACCATACTCTAAGGATGTGATCGCTCACCAGGTTCGTCATCTGCATTTGGCGGTCTGGAATGCGAGATGCCTCGCCAGACATTTATCCAGCACGTCTTATTCGGACCGCCTGTTTGTGGCGCACTTCGCGGTGATCACGTTCGGCCTGGTTGCGCTGTTGGGCGCCTGGCATGATCCGATACCCAGCATATCCGTCGCCTTCGGCCTAAGCGCGCTGCTGGCACTCGTGTTCACCGGCCTGGCCGGCCGCACGGGTGAGCGTGCGCTGATCGCCCTACAGCCGGACGCGCTGTTCATCTCCTGCGCGCGCGGGACGCGCCGCGCGTGGGCGCTGCGCGAGCTTCTCGAGTTCATCCGGCGTGCACACCTATCGTGTGGTGCGCCGCCACGTCTCGCGCCATTTCAGTCGGTTCCCGAAGGGTGGGGGTTCGATGCATCGTTGGGTGCATCGAGCCCTCATCCTTTTTCAATCTTCACGTTCAGGAGGTAATTCAATGTCATCATCGCTCGTTCGACCGTTCAAAGCGACGCGCAGCCGGACAGAGGGTTCGGCAGACCGGCTGCCCATGTTGGCCATCGCGCGTTTGACGCTGCCCAAGCTCGGCGTGGCCTATCTGTTCACCATGCTGCTCAGCGTGTTCAACCGCGTGATGATCAACGAGTTAGGGATCGCCGCTGCCGTGATCGGCGGCCTCTACTTCGCCTATCGCCTGATGAACATCTTTCAGGTGTCGGCCGGCCGCTACGCCGACCGGCGCGCCTTCTTCGGCCTGCGCCGCACGCCGGTCATGTTCTTCGGGCTGATGCTCTCGGCGATCTCGCTGGTGCCGCTGCCGCTCTTTGCGGTGCGCTATGCGGAGGGCGAGACGATCTATCTGCTGTTCATGCTGCTGAGCTTGTTGGGCTTCGGCTTCGGCTTCGCGGCCAACGGCGACGCGCACAACACGCTGATCGCCGAGATGACCGAGGGCAAGCGGAACCGACCGGCCGTGGTCGCCACCGTCTGGCTATTCCAGATAGTGTTCATCGTGATCACCGGCATCGCCAGCTCGATCATCCTGCAAATCGCCGACACCCAGGCAGGCGCGCCGCCCGGCTGCACCACCGACGCCTGCGCCGCCATCCGCAGCCAGGTGGCCGTGCAGATGATGCCGAAGTTCTTCTTGGCCGGGCCGGTCGTCTCGCTGATCGGTTTGCTTTCGTTGATCGGGCTGGAGCGACGGCTGTCGCCGGATGAGCTGGCCATCGCCGAGCAACGCCCGCCGTTGCGGATGGGCGAGGCGTATGCCCGCATCTTCACCAACCCGCAGGCGCGCGTGTTCTTCTTCTTCATCGTGGTCTCGATCTTCGCCTTGTTCGTGCAGGACAGCATCCTCGAACCGTTCGGGGCCGACGTGTTCAAGCTCGCGCCGCGCCAGACGGCCCAGTTCCAGCCGATCATGGGCATGGGCACGATCATCGCCATGCTGGTGATGGGCATCGTGGCCAGCAAGTGGCCCATCCCCAAGCGTCGCATCGCCGACTGGGGCCTGGTTGTGTCCGGCATCGGCTTCGCGCTGCTGTTCGCCTCGGCGATGGCGCATGTGCTGCCGGTGATGTATGCCGGCATCGCCATCCTCGGCATCGGCATGGGCGTGTTCAACGTCGGTGCGCTCTCGATGATGATGGATATGACGGTGCCCGGCGAGACCGGCTCGCTGATGGGCGCGTGGGGCATGGCGCAGGCGCTCTCCAACGGCTTCGCCCAATTCGCCGGCGGTGCGATGCGCGACATCGGCATCCAAGCCACCGGCAATTACGCCACGTCCTATGGCTTCATCTTCGTCGTAGCGATTGCCATGTGCTTCATCGCCATGAATCTGATGGCGCGGGTGAACGTGGAGCAGTTCCGCAAACTCACCCGCGAGCAGATGGCGCTGACGATGGAGGCAGCCTGAACGCCGGTCGGTCAAGTTGTGCCGGTCAGCTCGGGTCAGGTCCGGCCTGAACGACCGGATGGACTCAACGACTTGACCGACCTAACGACGCTCAACAAGCCTACTTATGAGCTACACCTCTGAACAGCTGGCGCGCCGCAACCGGTCGTTCTGGACGCCGGTACAGGCGGTTGGCGCGCTGGTGCAGTTCCTCACCTTCGTCGCCAGCCTGATCCTGGTGATCCGCTTTCTGACCACCGGCCAGGGCTACGAAGTCACGACCGTGGTGAACGTGGCCAAGGTGCTGATGCTGTACTTCATGACCGTCACCGGCATGGCCTGGGAGGACGAAGTGTTCGGCCGGATGTTCATGGCGAAGGAGTTCTTCTGGGAGGACGCCGGCAACTTGCTTTCGTTGACCGGCAACACCGCCTACCTGGTTGCCCTGTTCGCCGGCGCAGAGCCTCGGACGCAAATGCTGGTGATGTGCTTCGCGCTGGCGACCTACGTCGTCAACTTTGCCCAGTTCGCCCTGCGCGGCATGCGCTCGGCCCGGCAAAAGCGCGCCCAGGCCATGGCGCCCGCCGCCGGCGGGAGATGAGCGATGGCGATTGCAACTCAGGCAGCCCGGGCGCACAGCGCGAGCCGCAACGGCGCCGGCGCGCATCCGACGGCGGTGAACTATCCGTTCACGGCCATCGTCGGCCAGGAGGAGATGAAACTGTGCCTGCTGTTGAACGTGATTGACCCGCGCATCGGCGGCGTGATGATCATGGGCCATCGCGGCACCGGCAAGAGCACCGCCGTGCGCGCCCTGGCCGACGTGCTGCCGAGGATCACGCGCGTCAAGGGTGACCCGTTCAACCGCACACCGGAGGAAGTCGCGCGCGATGCGCTGCCCATCGCGGGCGCAGCCGAACGCAATGGCGCGTCTCCCGCCTCGCGTCAGCCCCGCGACTCGAGGCTCAGAACCGAGCGCATCCCCGTTCCCGTCGTTGACCTGCCCCTGGGCGCGACCGAGGATCGCGTCTGCGGCACGATTGACATCGAGGCCGCCTTGACCCAGGGGGTCAAGCGATTCGAGCCGGGGCTGCTGGCGCGGGCCAACCGCGGCTTCCTCTACATTGATGAAGTCAACCTGCTCGACGATCACCTCGTGGATGTGCTGCTCGACGTGGCGGCCAGCGGCTGGAACGTCGTCGAGCGCGAAGGCATCAGCGTGCGCCACTCGGCGCGCTTCGTGCTGGTCGGCTCCGGCAACCCGGAGGAAGGCGAACTGCGCCCACAGTTGCTCGACCGTTTCGGCCTGCACGCGCGCATCACCACGATTACCGACATCACGCAGCGCATGGAGATCGTGCGCCGCCGGCGCGCCTTCGACACCGATCCGCGCGCCTTCGTCGCTGCGTGGGAGCCGCAACAGATGGCGCTGCGCCGGCGCATCGTCGCTGCGCAGAAGCACGTCGCCGACGTAGTGATGCCGGACGATGCGCTGATGTTTGCTGCCGAGCTGTGCATGCGCCTGGGCGTTGACGGCCACCGCGGCGAGTTGACGCTGGCGCGGGCTTCGTGCGCCTTAGCCGCTCTCGAAGGCCGCCGGCGCGCCACGCGCGACGACGTCAAGCGCATTGCTGTACCCGCGTTGCGCCATCGCCTGCGCCGCGACCCGCTGGAAACCACCGACGCCGGCGAACGCATCGAACGCGCGCTGGCCGAACTAGAGACGCGAACGTAAGACGCAATGTCACTAACGTTCACAGACATCGTCGGACTGGAGACCGCCAAGCAGGCCTTGCTGCTGCTGGCAGTTAATCCCGCCTTGGCCGGCGTGGTCATTGCGGCAACCGTGGGCAGCGGCAAGTCCACGTTGGCGCGCGCCTTTGCCGCGCTGTTGCCGGAGGATGCGCCGTTCGTCGAGTTACCGGTGAACGTCACCGAAGATCGCCTGCTCGGCGGGCTAGACCTGGAAGCGACGCTGGCAACCGGCGTGCGCGTGGTCGAGTGCGGGTTGCTGGCGCGCGCACATGGCGGCGTGCTCTACGTGGATGGTTTGAACCTGCTGGACGGCAGCGTTGTTGCGCATCTGTTGGAGGTCATGATGAACGGCGTCGTGCGCGTGGAGCGCGAGGGCCTGAGCGCAGCGCACCCGGCACGGTTCATGTTGGTCGGCACCTACGCCCCCGACGATGGCGAAGTGCGGCGCAGCCTGCTCGACCGCATCGGGCTGATCGTCCCGTTTGCGCCGCAGACCGACGCCCACCTGCGCGCCGAGGTCGTGCGTCGCAATCAACCACAGCAGCGCAACGAGGAACCCGACGACGAGCTGCGGATGCTGCGCGCGATGATCGCCGATGCGCGAACGCGCCTGCCGCACGTGCGCATCCAGGACGAGCAGGTGCAAGCGCTCATCCAGACGGCGCTTGCCCTGGGCGTGGAAGGCAATCGCGCCGACGTGTTCGCCGTGCAGGCCGCGCTGGCCAAGGCCGCGCTTGATGGACGGGATGAGGTGGACGACGACGACTTGCGGCTGGCCACCCGGCTGGTGCTGTTGCCGCGCGCAACACACCTGCCGCAGGCCGACGAAGGACGCCAGACGGAAGACGAGGAGACAAGGGGACAGGGAGATCGCGGAGACCAGGATGAGTCGAACGGTGTGGCCGAGACGCAGGCCGAGCAGCTTGAGGCGTTGCTGTTAAGCGCAGCGGCAGCCGAGCTGCCCAAAGACGTGCTCGACTTGCCGTTTGCGATGCAGCGGCGCGGGCGCAGCGGCGGCCGAGGCAGCGCGTTGAACAATCGGCGCGGCCGCTTCGTGCGCGCAGTCGCGGGTGACCCGCGCGGCAACCGCATCGCCCTCTTGCCGACGTTGATGGCAGCTGCACCGTGGCAGCGCCTTCGGCGAATTGAAAATGAGAAAAAGGAACTTGCGCAAGAGAATTTCTCAATGCTCAGTTCTCGATTCTCAATTCGTCCGGAGGACGTGCGTGTGAAGCGCTTCCGCGACAAAGCCGGCATGCTCTACATCTTCGCCGTGGATGCCAGCGGCTCGATGGCCATCAACCGCATGCGCGAGGCGAAGGGCGCGGCGATCCGGCTGCTGCAAGACGCCTACGTACACCGCGACCAAGTAGCCCTGATCGCCTTTCGTGGCCGGCACGCGCAGGTGCTGTTGCAGCCTTCGCAGAGTGTGGAGCGCGCCAAGCGCGAGTTGGACGTGTTGCCCACCGGCGGCGGCACACCGCTGGCCTCGGCGCTGTTGACGGCCTGGCAACTGGCGCAGCGAGCGCGCGGGCGCGGCATCGCGCAGGCCACGCTCGTGCTGATGACCGATGGACGGGCCAATGTGGGGCTAGAGAGCAGCGATCGTGAACAGCGTGACAATGTCTCCGCTCCCCAGCCGCAGAAGGCAAGGCTCGAAGCGGAATTGAAACAGTTGGCGGCGCTCCTGCGCACCAATGGCATTCAGGCCATCGTGATTGACACGCAGGTGAATTACCTCTCGCGCGGCGAAGCGCCTAAGTTGGCCGAGTGGTTGGGCGGACGGTACGTGTATCTGCCCAACGCGCGCGCCGAGCAAATCGCGAAGGTGCTGACATGAACGCGTACACGGCGATGTCCTATCGCGAGATCGCATCGCGTTACAACGCGATCAACGCGCTGCCGCCACACGCAGCGTTTCAAGCCGGTAGCGCCATCGCGCGCTACGCGCGCGGCGAATGGCTGCTCGACTTAGGCGCCGGCGCAGGGCGACTGGGCATCCCGGCGGCGCTGGCCGGCTGTCGCGTCGTCGCGCTCGACTTAGAACTGGCCATGCTGCGCGCCGGCCAGCGCGAGGCAGACCTACAAGCCGTAGAGTTGCCTTCGCTGCAAGCCGACGCCGTGTGTCTGCCACTGCGTGACAACAGCTTCGACGCTGTGATGATCAACAACGTGCTGCATCTGGTGCCCCGGTGGGAGACCGTGCTGATCGAGGCTGTGCGCGTGATGCGCCCCGGCGGCGTCCTGATCCAGGGCCGTGACTGGCTCGATCCGCAATCCTGCGCCGGTCGCATCCGCGCGAAGTGGCGCGAGATCGTCGCAGCTTTGCGACCCGATATGCGCCCAACGTCGGCCGCCGGCCCGACACTCGTTCAAACTTTGGCGCGCATGGGTGGCCAGATCGAGGCAGAGATCCTCGCTGCCGAGTGGACGGAGTGCCTCAGCCCGGCGCGCATCCTGCATCGCATGCGTCAGCGCATGCACAACGAGACCTGGGCGCTGAGCGACGACGTGCTCGCAGCCGGCCTGGACATGTTGGAACCTTGGATGCGGACGACCTTCGACGACCTGCACGCTGAAGAAGACGTGGCATGGCGCTTTGTGCTGACCGTCACCTATCAACTTAAGCCTGCTCGAACAGGAGCGATGTGATGAAGACCAAACTCCAATTCACCCTCTCTAAGCTGGGCATCGCCTGGATGTTCGCTCTGGTGACGATCAACTTCAATCGAGTGACGATCTACGAGCTGGGCATCTCGGCGTTGCTGATCGGCGTGATGATAGGGCTATATCCGTTCTTCGGCCCATTCCAGCCGATGTTCCGGCGCATCACCGACCGCTACCCCATCTTGGGTTATCGGCGCTCGCCCTATCTGGTGATCGGCATGGTCGCCGGAAGCTTGGTCTTTCCCTTTCTACCGGCCGTAGTCGGCGCCATGGCCGCCGGTTCGCCCATCGCACTCATGGCCGGTTTCGTTTTGTTCTTCGTCTTCGGCGCGATGATCGCGCTGATGGCCAACACCTATCTCGACTTGATCGCCGAGTGCACGCGCGAAGACGAGCGCAGCGGTGTGTTCGCCGCCGCATGGACCGGCCAAACGGCCATCATCGTCGTGTGGGCGCTGGTGTTTCGCGTGCTGATGCCAGACTATGCACCGGCGCGGATGCAAGTGTTGTATGCGCTCACGCCATTGGTCGTTACCGCGCTGGCCATCGCCAGCGTGTGGAAGCTAGAGCGCCGGCTGTCGCCGCAGGAGATAGCCCAACTGCGTCGTGGGTCGGCAGACCCAATCGCCAACACGATGAACTCGATCCGCAGCTCGCTGCTGCTGACGCGCACCAACCGAACCGCACGCGTGTTCTTCGTCTTCATCGTCTTTACCTTCCTCGGCATCTTTACGCAGGACCTGGTGCAAGAGGTATGGGCCGGCGACGTGTTCCGACTCTCCGTCGGCGAGTCCACCGTCTTCCAGCAAATCTTCAACGGCATGGTCACCGTCGGCATGGGGATGACCGCAGCGCTGGGCGCGCGGGCGCTGGGTGCGAAGGTGCGCACCGATGCGTTGCCTATGGACGACAAGAAGCGCATTGCGACGTTCGGCGGTTGGTCAGCCACACTGGGCTTCATCATGCTCGCCGTTGCATCACTCACGGCGCAGGTGACGTTGGCCAACCTCGCGTTTGCCGTGGTCGGCTTCACGGTCGGCGTGTTCACCTTCGCGGCAGTCACGATGATGAGCGACATGACCGTAGAAGGACAGACGGCGTCATATCTCGGCCTATGGAGCATCGCGCAGGCGCTCGGCCTGGGTGCCTCGTTCATCGCCGGCGGTGTGTTGCGCGCGGCGCTGGTCGAAACCGGTCTGATGTCTGCGCCGGTCGGCTATGCAGCTATCTTCGGGGTCGAGGCAGTGTTCATGATCGGATGCGTGCTACTGCTGCGCGGCGTGGGCGTGGAAGGGCTGCGGCGCGACGCGCATCGCTTTGCGCCGGTAACACGCGCTGCTGCTGCGTAGCGGCATCAAGGAGGCAGGTATGAGCGATAAGCCGAATATCGTCGCTATCGTTGGATTAGAGCACTTCAACAAGCGTGTTTGGGATGAAGTGAAAGCTGACCTGGCCGGTGAGGCCAACCTGGCGCAGTTCACCGAATGGGAGTTGGAATCACATGCGACGGAGGCAGCGCGCGCCATTCGCGACGCCGACTGCTTGTTCGTCAGCATGATCAACTTCAAGGATCAAGCGGACTGGCTACGCGAGCAAGTGGAACAATCGCGCGCCAGCGTGGTCTTCGCCTACGAGTCCATGCCCGAAGTGATGGCCCTGAATCGCGTGGGCGATTACGTGGTCGCCAACCGGCCCGGCAGCAAAGGCGGCATGCCCGAGCCGGTGAAGAAAATCGCGCGCATGTTGGTGCATGGCCGCGACGAAGACACGCTCTACGGCTACACCAAGCTGATGAAGCTGATGCAGACCATGATGCGCTTCATGCCGGCCAAGGCGCGCGACTTCAAGAACTGGATGCAGGTGAACATCTACTGGAACCAGCCGCTCGCGGTCAACGTGAGCAGCATGTTCAAGTTCATCCTGCGCGAATACTTCAACCGTCCGGTCGAGGTTCCGCCGGTGGTCGAAGTGCCGATGATGGGCCTGTACCACCCCGACGCGCCGGGTTTCTTCAAGGACATCAAGGCCTATCGCGACTGGCGGAAGCGTCGAGGCAAGATGACCAGGCGACAGGGTGACAAGGGGACAGGGAGACAAGGTGAGAGGGAGATACAACGATCGCTAACCATCAATCATCAATCACCGGTTACCAATCATCAACCCTCCGTTGCTCTGCTCTTCTTCCGCAAGCACCTCATGCAAGATCGGGGCTATATAGACGAGACGATCCGGGCCATGGAGGACGCCGGCCTAGACGTGCTGCCGATCTTCGTCACCGGCGTAGAGGGCCACGTCGTCGTGCGCGACTGGTTGGCCAAAGAACATGTTGATGCACTGGTGAGCACGATCGGCTTCGCGCTCGTCGGCGGGCCGGCCGGCTCCACCTCGCCGGGCGCACATCGCGACGCAGTCATCGAGATCTTGGCGCGCATTGATGCGCCCTACATCGTCGCACAGCCGCTCTACGTGCAAGACTTCGTCTCGTGGCAGAAGATCGGCGTCGGACCGATGCAAGCCGCGGCCACCTACGCGCTGCCGGAGATGGACGGCGCCATAGATCCGGTGATCCTGGGCGCAATCAACAACGGCCGCTTCCAGACGGCGCCGGACCGCCTCCAGCGCCTGACGACGCTGGTCACGCGCTGGGCAGCCCTGCGCCGCACGCCCAACCGCGACAAGAAGATCGCCTTCGTCGTATACGACTACCCGCCCGGCCTGGGCAAGAAAGCGACGGCGGCGCTGCTGGACGTGCCGCGCTCACTGCTCAACATCCTGCGGCGGTTGCAGGCTGAAGGATATGACGTCGGTCAGCTACCGGAATCACCGGAGGAACTGTTGCGGCTGCTCGAAGCAGCCACCACGCCCGACCCCGGCGGATTGGCCGTGACGCAGGAGCAATTCAAGCAGTGGACGACGCCGCGCGAGCGTGAGCGCGTGGAGGAGCGCTGGGGGAGCTGGCCGGGCGACATTGCGCCGGCCGGCCGCGACGCCGTGTTCATCGGCGGGCTGCGATTGGGCAACATCTACATCGGCGTGCAGCCGCGCTTCGGCGTCACCGGCGATCCGATGCGCTTGCTGTTCGACAAGGACAACACGCCGCACCATCAATATCTGGCGTTCTACCGCTGGATCAGCCGCGGGTTCGGCGCGCATGCGTTGATCCACGTCGGCATGCACGGCTCGGCGGAGTGGATGCCCGGCTTGCAGCTCGGCATGACGCGCAGTTGCTGGCCGGACGCGCTGCTAGGCGAGCTGCCGCAGCTCTACCTCTACCCGATGAACAACCCCAGCGAGGCCAACATCGCCAAACGCCGTGGCTATGCCGTGATGGTCTCGCACGCGGTGCCACCGATGGCGCGCGCCGGCCTATACAAGGAGCTGGCCGCGCTCAAGGATATGCTGCAGGACTATCGCGAGCGGCAAATCGAACGGCGCGGCCAGGCTGAGGAAGCCCTGGAAGAGGCCATGCTGAACAAAGTCGCGCTGGCCAATCTAGATGCCGACTGCCCGCGCCTGCAGGGAGAACCGTTTTCCGACTACGCTGCGCGGCTCTACGCCTATCTGCGCGACCTAGAGCAGCGACTCATCACATCATCGCTGCACGTCTTCGGCGAGGCCGCGCCAACGGAATCGCAGATCGTCACGGTGACCGAGGCGCTCAAGGCGCGCGGCGGCAGCCGCTCGCTGGCCGAAGTGATGCTGCGCGAGACGTTGGGCACATCGGCACCGGCGGCATCGTACGCCGAGCTGGCGGCGCTGGCTCGACGCGGCGACCCAGAAGCGCTGCGTGCCAGGGAGCGGGTGGACGAAGCCTGTCGCGCCTTTGTGGAGCACGCCGTGTTCCGCGGCGAATCGCCAGCGTCGGCACTGCATCAGGCTACTCACAACGGCACATCTGTCGCCGCCGATGACGCTGCGGCGCTGATGGAGATGGCGCAGGCCGGGCGGATGATGGCGCGCATGCTCAGCGACAACCGTGCCGAACTCGAGGCCGTGGTGCGCGGCCTCGGCGGACGTTACATCCCCCCGGCGCCCGGCGGCGACTTGATCCGCGATGGCCTGAATGTGTTGCCCACCGGTCGCAACATCCACGCGATTGACCCGTGGCGCATCCCCAGCGAGCTGGCCTATGCGCGCGGCGCAAAAATCGCCGAAGCCTTGCTGGAGAAGCACCTCGCCGAGAACGCCGGCCAATACCCGGAGACCATCGCGCAAGTGCTCTGGGGTTTGGACACGATCAAGACCAAAGGCGAGGCCATCGGCACGGTGCTACGCCTGATCGGCGCGCGCCCACATCACGACGGCCAGGGCAAGATCAGCCACTACGAGCTCATCCCGCTGGAGGAGCTGGGCCGGCCGCGCATTGACGTGCTGATGAACCTCAGCCCGATCTTCCGCGACACGTTCGAGTTGCTCATGGATCACCTCGACCGCTTGGTGAAAGCGGCCGCGCGCGCCAACGAGCCGGTCGAGATGAACTTCATCAAGAAGCATGTCGAAGAGGCCATGCGCGACGGCATGACCTTCGAGCAAGCGACCGCGCGCCTGTTCACGCAGCAGCCCGGGCAGTACGGCACCTACGTGGACGACATGGTGGAAGATTCGGCCTGGCAATCGCAGGACGACCTGGATCAATTGTTCGTGCGCCGCAATGCCTACGCCTATGGCGGTGGGCGTAACGGCCAGCACGCGCCGGAGGTGCTGCAACGCATGCTCGGCACGGTCGGTCGCGTGGCGCAGGAGATTGACTCGGTGGAGTTCGGCGTGGCCGACATTGACCATTACTTCTCTTCATCCGGCGCGCTGCACTTGGCCGCGCGCAAACGCAGCCGAGCGCCGGTGAAGCTGAACTACATCGAGAGCTATACCGCCGAGACGCGCATTGACGATCTCGACCGCGTGTTGCGCACCGAATACCGCACCAAGCTGTTGAACCCGCGCTGGTATGAAGGCATGTTGCAACATGGCTACAGCGGCGCCACCGAGATCAGCAACCGCTTCACCTACATGCTGGGCTGGGATGCCGTGAGCGATTGCGTGGACGACTGGGTATACGCCAACGCGGCTAAGACGTACGCACTCGATCCGGCGATGCGCGAACGCTTGACGAAAGCCAACCCGCAGGCCATGCGCAACATCGTCGGCCGGCTGCTCGAGGCCAACGGCCGCGGCCTGTGGCAAGCCGATGACGACGTCATCGAGCAACTCAAGGAGCTTTACGCCGACCTAGAGGACCGGCTGGAAGGTGTGGCGTACAAGTGACGATAGCCGACTCCCCATCCCCACTCTCGACTTGCGAGCAGATGGGGAAGTGGGAAGTCGGCAGTCCGGGAGTGAGCGCGGAATCATGAAAACCAGGGCGATTGTGATCCCGGCAACGAACACCGTGGAACTGCGCGAGGTGGAGCTGAAGCCGCTCGGCGCAGACGATGTGCTGATCCAGACCACGCTGACCGGCATCAGCGCCGGCACCGAGCGCATGCTGCTGAGAGGCGTGATGCCGCACCCGATGCTGCAGTTCCCGGTGGTGCCCGGCTATGAGACGGTCGGCAAGGTGATCGAGGCCGGCACAAACGCGCGCGCCTGGCTGGGCAAGCGGGTGTATGTCGGCGGCAACTATGGGTTCGTCGGGGTCAATCCGGCCTTCGGCGGGCAAAGCGCGCACATCGTCGCGCCCCAGTCGCACCTGACCGACCTACAGTCGCTGACCGATGAACAGGGCGTGTTATTGGCGCTGGCGGCGACGGCGCTGCACGGCGTGGATGTGGCTTTCGACACGTTGCGCGGCCCCGCGCCTTCCGTCTTGATTCTGGGCCAGGGCATCGTCGGCCAACTGGCGGCGCGGTTCGTAAGAGCGCGCGGCGCGCAGGTCACCGTCACCGACAAGGTCGCCTCGCGGCTGAGTTTGTCGGTCGCGGATGTGAAGTGGCGCGTCGAGGATGGTGCGTTGAAGGGCGAAGATGGTTCACCCGTCTCCCTCGCCGGCGCGCTATTCGCGGTTCTGATAGACGCCACCGGCAAGATGGAAGCCATCGCCCCGCATCTGATGAACATCCAGAAAGGGGGACGGGTGGTGCTACTCGGTTACTACGAGCGCATTGACCTGCCGTATATGCCGGCATTCCTGCGCGAGTTGACCTTTGCCGTGAGCACGGAATGGGCGCCGGGCGACCTCGCCCGCGCGCGCGACGCCATCGCCGCCGGCCAGGTCGAAGTGCGCGCGCTCATCACGCACTGCCTGCCGGCCGACGACGCCCCTAAAGCCTTCGACATCGCCTTCAACGACCCCGATTGTTTGAAGATGGTGTTGTCATGGAGGTAAGGAGAAACCTATGACCCCTCGAATGATCGCAATCTACGGTAAAGGTGGCATCGGCAAGAGCTTCTTCACCGCCAACCTCAGTGCAAAGATGGCGCTCAAAGGGCTGCGCGTGCTGCAGCTCGGGTGCGACCCCAAACACGATAGCTGCAACGCGCTGTTCCAGGGGCGCAGCCTGCCGACCATCGGCGACCAGTGGCGGCTGTTCAAGGACACCGGCCGCGAGAAAGAGCTGGACGTGCGCCACCTGATCTTCAAAGCCGACCTTGGGCGCGGTATTCAACTCTTCGGCGCGGAGCTAGGCGGGCCGGAAGTGGGCCGCGGTTGTGGCGGACGCGGCATCTCCTTCGGCTTCGGCCTGCTCGAAGAACGCGGCATGGCCAACTGGGCCTTGGATTACATCGTCATGGACTTCCTCGGCGACGTGGTCTGCGGCGGTTTTGCCACGCCCATCGCCAAGAGCCTGGCCGAAGAGATCATCATCGTCGCCAGCCACGATCGCATGAGCTTGTATGCCGCGAACAACATCGCCCGCGCCGTCAACTACTTCCAGTCCATGGGCGGTAGCACGCGCGTGATCGGCATGGTGCTCAACCGCGATGACGGGAGCGGCGTGGCCGAGCGGTTCGCCGAGCGCGTCGGCCTGCCCATCCTGGCCAAGATTCCCTTTAGTCCGGCTGCGCGCGCGCTCAGCGACCGCTGCAAGTTGCTCTTCGAGCTGCCGGAGATGGACGCCATCTTCGACGCCTTCGTCAATAAGATTCACCATCGCGAATACACGGCGCCGGAGAAGGTCACGCCTTTGGAATACGACGAGTTCCTGGCCGTGTTCGGCGCCAGCGAGCCGCCGGATCTCCCTGAAGGCGCGACGCTCGACGAGCTGATGGGGCGCGACCATGCAGCTGCTACCGGCATTGACCTCAACAGCCCCGACTACAGCCAGGACAGCAAGATCCTGGTGCGGCGCATCATGCAAGAGATGGGGCTGAAGGTCATTCGGCTGGTCGAAGAGCCGGAACGCGGCGTGGTCGTGACGACCGAGGCCGGCTGGGAAGCGATCTTCGGCGATCCATGCCGGGACATAGACGCCAAGATCGCCATTTTGTCTGCGCTCGGCCACAGCGGCGAAAAGTTCCGCCTGGCCGACCTGCGCTATACGGCTGCGCCGTTCTATGAGTGAGCAGGCAGAGGTCAGAAGTCAGAAATCAGAAGTCAGAGATCAGAAGTCAGAAGTCAGAGATCGGACTTGACTCCTCTGCCATCTGGCTTCTGGCATCCAGAGTCTGAGGATCTGAGATGGCAACGCATCCCGACTTTCCCCTCGTGATGGCGCTCCAGAACTACATGCCGGTGGCGCTCTCGGCGCTGGGGCTGTTCTGGATTGCGCAACTGATTCGCGCGGCGCACGCAGCGGCCGGACGACTTGCCTTCGCGGGCATGGCGCTGATCATCGTGGCCGGGACGCTGAAAGCGACCTGGAAGTTGGTCATGTCTATCAGCCGTGTGGATGTGCCACTGTTCAGCCAGTCGCTCTTCCCGCTCATCGCGCCGGGGTTCACGTTTGTCGCCTGGGCGCTCTTCGTGAGCAAGCGCATGCGCGCCCAGGATGGCAACGGTACCTTGGTATGGCTTCCGCCGGCGCTGGTCGGCGTGGCTGCGCTCGTGTTCGCGCTCGCGCTGGCGATCACCCGGCCGGATCGCACCTGGGTCTTCGTACTGATCGGCGTCTCGACCGTGGCCAACGTGGCCCTGGCGGCGTTGTTGATCCACAGCGCGCTCGGGCAACGCAATCGCCTGGCCGCCGGTCTATTCGCCCTCAACCTGATCATCACATTTGCTCTCAGCGGCATTGCCGGTATGCCGAACAAGCCGCTGGAGGTGCACTGGGTCGAGCAGATCATCAGCACCATCTCCAACACCGGCTTTGCCTGGGCAGCCTGGATGCTCGCGCATCCCAAAACTGCCGCGCTTCAACCCCGCCCAACCTGATCACCGATGCTCGACACCCTAGCGACCGCTCAACAAGAGGAGACACTTCATGGCAACCCTGACCGTTCCAGAAGGCAATTTGATCACCCCTGAGATTATCGAGACGCGAAGCAAATCTTCGGTCTCCGATCTCCAATCTCAAACGGGCCACTCGGTCTCGCCCGACCACAACCTCACGCCACAGACGATGTGCCCGGCCTTCGGCAGCCTGCGCGTGCTTACCCGCATTGATGGCGTCCAGACGGCGATGGTGACCGACACCGGTTGTCTGTATGGCTTGACATTCGTGACCCATTTCTACGCCTCGCGCAAGAGCATTGCCGCGCCGGCCTTCGGCACGAAGGAGTTGGTGGCCGGCAACGTGGCCGAGGCGGCTATCGCCTCGTGCGTCGAGGCCAGCAAGATGCCCGGCACCAAGCTCATCGCCGCCATCTCGCTGTGCGTGGCCGAGACGGCCGGCCTGACCGAGGAGATGCTGCCGTCGCAGATCAACGGCATTGACGTGATCCTGGTGCGCGTGCCGGCCTACGCCATTCACTCCCACCCTGAAGCCAAGGATGTGGCGATCAACGCAATCCTGAAGAAATACGCGCCGCCGAAGATGGAAGTCACCAGCGATGGCGTCGAGAAACCGCTGACCTATGACGGCAGCAATGAGGAAGAGGAAGCGCTACGCCGGAGGGTCATCATGCTCGGCGAAGTCTTCCCTGCCGATCCGATCTCTGTGGATGCGGTGCTCAAGCGGCTGGGGAGCGGCCTGGCAGCCACGTTACCTTCGCGCAACCTGGATGACTACAAGCTGGCGCGGCGGGTGGGCGCGATCGCGGCCGTGCATCCGTTCTATGGCGGCAGCGTGGCGACCTTGCGCGCGGCCGGCGTGCCGATCATCAGCGGCGCGCCCGTCGGCCCCGAGGCGACTTACAACTGGATCAAGGCCGTCGCCGCAGCGCTCAAACTGGATGGCGAACTGGCGGAGCAAGTGGCCGCCGAAGAGCGCGACAAGTGCAAGGCCATCATCAGCCAATTCCCGCTGCGGGGTAAAGTGATGGTATGCGGCTACGAAGGCAACGAACTGCTCTACGCGCGCTTGCTGGTGGAAGCCGGCGCCGAAGTGCCCTATATCAGCACCAGCATCCAAAAGTCGCTATACACGGCCGCCGATGAGGCCTGGCTCAAAGCGCGCGGGACGCGCGAGATCGTGTATCAAAAAACGCTCGAACAAGACGTGCGTGCGCTCGACACCTACAAGCCCGATCTCGTGCTGGGCACCACGCCGCTGAGCGCCGAAGCCAAAGCGCGCGGCATCCCCGGCATGTATTACACCAACATGCTCAGCGTGCGGCCGCTATTCCTGAGCGCCGGCCTGGCCGGCACCATCCAGCTCATCCGCGATGCGCTGGAGCGCACCCCACGCTATGCGTGGATGCGCGAATTCTTTGAGGGTCCGCGCCAAACCGAGGCGCCCGCTGTGCCGATCAACACCATGGACTAAGCCGCGCCCGCCACCTGTAACCCGTAACCTGTAACCTGCAACTTTTGAACATGACCGACCTAACCGATCCTGTCCCTGCCGGCGGCAAGAAACACGCGCCCATCGAGCTGATCCGCGACCTGGAAAGCACCAGCGGCTACTGGGCCGCGGTGTGGACGATGTGCGCCATGCCCGACGTGCATCTGATCTGCGATGCGCCCATCGGCTGCTTCAACCTCGTGGCGACCGCCGTGCCAGACTACACCGACGCAATTCCGCACATCCACAACATCACGCCGAGCGTGATGCGCGAGCAAGAAGTCACCATGCTCGGCACGGCCGGCGCAGTGCGCAAAGCCGTCGAGGCGCTGCGCCAGATTCATCCCGACAAGACAATCATCGTCGTCAGCACGGCCGAGAGCGAGATGATCTCCTCCGACCACCGCGACTGGCTGAGCAAGATGGATCCGCCGGTGCCGTTCTTCTGGAGCCAATCCTTGGAAGGCGACGAGTGGGAAGGTCGCGATCGCGTTCTCGTTTGGCTATGGCGCAATTTTGGTGTCGTTGGTGTCAATTGTGTCGATGGTGTCGTTGACACTACTGACACCAATGACACTAACGACACCAACCGTTTGGTAAACGTGATCGGCCCGACCTACGGTTGCTTCAACTCGCCCTCCGACCTGCACGAAGTCAAGCGGTTGATCGAAGGCGCCGGCGGCAAAGTCAACTTGGTCTACCCCTTCGAGGCTACGTTGAAAGACACCCCGCGACTGGCAGACAGCGCCGTCAACGTCGTCATGTATCGCGAGTTCGGCGAGGCGCTGGCACAGGAGCTGGGCAAACCCTACTTGTTCGCGCCGATGGGCATCCGCGAGACGACGGAGTTCATCCAGAAGCTCGGCGACCTACTCGGCACACGCGACCAAGCCGAGGCGTTCATCGCCCAAGAGAAGAAGACCACGCTTGCGCCGTTGTGGGACTTGTGGCGCGGCCCCCAGGGCGACTGGTTCGCCACGACCGAGTTTGCCGTTGTGGCCGGCCACACCTACACCGAAGGGCTGGTGCGCCTGCTGGCCGACGAACTGGGCATGAAGCTACACTTCGCCAGTGGGCGCCCACGCCGGCCGGGCGAGATGAACAACATCCAAATCCGCGAGACCTTGCACAAGAAACAGCCAGCCTTCGTGTTCGGCAGCCTGAACGAGAAGATCTACTTGACCGAGGCGCAGGCTAAGGCCACCCACTTCGTGCCGGCCGCGTTCCCCGGCGCAGTCGTGCGCCGGTCGCTGGGCACGCCGTTCATGGGCTACAGCGGCGTCATCTACATCGTGCAGGAAATGGTCAATCGGTATTACGACTTGGTGTTCAACTTCTTGCCGTTCGACAACGTCGCCGCCGCCGGCCAGCTCAAAGAGGTGGCGAACCCACTTACAGCCGCCGGCAAGCTGGTGTGGAGCGAAGCCGCGCGGGCACAACTGGATCGCCAGTTGGAGGGCATCCCATGGATCAGCCGAATTAGCGCCAGCCGCGAGCTACGAGCGCAAGTAGAGGTATACGCGGTCAAGCACAACCTGCGCGAGGTCACGCCGGAGGTGGTCGAACGCGCGCTCGTCGGATGAGGCAACCGCAGGACGCAAGACGCAGTGCCATGTACGCCTACTTCATCGGCCCCGACGGCGTATTCCCCTCCCTGCTGGTCGCCGTGCTGTTCCTCATCATGCAGCTCGGGTTCATGGCGACCGAGTCACGGCGCAGGCGCAAAGCCGGCGCGAGCCTCGCCCGCCTATCGGGCTTGTTCCCGCCGCTCTGGTTGGCGCTGTTGATCGGGCTGATCGCGCGCCTGGTGTGCGGCTTTTTGAAAATCGGCGTCATCCGCGGAGATATCCGCGATGCGGTCGTGTGGGCCGGCGTGCTGATGGTGGCGCTGGGCTGGGGGATACGCCTTTGGGCGCAGCGCAAGCTGGGGCACTACTTTGTGGGCGAGGTGGCCGTGCAACCGGGCCATGCCGTTGTGCGCGACGGCCCATACCGGTGGGTGCGCCATCCGGCCTATGCCGGCGGCTTCCTCAGCAGCGTTGGTTTTGCCCTGATGCTCAGCACATGGCTGGGCGCGCTCATCAGCGCGGTCATCTTGGCGTGGGCATACGCCGTGCGCGTGCCGCGCGAAGAGGCATTGCTCGTGCGCGAGCTGGGCGATGCCTACCGCGATTACATGGCGCACACCAAACGCTTCGTGCCGTTTGTGTTTTGAGAAAACAGGAATCTAGGGGTCAGGGATCAGAGATCAGATGCCCATTCTTGTAGAAGTGTCAACTTGCGCGCAGCCCAAGGCGTAGCGTGCTAGTGAGCATGGCGAGGGCTTTACGCATGTAGCTCAATCTTTGCGGAATCAGCTGACTTGTGGTGTCTCTTTGCGTCGAAGGTATTCCTCCATGCTGCGCACCCCCAATTCTTCAGCATTCAGCAAGCTTTCAACGTGAGCGAAGCTGTTGACTAGGCCTTTGGAACGAACAACTCCTGTTCGATCAACGACGATCCCGTAAGGTGCGATCGTGACCTGGTATTGAAGCGCTATGTCATCAGAAGCAACAAATGGAATCAGGCTGTCCAACCCGTGCTCGGTCACAAATCTCTGAGCAGCTTCCAAGCTCGTTCCGAATGCAATCAGCTTAACCTCTAAGTTGGGTGGCTTCCTCCACACACAAAACCGCGTTACATAAAAAGGAGATAAACATTATGTCAGAATATTCCTACCCTAAAAAATACGATTTTCTTCTTATTGCGCAAGTCTACCATCCACCAACGTTGTTTGGTCCTGCCAAATACCATTTTGGGATATTTGTTATTCAACTGGAAGAATTGAACAGATATATAAAAGTCCGCTTTTTCCTGCCGGGGGTGGAGAATGGAGGCCCGAAACCGAAGAATACAAAGGTTTCAAAGGGAAAAAGTATCTAGAATTAATATCCCAAGGTTGGAAACGGTTAGGTAAAGGACATGAATTAGAGTTTACCACTGAACTTTATCGATCATCTTCCGACCCTCAGGGAAAAGGTCTAGACGAACTAGAAACCATGTTGCGTAAGATGCTGCTTCTGAGAGAAAAGAATACATTAGCTCTATTAACTCAATTAGGAGAAGGAGAAATTGAACGCGGAGAAAAATTGCTCAATTATTTCATCGGAATGATAAATTCCGCAAGAAAAGAAGATTAGATTTTTACTCTTCAAACTCTAAAAATTAGTTTTTTGATGCATTGGATAAGCAACCTGGTTCTTGGTGAAATGCAGTATGCCGCCCAACACGCGCTTCCAGCCGACCGCTTCGCTCGCTGCGCTCGCTTCGCGGCGGCTGAAGCGCGGGCCGTTATCTCGCTCGTCATAGGCCAGTCTTTTCAAGCGCGGCATTAATGCTGCGCATGTTGCACAGCCTGTAGAAATAAACAGGAGTAAAGTGCGTTTATTGCGTTCTATTCCCAGCGTCACGCGTTGACCATTGACATCGGCTGTGTCTAGTTTAGGCGCTATCTGTCCGATCGCAGGGCCAGCATTCATGATGCGGGCACCACCGATCCCCACACGTTCATATAAGAGACCGATTTGCCGTGCCAATGCTAGTAGCAGCACAGCCTGAATGATGACGATCATCCATAATGCGCCATGACTCGCTAGCCAGAGAATGTCCACACTATCACCTTTTGCCCTCATGAGTTTGGAAGTTGCTATAAACTGCCGAATCGCCAGTGTAATGATCGCGATCAAGCCCGTGAGAGTGGTCAACAACATGAAAGGCGCCACAGGATGTGAAGGCGTTGCTCCTTCTCCATCCCTCAACAAGAACTCCAGAGCGAAGAATCCGTCATAGAAGATCACAACGATGAGGGCGAGCGTCAGCAACAAGACGTTTCGGAGTATTGCCTTGACACCGATCTGCTCCTTGAAATATGGGCCAAAGCAGTTGCAATTCAAGATATTGCGACGGATCATGTTGATGAGCATTGCGATAATGAAAGTGATAAGCATCACAGCGGCCATTCCTGCCGCCCATTGACTCCAGATCCCAACCAGGAGGCAGACACTGATCGCCAGCTCCAAGATCACAATGATATGCGCTAGCGCATAGGAAAGTCGCTCGGGCGCAAGGCGAAATAACCGAACTGTCGTTACGAATTCGGGCAGGTTGCGTGCTTTGGCGATGCTGGAGAGCAAGAAAACCCCTGCTAAAAAGCATCGTAGATGAGTGACCAAGTAAGCCAAGAGTGTCTCAGTACTCATGTTTCACCGCACGATCCAGGACTTTGCAAGTTCACTGGTGGGTTCACTCAAAGGCAGCAGTGTATGTGCATATGGTTCGTTGACGACTTCATTATGCGCAACGTATGCAGTTACAAGGATGCTGTTGTCGATAACTGAATAAACTTTTTGCTCGTCATTCGACAAAACAATGCCACTAGAGTTCAGGTGAGGCTTCTTTGCAAGTGCCGACGCCAACAATGGCGCTTTCGCTAGTTCGATTCTTGATGCGGGCTGCTCCCACGCACCATTCTCGTAGATCCAGATCGCATCAACGTCGAAGGAATAGGGCGGCCTGGTCTTCGGTTGTCTCACTTGCAAATAGACTTTCTGACCATCCGATTGAACGATGAGGGGATTCACCAATGTGAACTGCCATCCCGTCGGTAACTTGATTGTCTGCTCAATAACGGGTGGCGAAACGTTGAAATCCACCATGATGACTTCTTGAGCCAGAGTTGCCAGATATAAGCGCCTGGCGCTGGGCGCCAAATCGCCACCGATGACATCAACGATTTGCGGCAGGTTTTTGGGTACGTCTCGTCCAGTAAAACTTGGCAGCACGCCCACTGGTTGTGTCTTAGCTGAGCTTAAATCAATCAAGAACAGTTGATCGCGCGAAACAACAACCATTTGTTCCGACCAAGGCAGCTTCCAGAAGCGCGGCTTGAAATCATAAGGATCATATGGCACAGCAACATCTACCGTGCGTATGACGGTCTTCTTATTCGTGTCGAATATGACAATCTTGTTGGCCTTCTGCTGACTTGCGACCAAATAAACATACCGGCCGTCTTCGGATTGCCACAAGCGATCATTGGGGATGATGCTACAGTAGCTTAACCCGAATGTATTCAGCCTCGCCTTCCAAATCGCTGCACCCGTATGCTTGTCAATCGCCGACAAGCTGGATACGTATGGAGCTTCAGTTTCTGCATCGACAAGTAACAAGGTCTGCCCATCGTTCGAGAGTTTTGCGATTGGACAGTCACCCAAACGAATGGCCCACACGAGCGAACTAGACCCTAGGTTCACTGCTGTAAGTGTGAACGCATGAGTGCCATCGTCTCTTAGCAGATACACCAGATCCTTATTAGTTGGTTCGCTAACCACGACGCCAGCAGCGAATGATGCTACTGAGCCTCGCTCGAAGGCGACGAGTGCTTGCGCGATGACTATGATGGCTGCAAGAATTAGCACGCCTGTTAAGATTTGCCAGCGGATTGTTGCGCGTGAAATCCGCAGGAGCAAGGACCTCGCGCGTTTGGGTTGTTTGGCCTTGATCATTGTTAGCCTCCCTCCACATGTCAAATGTTTGCAAGGCGCGTAAACAGCACGAAGCTACCCAACATTGCTAGAACAAAGCCATTTACAAGGCGAACAATGGGAGCGGTCAGTGCCATGTAGTTGATAAGTAGTTGCACTTGATGCGGTTGTGCACACCGTGCAACCATCGGCCAGATTAAGGTGCTTCTCGCAATGCCAAACAGACCAAACACAAATCCAGCAAATACAGGTGCCCCAGATAGCGTGGCCGTCAGGGCAACGAAGTAATAGCTCGTCGTAGGAATATGTGTAGTGAATCCCATTCCCAACAAAACACCGTATAGACCTGCAGTCAATAGTGGATGGCATCGCCGTCTCCACTGTTCGGGCACCTGCCGCTTTCTCTCGGGATGTGGCAGCACGATAAATTGAAACTCGTGTAGCGAGTAGGCTATTGCTAGGACCCCAAGCGCGAGGTAACCATACTCCTGCAACTGTGTGGACAACAAACTTCCAACAGAACCCAAAAGAATGCCAATTACAGACGCTCCCAGTACGCTGGCTGTTGTATATGCAACAGCAGCGATTCGCCAGCCATCGCGTCCATGCTGAGATCCCCTGTACACGACGGGGGAGATGGTACCCATCATCGACATACCTCAAGGCGACCAATTTGCAGAAAATCCTGATATAAGTGCGACTAGAGCAGACAGAAAAGCAAGCGGTATAGTGGCTAGAGCAGCGAGGTAGCCCATCGCAGCTGCGACGGCTAGCCAGATCAACCGGGCCGTTGAACGTGGTGTTCGTAGTGCAATTAACTGACTGCTTGCTACCGAGTCTTGTCTCTCCATTTGTGGACGTTTACTCAAGGTCATGGGTATGCCTTCGGACTAACCTGTGATTAGTATCGCGTTGTTGCCACAACATGATTACGATTAGCATGTCCATGGGTTGCCTATGAATATGTACGAACAACATAATCGCGAGTATTGTTTGGGATAGCAGTAGAAGTCCGCTGTTCCCCTATAGCACTGACATCTGCTATTGGAGCAGCAACTGTTGCCGGTTGTTGTGCAGCAGTCCCAATAGGTGACAAGATGTCGGGCACCGATACCCGGGTTCCAACAACAAGCAGTCCATGCTCCTTCTGGTTGCGTGCCGCCAGGACAATTGCTTGTCCCGCATGCGCAATGACATGTCCTGTCAATATAAGCGCCACACATGTACCATTCGTTGCAGTTCGGCGCTTGCGCTTCTGCTACTTGAACCTCCCTATCGAAAGGCAGCATTGGGATAATTGACGCTCCCGTGAGCGCAAGTGCAGCCTTTACAATCCATCCCAGTACGCTTCGGCGCGAAGAAAACCGCTGTGCCAACGCCTGAGTACTTCGCGCAACAAGGCCATCGAATCTACTCATGCCGCGTGTTGCCTCGCCCTCAGACCGAACGTTTTCGGATATCGCGGGCCTCTGGCCTCCCATGAGACATCCTCCATTAGAAAACGTAAGAAAACGTGCTCTCGCACCGACATCATCCTGGCAAATTACAAAGCCGTTGCATGGTGCAAAAGTCCCTATTTCGGT
This sequence comes from Candidatus Roseilinea sp., assembly GCA_025998955.1. Lineage (NCBI taxonomy): Bacteria > Bacillati > Chloroflexota > Candidatus Thermofontia > Candidatus Roseilinea > Candidatus Roseilinea sp. The sequence continues at coordinate 514,396 of AP024676.1, forward strand.
TCTCGCTAGAGGCGCAGCAAGTGATAGATTACCTGCCTGAGCGGAAGTCAAGACATCACTCGCAGACCATCGGCGGTGTGGCCAATAGCGATATCCCGACTCGTCAAGTCGCTCGACTTCAACCTTATTGTCCGTAGGGTGATAATTGCATTTGTGCTACGGGAGGGCTGCCAGAATCGGCGCGCAGACCCCCTGTGATTACAGTGAGCATTAAGGCAGCGGTTACTCTTGCGATCAACGCAAGCCTTCCCATGGCTAACACAACCTCCGTTCGAATCTGGTGTGAGTCGAACATCGTCCAGAGGCGAGTGGCTTCCACGCTACTATCCTTTTGATAGACGCCAACAACTCGTGCCAGTTGATTTGGTCTGAACGCAGTGACACCAGCCCGAGATGATTCGTTCACAACGTGTTCGCATCCAAAAAGATCATATTCATCAGCCGAGCCGTTCGCTAGGTGCAAAAGTCCCTATTTCGCGATTTCACCTTCGTCCTCATCCGTCAATAACGATTGACCCGATCTAGCTGTTACTAATCCCAGCTCGATCGCCCGCAGCACGGCTTGCGTTCGTCGCGTGACGTTGAGCTTGACATATATCCGGCTTACTGTGTTGCGCACCGTCTTCTCGCGGATGCCAAGTGACGTGGCAATCTCACGATTGCTCTTGCCCCGGGCAAGCAGCGCCAGCACGTCCTTCTCACGTTTGGTGAGGACAAATAGCCTAAACATGCAATCACTGTAGAATGCGTCTATCTCATCGCTATCTCACGCTGTGCGCGGAGGGTATGACAGTTGAGGTTGATTCCGATGCTGGAGATGCGCTTTCTTGGCGTGCCAAGCATTACCTGCGATGATCAACCGCTCATCACCGTTATTCGCTCCACCACGCTCACTCGCTTACTTGCCTTTCTCGTAATCCATCGTGATCGTCCTCAGCACCGCTTGTGCTTGGCAGAGACGTTCTGGCCGGAGCTGCCGGAGGCACGTGCCCGACGCACGTTGAACAACGCCTTATGGCGGCTGCGGGTTGCCCTGAGCGGGTGTGACCCAACCCAACAATATGTGCTGGCCGAAGGCGAAACGGTGCGATTCAACGTGCGAGCGCCCTTTTGGCTGGACGTGCAGGAGTTCGAGCGGCTGACCCTTTCTTTGACGAAAGCAGTTAGTACGCTTTCGTCTATTTCGGCTGAGCAGCTCCGCGAGATTCGGGCTGCCGTCGCGCTTTACCAGGCGGACTTGCTCGAAGGCGTCTACGACGACTGGTGCGAGGTTTACCGTGAGCGGCTGCGCGAACGCTATCTGCTGGCACTTGAGGCACTCTCAGCAGTGCATAGTCAGCGTGGACGACATGATCTCGCGCTCGACATAGCAAAACGAATGATGCGCACTGATCCGTACCGCGAGAGCACCTACCAGCGGTTGATTGAGCATGCTATCGCGCTGGGTCGGCCAGCTGAAGCGAAGTCATACTTCGAGCGTTACTGCGTCGTTTGGCGAGATGAGCTTAAGCTTTCGCCCTCGTCCACCATGCTGGAACTCGCGGCGCGTCACGGCCTAACACCACTTCCCACTCAGGAATTAGCTCAGTCATCTGCCTACGAGGCTATAGTTGCGCTCGAGACCGAGCTTGATGTATTCACATCGGATATGGCCAATGCGGAGTATCTGCGCCGTGAATTGGACATTCGCCGCCGGTGCGACGAACTCTATGATTTGATGGCCAATCGAAATAAGCAGGCTGAGAATCTCGACCGGGCTGAGGCGCTGGCGAACGCGCTGGCTGATCCAGCGGCGCGCGCCGATGTGATGGCGCGCCGTATGTGGTTGGCAACGCGTCAAGGTGAATACAAGGCTGCCATTGAGATAGCGAGGAATGCGCTCGAACTGTATTCTGACGATGTCCACGTCCAGCGCGCTGTAATCCGCCGTTTGGCGGGAATTGCGAACCAGTAGCTAGGCAACTTCTTGGCTGCCCGCGCGCATTATCTGGAAGCGCTGGCGTTGGATGAGCGACACGACCAGGCTGCAATGATCCCAACTGATTTGAACAATATTGCATCGGTGCAATTGGCGATGGGCGATTATGCTGACGCGCTGGCCAACCTCAAGCGCGCGTTCGTCTTCTGCACTATCATCCCGCCCGTACGAGTAAAACTGTTGGGCAACACCGGCATTGCTTGGATGAAGCTGGGTCAGCTCGACAAAGCGATGGATTATCTTAGAACCTATCTCTAAACTTACGGAACGAGCCATAATAGGGATATGGATAATACCAGTGGGACGCGATACGCCGACGTTGCAAGTTGGGAGCTGTCTGATAGTCTGTGGGCGCGCATTGAACCGTTGTTGCCCCAACCGAAGTCGCGCTATCGCGGACGCGGACGGCAGCGCAAACACATCGGTGGGCGGCCGGCAGCAGACCGGCGCAAGACCATGACCGGCATCTTGTACGCGCTGCGAACCGGCATTCCGTGGAACGCCATGCCGAAAGAGTATGGATCGGGAAAGACAGTCCATCGCTACTTTCAGCGCTGGGTGCAGGCGGGCGTCTTCAAGCGCATGTGGCAGGCGGGTTTGGCGGAGTATGACGAGGTCAAAGGGATCGCCTGGAAGTGGCAAGCGGGCGACGGGGCGATGACCAAGGCCCCGCTGGGGGGCGAAAAGACAGGCAAAAACCCTACGGATCGCGCCAAAAGGGGCGTCAAGCGCAGTCTGTTGGTGGATGAGCAGGGTGTGCCGTTGTCGATCGTGGTCAGCGGGGCGAACACGCCGGATAGCGCGTTGCTGGAGTCCACGCTGGATGCCATGCCGGTGGAGCGACCTGACCCGCAAACCGTCCCGCAGAATCTGTGTCTGGACAAAGCTTACAGCGGCGAACCCTGCCGTCAGGTGGCGCAGGCACATGGCTACGAAATCCATGTGCCGGACAAGGAGAACGCCCAAAAAAACGCCGGCGCAAGCCGGGCCGACGCAAGTCGCGCCGCTGGGTGGTCGAAGTGACTCATTCATGGCTCAATCGCTTTCGTCGGTTGCTGATTCGCTGGGAGAAGAAGGCGAGCAATTATCTGTCCCTGCTGTTTTTCGCCTGCGCCATCATCTGTTGGCGCAAATGCGAGGTTTAGAGATAGGCTCTTAAATCAGCGATGGCGCTTGCGCAGCGCATCGGCGCGCGAGGGGCAGAATGGTGGCTCGGCGCGCGTTTGGCGCTACTGCATCATCTACATGGCGACACGGAGCGTGCATTCCTTCTCGCCCATCATCACTACCGCACTGCCCAACCAGTTGGTGACGCGTGGGTGATAGCCGATCTGCTGGATGTGCTGTCGAGGATCTGTTGCGACATTGGCGACGGTGCGCAGGCGTTGTCCTGGGCAAATGAGCTATGCCGTCAGGCTGAAGCCCGACAACTATGGCGCTTTCAATTGCGCGGCGCGATTCGTCTGGCTGCGGCGTATGATGGGCTTGGACAACGAGAGGCTGCCCGCGTAGCGATCGAGCGCGCCTGTAACTTGTATGAGCAGCGACAGCAGCCGCTGGAGGAAGCAGCAGAGCTATTCGCTCTAGCCAAGCGGATATTGCAACGGCCGGCTTGCGCGAGCGCTATCGCAGGCACAATTTCGCCAGTTGTCAGTCATGAAGCGTGACCAGATAAGCCACATATACTTGCCGATATGAACCTACACGAATGGCGCTCCCTCGCCGCTGGCCGGCCGCTCGACCGCGCCCGGCTGTATGACATTTTGATGAACAAGGTGCGGCTGAAACGCGAGCCGGTCGCCGTGACGTATTGTGACGGCCCGCCGCCACCCGGATACCAAGCGGCGCGCGTGCCCGTGTGCAGCATCCTGCATCACGCGGAGCAAGGCAAGAAGATTTACGTAGACGCGCAGCACCACGATTGCTACGTTGGCCAGTATCACCTGGGCTTTCTGCCCCACGACGAAGCCGGCAGCCTCATCTGCGACGGCGAATACCTGACCATGGCGCAAGGGTTCTTTACGCCTGTTGCCGCTAAGCGCAACAAACAACAAAGCTACACCCTGCCGGTTGGGACGATCACCGCCATCGCCGCCGCGCCGTTGCGCGACCTCGACGCCGACGTGCCGATGGACTTACTGTGCCTCATTACTGACGTGCAGCGTGCGATGCAGATCGCCGGCGCAGCCAGCGTGCGCGAGGGGACGCTACCGCATGGCGAGCTAGGCCCGTCGTCGTGCTCGTCGCTGTTTGCTGCGCCGTGGCATACCCAGAACACCGTGTTTGCGCTGGGCGAGGGTGGGGGACGCGGTTTCAATCAGGTCGCCAGCAGCGAAATGTTCGTGGCGCTGCCGGCGCATCACATCCCTTACGTGATTGAGATGTTCGAGAATTTCTGGTTCAAGCCCGACGAGATGCGCCGGCTGATGTTCCCCAGCCATGCTGCTTGAGGGCGCCATTTCGGGCGAATGACGTGATCACTCGAAAAGAAAAGGGCGGATGATTGGCATCCGCCCTTTCGCACGAAGCCCGCGATTGGATGCGCCGGCCTCACTCGCGCTGGCGGCCCATCAACGTAAGGTAGTAGAGCAGGGTGGTGAGCGCCTGCGCAGCTGCAGCGACATAGGTCAGCGCCGCGGCGTCGAGCACCTTCTTGGCGCCCTTTAGCTCCTGGTCGGTGAGCAGGCGGTTGGTCTGTAGCATGGCCAGCGCGCGGCGGCTGGCGTCGAATTCCACCGGCAGGGTGATGATGGCGAACAGCGCCGCCAGGCCAAAGCCGATGATGCCGACCCACATCAGCGTCTCGGACGCCAGCAGCAGGCCGACGATGAACATGATCGGACCGACCCAGCCGCCGAGTTGCACCGCCGGCACGATCGCGCCGCGCAGCTTGAGCGGGCCGTAGTTCTCCTTGTCCTGCATCGCATGGCCCAGCTCGTGTGCAACGACGGCGACGGACGCGACCGAGTTCTGTTGAGAACTCTGCGACAGCGCTACGGTCTTGCTGCGCGGATCGTAGTGGTCGGTGAGGTGACCGGGCACGCTGGTCACACCGACGTTCAGCCCGTTCCGGTTGATGAGCACCTGGGCAGTCTGAATGCCGTTCACTCCCGAGCTGGTCGGCACGCGCGCATACTTCGCGAAAGTGCTTTGAACCTTCCACTGCGCCCACATTGCCAGCAGCAGCGGCGGGATCACGAATACAAAATAGAGCGGATCAAAGTAGAACACTGATCAACCTCCTCGGGACATTTACCCTATCTGTCATTCTCCTCATGTGCGCTCTGTCACGCACAACCTTGTTGCAATTCCGATCTTGGCGCTGAACGATAACCAGATTGTACTAGACGAGTGTTTTCAAATCCTTGAGCGAAGCTTAGAGGATGCATTCATCAACGAGAGCAAAGCGCAGGCGTTGGGTAGGGCGCGCGCCGTTGGCTTGGCTCAGACGGTCGGCTCGCTGCCTCATCGGTCGCCGTTCAAATGTCGCCGTTCGAATCGGCCAAGAGCCGCGCCAGCTTATAAGGGATGCCGCGCTGTTGCAGGCCGGCGATGAAGTCCGCCGGCGCGTTCGTGTCGGTGATCAGCAGCGCGATCTCCTCCAGCCGGGCGTAATTCGCTAAAACGCCGTGCCCGAGCTTGGACGAATCGGTGACTACGTAGCTCACATCGGCGGCGCGCATCATGGCCTGCTTCAGTTGTGCGTCGAGCGGGTTGGGGGTGCTGTAGCCGTCGCGCAGGGTGACGCCGGTAGCGCCTAAGAAGGCCTTGTCCACATGGAAGGTGGCCAGTGTGTTCACCGCCGCCGGCCCGATCAGCGCCAGGCTGTGCTCGCGCACCTGCCCGCCGGTCAGGATCAAGTCCCAGCCGGCGCGCGCCAGCTCCAGCGCGATCGGCACCGAGCTGGTGATGATGGTCAAATGGCGAAAGCGGCCGAGCATGGCCTTGGCCAGCGCCAGCGTGGTGCTGCCGGCGTCGAGGATCAGCGCGTCCCCTTCGCAAATGTATTCGAGCGCGGCGTGAGCGATGGCGCGCTTTTCTGCGGCGTGCGACTCCAGCTTCTCGAGGAACGAGGGGTTAAAGCGGCTCTTGTGTGCCGGCACCGCGCCGCCGTGGACGCGCTGCAACAGCCCGCGCGCCTCCAGCTCGCTCAGGTCTTTGCGGATGGTGACTTCGCTGACGTCGAAACGTCGCGCCAGGTCTTCCACGCGCACGCGCCGCTCGGTTTCCAGCAGCGCGATGATCTCACGACGCCGATCTTCAGACATGTTGTTCAGGTCGGCGCGCCGGTTGCACTTCGGCCACGCGCACCGGCCGGCCCTCGCGCCAACTGCGCGTGGCCGCGATCGCCACGCGCTGCGTCTCTAGCGCGTCTTCCGGGCCGGGGTTGGGCCGGCGCCCGGCGCGCAGTGCGTCGAAGAAGGCTTCCAACTCCAGCCGGTAGGCCGCCGCAAAGCGATCCGGGAAGCTCTCGAAGTGGTCGGCCTCGTAGCCGAAGCGGCGCGAGAAGGTGATCGGCGTCTTCTGGACGGCCTCGACCACCACCTTGCCTTCCGAGCCGGCCACCTCGGTGCGGATGTCGTAGCCCCAGGCCGACCGGCGCGCGGTCTCCACCACGCCCAACGCGCCGTTGGCGAAGCGCAACAGCGTGATCGCCGTGTCGGCGTCGCCGGCCTCCTGGAAGCGCTCGTCAATCAGCGTTGTGCCCCAGGCGTGCACTTCCTCGACCTCGCCGACGAGGTAGCGCGCCAGGTCGAAATCGTGGACGGCCATGTCGAGGAAGATACCGCCGCTGCCCTGCAGGAACTTGAGCGGCGGCGGGTAGGTGTCGCGGCCGAGCGCGCGAAAAGTTTCGATGCGTCCTAGCTCGCCGGCCTCGATTTTGCGCTTGGCGGCTTGGTAACCCGGATCGAACCGCCGCATGAAGCCGATCTGCACCGGCACGCGCTTCTCGTTGACCAGCGTGACGATGCGCTGGGTCTCGTCCAGATCGAGCGCGATCGGCTTCTCGCACCAGATGGCCTTGCCGGCGTGGGCTGCCAACTCGATCAAGCGGGCGTGGGTCGCCGTTGGCGTAACGATCACCACGGCGTCCACGGCGGGATCGGCGATTGCGCCTTCAACGTCGTCGGTGGCGCGTTCGGCGCGAGCGATGATTTTGCCTTGCTCGGCGGCTTCGCGCTTGGCGTCGGCCACGATCACGACGCGCACGTCCGGCATGGCGCTCAAGTTGCGCAGATGCGTCAGTCCCATCCGGCCGACGCCGATGAATGCGACGCCGATCATGCGACCTCCCGTACCTTCACCGGCCGCCCCTCGGCCAGCGAACGCTTGGCGGCCAAGCCGATGACGACGGCGATCCGCCCGTCTGAACCGTCCACCGCCGTCGGCCTGTCCTCGATGACTGCCTGCACAAAAGCTTCGATCTCGCGTTGGTAGCTCTCGATGTAGCGCTGCATGAAGAAGTTCAGCGGCAGGTCGCGGCGCACGGCGCACGCATCGCTGATGATGACGTTGTTCGGATAATTGTTGTTGGCGGCGACCGCGCCGCGGCTGCCGAACACCTCGGCGCGCTGGTCGTAGCCGTAGACGGCACGCCGGCTGTTGTCTATCGTGCCCAGCGCGCCGTTGGCGAAGCGCAGCAGCGTCACCGCCGTGTCCACGTCGCCGACGGCGCCGATTGCTGGGTCCACGCGCACCGCGCCTAGGGCGTGCACCTCCTCGATCTCGCTGCCGATCAGGAAGCGCGCCATGTCGAAATCGTGAATGGCCATGTCCAGGAATAGGCCGCCGGAGACCTTCACGTATTCGATCGGCGGCGGCGCCGGGTCGCGGCTGACGATGTGCAGTGTGTGGGGTTCGCCGATCTCGCCGCTCTCCACGGCGTGGCGAATGCGCTGAAAGTTGGCGTCGAAGCGTCGGTTGAAGCCGATCTGCAATTTGACGCCGGCCCGCGCGACGGCCTGGAGCGCACGGTCAATCGCCGCCAGGTCGAGCGCGATCGGCTTCTCGCAGAAGATGTGCTTGCCGGCCTGCGCAGCCGCCTTGATCAGCGATGCGTGGGTGTCGGTGGATGAGCAGATGAGCACGGCCTGGATGGACGGGTCCTCGATCAGCGCAATGGGATCGCCGGTAGCATGTGGGATGCCGTGCTGCGCCGCGCAGGCGCGGGCCGCGGATTCGTTCACATCGGCGACGGCGACCAGGGCCGCGGCTTTGACGCGCCGCGTGATGGTCTCGGCGTGCACTTGGCCGATGCGGCCGGCGCCGATCAAACCGATGCGCAGGGGAGCGGTCATAGCATGGATGGAGAACCGTGAAGCGCAAGCACCCCGCGTATCGCGTATCGCGCAAAACTGCGCGATACGCGAACGGATGAGCAGCGCCCTACTTGTACTTGTCGGCGTTCTCCTTGGTCACCAGTTCGGTGCCGGTGTCAATGTTCTCCGGGATGGACTCGCCGCGGATGAGCTTGAGGGCATTCTCGACGCCGAGGGCGCCCATGTTGTAGGGGTTCTGGGCGACGGTGGCTTCCATCTCGCCGGCCAGGATGGCAGCAGCGGCGTCAGGGTTGGCGTCGAAGCCGACGACGACGACCTTGTCGTTGATGCCGGCGTTCTTGAGCGCCTCGACCGCGCCGAGGGCCATGTTGTCGTTGGAGGCGAACAAGCCCTGCAGGTCGGGGTTCTTGGTCAGGATGTCCTCCATGACCGAGGTGGCCTTGGCGCGATCCCACTCGGCGGAGAGTTCGGCGACGATGTTCATGCCGCACTCGGTGAGGCCGGCCTTGGCGCCGTCGGCGCGGGCTTTGCCGGTGGACTGGGTGATGATGCCCTGGAGGATGGCGACCTTGCTGCCCTTGGGGAGGTTCTTGCAGAGGTAGTCCACGCCAAGCTTGGCGCCGAGTTCGTTGTTGGTGCCGATGAAGGTTGCGCCGGGGAGGTCGCCCTTGGTGTCAACGAAGAGCACCTTGACGCCCTGGGCTTGAGCCTTCTCCAGCACGGGGCGGAGCGCGGCGGGGTCGGTCGGCGCGATGGCGATGGCGCTGACGCCCTTGGCAAGCTGATCCTCGATCTGCGAGATTTGCGATTGCACATCGCTCTCGGCGGGCGGGGCGAGGACGATGACCTCGACGCCGAGTTCCTTGCCCTTCTCGACCGCGCCTCGCTCCACGGCAGCCCAGAACGGGTTGCCGCCGCCCGGACCTTTCATCGAGACGAGGATGCGCACGTCCTTCAAGTCCACGGCAGGCGCCGCGCCGGCCGGCGCATACTTCGCGGCGTTCTCCTTGGTCACCAGCTCGGTGCCGGTGTCAATGTTCTCCGGGATGGACTCGCCGCGGATGAGCTTGAGGGCGTTCTCGACGCCGAGGGCGCCCATGTTGTAGGGGTTCTGGGCGACGGTGGCTTCCATCTCGCCGGCCAGGATGGCAGCAGCGGCGTCAGGGTTGGCGTCGAAGCCGACGACGACGACCTTGTCGTTGATGCCGGCATTCTTGAGCGCCTCGACCGCGCCGAGGGCCATGTTGTCGTTAGAGGCGAACAAGCCCTGCAGGTCGGGGTTCTTGGTGAGGATGTCCTCCATGACCGAGGTGGCCTTGGCGCGATCCCACTCGGCGGAGAGTTCGGCGACGATGTTCATGCCGCACTCGGTGAGGCCGGCCTTGGCGCCGTCGGCGCGGGCTTTGCCGGTGGACTGGGTGATGATGCCCTGGAGGATGGCGACCTTGCTGCCCTTGGGGAGGTTCTTGCAGAGGTAGTCCACGCCAAGCTTGGCGCCGAGTTCGTTGTTGGTGCCGATGAAGGTTGCGCCGGGGAGGTCGCCCTTGGTGTCAACGAAGAGCACCTTGACGCCCTGGGCTTGAGCCTTCTCCAGCACGGGGCGGAGCGCGGCGGGGTCGGTCGGCGCGATGGCGATGGCGCTGACGCCCTTGGCGAGCTGGTCCTCGACTTGAGCGATCTGAGCCTGCACATCGCTCTCGGCGGGCGGGGCGAGGACGGTGACCTCGACGCCGAGTTCCTTGCCCTTCTCGACCGCGCCTTTCTCCACAGCAGCCCAGAACGGGTTGCCGCCGCCCGGCCCCTTCATCGAGACGAGGATGCGCACCTCCTTCGTCTCGGGGGCGGCCGGCGCTTGAGCGGCCGGTGGTTGCGCGGCGGGTTGCGCCGGCACGGCGCACGCCGACAGCGCCATAGCTACAGCAGCCGATAAGCCAACGATCAGTTGTGTTTTCCGACTCATAGTAGTTCTTCCTCCTTCTTGGGATTGGGTTGATGTTGTGTGATTCCGAAGCAGATCGCTTCGGCGGACACCGACTTGATGACGGATGTTTAGTGGCCGCTAATCATTCGTTCGCGCTCCCGGCGCGCCGGCGAAGCACGTCCAGGAACACGGCGAAGATGATGACGACGCCGATCAACACTTGCTGCCAGAACACCGGCACGTTGTTCAAGTTCAGGATGTTGCGCAGCAGGCCGATGACCAGCACACCGGCCAGCACGCCCAGCACGCTGCCGCGCCCGCCGAAGAAGCTGGCGCCGCCGATGATCACGGCGGAGATCGCGTCGAGCTCGGCGCCGATGCCGGCGTTGGGAAAGCCGGAGTTGGTGCGGCCGGCGACCAGCAGTCCGGCCAGGCCGGCCATCGCCCCGCACAAGATATAGACCAGCATGAGCGTGCGATCCACATTGATGCCGCTCACGCGCGCGGCTTGTGAGTTGCCGCCGATGGCGTAGATGTGTCGGCCGGTGCGCGTGTATTGCAGGAAGACGAAGAAACTGACGTACAGCGCGGCGACCACGATGAGGCTGACCGGCAGTTGCACGTTGCCGAGCGCGATGTTGCCGGCGCCCCAGAAGCGCACCACCTCCGGCAGACCACTCACCGGCACGCCGCCCGATACTAGGTTGCCCAGGCCGCGCGCGATGTTGAGCGTGCCCAGCGTGACGATGAACGGGTGGGGCAGGCGCATCTTGGTCAGGCCGAAACCGTTGACGAAGCCCACCGTCATGCCGATGAGGATCGGCAGTGGCACGAGCAACAGCGGCGGAAAGCCATCGCGCGCCAGCACTGCCGTCGTCATCATCGCCAAAGCCAGCACCGAGCCGACCGAAAGGTCAATGCCGGCGGTCAGGATCACCACGAACATGCCGATGGCCAGGACGGCGTTGGCAGCGTTTTGGCCGGGCAGGTTCGACAGGTTGCGCCAAGTAAGAAAGACTTCGGGCTGCGTGATGGTGCCGATCACAATCATCAGCAGCACCAACAGCAGGATGCCGAAGCGATCAATATAAGGCATCAGCCGCACGCGCAGGCTGCGCTCGCGGGTGGTGAGTTGGGCGTCGGATGTCGTCGTGGCCATGTCAATTCAGGTCGAAAATCTTGGCCGCCTGCGCGACCGGCGACTTGTTGCCCATGATCCAACCGATCACCTCGTTGCGGCTGGTCTCGGCCAGCGGCGCCTCGGCAAAGTTGCGCCCATGGAACAGCGCCATCACCCGGTCGCAAACATAGAAGATGTCGTCCAAACGGTGGCTGATCAAGATGACGCCGATGCCATGGTTCCTCAAATCCCGGATAAGGTCGAGCACCTTGCGCACTTCCTTGACAGCCAGGGCGGCGGTTGGCTCATCCATGATGACGACTTTGGCGTCGAAGGCGGTGGCGCGCGCGATGGCCACGGCTTGGCGCTGACCGCCGGAGAGTTCTTCCACGCGCTGTCGGACGCTTTTGACTTCGATCTTGAGCTTCTCCAAATGCTCTTTGGCGCGCCGCAGGCTCTCGGCGTTGTCCACCAGCTTGAACGGCCCGAAGCGGCGCACGCGCTCGCGACCCAGGAAGATGTTCTCGTCAATCCGCATGTTGCCCGCCAACGCCAGGTCCTGGTACACCATCTCGATGCCCAAATCGCGCGCATCGCGCGGGCTACTGAAGTGCACCGGTCGGCCTTCTACGAACAACTGTCCAGCGTTGGGCGGATACAAGCCGGCCAGAATCTTCATCAATGTAGACTTGCCGGCGCCGTTGTCGCCGACCACGCCCAGCACCTCGCCGCGGTAGAGCTTCAGATGCACATCCTCGAGTGCCGTCACCGCGCCGAAGTATTTGTAGATGCCGCGCGCCTCGATGACCGGCGTCTGCTCCGATTCGGGTGAAGTTGTCGCTTGCGTCATGGGCTCCTCTCCCTGTCTCTTTAAGGTTCAAATTCCCAGCCGCCGCAGAAAGGCGCGATTGCGTCGCGCGCTCTCTTTCGGCGCTCCCATCCCCGGCAACACATCTTGTTCGACGGTGACGTAGCCATGGTAGCCCTGTTGCTGCAACCATGCAACAATGCGATCGAACGGCACGCACCCCTGACCCAATTCGCAGAATACGCCGTGGCGCACGGCGGTGTGATAGTCCCATCCTTCCTCGGCGCTGCGCCGAGCTATCTCAGGCGAGCAGTCCTTGAGATGGACATACCACGTGCGCGGCCAGAATCGTTCCAGGCCGCGCATCACGATGTCGGGGTTGGGCTGCCCGCTGCCGAAGGCGTAGTGGCCGGTGTCGAACACCAACCCGACGTAGCGCGGGTCGGTCAGCGCGAGCAGGCGAGCGATCTCATCCGGCGTCTCGACGAAGCCGGCGCAGTGATGATGGAACACGACGCGCAGGCCGGTCGCTTCGGTCACGGCGCGGGCGATGTGGTTCACGCCGTCGGCGAAGACACGCCACTGCGCCTCGCCGAGCGCCATCTCCGGCCTGACGCGGCCGGCGTGCCGAGTGCGCACCGGGTCGCCGGTGTTGTCGTCGCTGAGCACGAGGAAGGGCGGAAGCTCGGGCGCTGCAACCGCAGCCAGCAAGCGCGCCGTGCGCAGGGCGCGCGCACAGCCTTCGTCGTGCGCCTTCGGGTTGGCGAAACGCACCGGCACGAAGGCGCCGGTCATCGTCAGTCCGCGCCGAGAAAGCGCATCGCGCAACGCCGCCGGATCGGTCGGCATGAAGCCCCAATCGCCCAACTCGACCCCGGTATAGCCGGTCTCGACTACTTCGTCGAGCATCTGCGCGTAGCCGATGCGGCCGGCCTGCGCGCCTTCAAATTCCAGTGTGCCCCAGGAGCATGGGGCGTTGCCGACGTGGATGGTCATCTTGGGTCTTGCGTCTTTCGTCTTACGTCTTGCGTCGTGTGTTCAGAATAGCCGTTCTTCGGCGCGTTGTTTTTCCCATGCGCGCCGTGCTTCCTGCACGTCCGGCATGTCACTCACTTCGGCCACCGGCACGTCCCACCAGCTCTCGTAGCTTGGCACGCTTTCGTAGCGGTCAACTTGCACGTAGACGACGGTGGTGACTTCGGTGCGTTTGGCAGCCTGGTAAGCCTGCACGAATTCGTCGTAGGTGCGCGCCTTGAACACGGCGGCGCCCAGGCTGCGCGCGTTCTCGGCCAGGTCCACCGGCAGTTCTTCCACGTCGTCCTTCAGCTCGTCGCCCGGCAGGTAGCCGTTGACCGGATAGACGTAGCGCGTGCCAAAGCCGCCCTGACCCAGCGACCGGCTGAGCCCGCCAATGCTCTTGAAGCCGTGGTTGTCCACCAGCACGATGATGAGTTTGTAGCCCTCTTGCACCGAGGTGACGATCTCCTGCGCCATCATCAAATAGCTCCCATCGCCCACCATCACGGTCACTTCGCGGTCGGGCGCGGCCATCTTGACGCCGAGTCCACCGGCGATCTCGTAGCCCATGGTGCTATAGCCATACTCGAGGTGATACTGTTTGGGGTGGCGCGCGCGCCAGAGTTTGTGCAGGTCGCCCGGCATGCTGCCGGCCGCGTTGATCACCACGCCGTCAGGGTCGCTGTAGGTGTTGACCGCGCCGATGATCTCGCCTTGGCTGGGCAGCGGCTGATGGCGGATGTCATAGATGCGCTGCACTTCGCGGTCCCACTCATCGTGCAGTTGGCGCGCGCGTGCTTCATGCTCGGCCGGCGCGCGCCAGCCCGCCAGCAGCGGCATCAGCTCCTCCAGCGTGGCGCGCGCGTCGCCTACCGCGGCGATCGCCGAGTGCTTGTGCGCGTCGAACTCGGCGACATTGATGTTGACGAAGGCAACGTTGGGATGCTGGAAGGCGGTCTTGCTGGCCGTGGTGAAGTCACTGTAGCGGGTGCCGATGCCGATGACCACGTCGGCGTCGCGGGCGATGCGGTTGGCGGCGAAGGTGCCGGTCACGCCAATCGCGCCAAGGTTGAGCGGATGGTCGTAAGGCAGGCTGCCCTTACCGGCCATCGTCTCGCCGATCGGGATGCCGGTGGCATCCACAAATCGCCGCAGGGCTTCGGTTGCTTCGCTGTAGATCACGCCGCCGCCCGCGACGATAAGCGGTTGCTTGCTATGGCGGATGAGCTCGGCTGCCCGGCGGAGCGCATCTACGTCCGGCCGCTGCCGAGGCACATGCCATACCCGCTCGCGGAAGAAATGTATCGGGTAATCGAAGGCTTCGGTCTGCACATCCTGCGGCAGCGCTATGGTCACCGCGCCGGTCTCGGCCGGGCTGGTGAGCACGCGCATCGCTTCGGGCAGCGCGGTGAGAATTTGATCCGGCCGGTTGATGCGATCCCAGTAGCGACTGACCGGCTTGAAGCAATCGTTCACCGAGAGGTCTTGGGAGTGTTCACTCTCCAGTTGCTGAAGCACCGGCGCCACGTTGCGGCGGGCGAAGATGTCGCCGGGCAGCAGCAGCACTGGCAGGCGGTTGATCGTCGCGGCGGCGGCGCCGGTGATCATGTTGGTCGCGCCCGGACCGATCGAGCTGGTGCAGACCAGCGTCTGCAGTCGGTTCTTCATGCGCGCGTAGGCGGCGGCGGTGTGCACCATGGCTTGCTCGTTGCGGCACAGGTAATACCGAAAGTCGAGGTTCTGTTGCAACGCCTGCGCGATGCCGGCGATGTTGCCGTGGCCGAAGATGCCGAAGCAGCCGGCGAAAAGCGGCTGGATGTGGCCATCGCGCTCGGTGCGCTGCGCCTTCAAGAACTTAATCATGGCCTGAGCGGTAGTCAGACGAATCGTGGTCATCGTGGCGCTCCTAAAGGGTTGTCGTGAGTGGCGAGTGGGAAGTCGGAAGTTAAGTGGAGGTGCGAGTCCGTTTCAGTGGGCATGGGCACATATGAGGTCAGGTCACTCAGTCCTATGTCGGGTGTGGTTGCCTCGAAGCTGATTGGAGACTTTTGGTCTACCTCGTAGTTCGTCTCCTCTTCGCGTAGCGATGTCTGGCGTTGCTCCGGAATGTAGCCGATGAGCAACTGGATGATGCGCGCGAGTAAGTTGATTCGGTGTGTGACGACTCGTGTGCCAAGGACATACGAACTTCGGTAATACCATTCCCTGCTTTCACGCGCTGACCCCAGGGCATACTCGAAGTAGCGTGCGCGATTGCCGCCGGTGCTATACGAGTAGCCCTCCGCGATATTTGCGCCGATAGATCCGACCGCACGATACAGTTGATCGGATAGTGAGCGGGTTCTTGGGTCTAGCATTAATTTGGACACATCATGCCAAGCGATGTCTGACATGAACAACGCCAAGCGATAAGCAAGAAGCGTCCACAGCCGATCGTTCGTGATTGCCGGAGGCACAGACTTCATCCATTCGTCATAGTTCATCACCAACCTCCTCACTCCCGACTTCCGACTCCCAACTCCCGAGAAGGCAATCAACGCTTATATCCCCCCTCTACTGCTTACAAACGCCATGACCTCCTCCAACGTGGGCATGAAGTTGGCGCAGCCGTGCTTGGTGACCAGGATGGCGCCGCAGGCGTTGGCCAGCCGGGCGCTCTTGTACCAGCCCCAGCCGTTGACGTAGCCGTACAGGAAGCCGGCGGCGAATGCATCGCCGGCGCCCAAGATGTTCACTACTTCGACCGGGAAGGCAGCGGCGTCTATCGTTGAGCCGTCGCGCAGATATACGCGCGACCCTTGTAGCCCACGTTTGCGAACCACCGCCTGTACGCCCATCGCCATCATCGCCCGGATGGCCGATTCGGCATCACCTTGCACGCGCGCGTCGCTCACCTGCGAGTGCGTCAACGACATCTGCGCCGGATCGGTGAGCATGGCTGCGTTGAGCTCATCGTCAGTAGCGATCACGATGTCCACGGTGTGCAGCACCGAGCGGATCGCCACGCCGAACGCGCGCGGGTCGTGCCATTGGTCGGGTCGAAAGTCCACGTCGAGCACCACGCGCACGCCGTTGCGCCGCGCCAGCTCCGCAGCGAAGAGCGTCGCGCTGCGGCAGGGGTCTTTGTAGAGGTTCGTGCCGGCGAACTGGAACACCTTGGCCGACGCGATCGGCGCGGCCAGCACGTCGTCAATCGTCAGCTCCATGTCGGCGCAGTTGTCGCGGTAGTAGATCAGCGGGAAGCGATCCGGCGGCTCGATGCCCAGCAGCACGGCGCTGGTGCGATGCCCGGGCTTGCGCGTGATGAATCTCGTCTCCACGCCTTCCTTGTTGAGGAAGTTCAGGATGAAGTCGCCCACCAGGTCGTCGCCGACGGCGGTGAGCAGCGCGCTGCGCAGCCCCAGCCGGCGCGCGCCCACGCTGATGTTGGTCGGCGAGCCGCCCACGAACGCCGCGAACCGTGTGATCTCCACAAACGGCGCGCCGATGTCGTCGCTGTACAAATCAATCGAAGATCGCCCCATGTGGAAGGTGTCGTAGCCGGCCGGCTTATCCATCATCAATCACAACTCCCGACTCCCGACTCCCAATTCGATACATTGGCAAGCGCGGATCCTTGTCGCGGTAGGTGGTCTTCACCCAGGCATGGCGCGGGTCCTCGCTGTTGGCCAGCGATTGCGCGCTGCCGGCCAGTGTGTTCAGGTAATACGTCGTGTAACCCGGCGGGCTGGCGACCGGGTGATAACCTTCCGGCACCAACACCACATCGTTGTGCCGCGCTACAACTACGGCGTCAATCGGCGCGCCGGCGCGGTGCAGCGGCGACTCGGGATCGGTGTAGATGCGCTGGTAGGCGTACCCTTCCGGGCGGTCGAACTTGTAGAAGTACACCTCCTCCAAGTCGGCCTCGACGATGCGGCCCTGCGCATCGGTCTTGTGAACGTCGTGTTTGTGGGGTGGGTAGCTGCTCCAATTGCCGCTCGGTGTATAGACCTCGACTACCACCAGCCGGTGACAGTCGAACCCCGGAGGAATGATGTTGTTGATCTGGCGCGTGGCGTTGTCGCCGCCGCGGATTTCGACCGTGACGTCCGTGGGCTGAATCAGCCGGGCCGGGTGATCCTGATTGGTTGGTGCGAAAGCTAGCGCGATTTCTGCGTCGGTCTGGGCGTGGACGGTGAAGGTCGTTCGGCGGGGCAAGTAGACGGCATAGGGCAATCCCTCGAAGACCGACATGCGCTGGCCGATCTCACGCCAACGGCCGGCGTCGGAGTCGAGCCCGACGACGCCGGAGAGCACGACGATCGCAAGCTCGTGCTCGCCGGTTGCGCCGGTGTGGGTCTCGCCGTGCGCCAGGCGGCGCGCCTCGAACGTGATGAATTCCCAGCCGGCCAGCGCCGGCGTCACGCGAACAATGAGACCAGGCTCGGGGGATGGCTGCGGGTGAACAACAAGGTTCGTGTGATCGTATTGCACAGGCACGCTCCTCGTGGATCACGCGCTTATTGTGCACAGTTTCGTTTCGAAATCAAGAGGGGAGTTTAAGCTTTCGAATTAACTTTCATAACTAAAAATCGAAACTTATATCAGGCCTCGATTTCGGCGCGTCCGGTCATGCCCGGCAGGATTCGTGCTTCGCTAGGGTCGAGCGCGATCAACACTGTAAACAGCGCCGCGCCGCCCTGCGCACCGGTGGATTGCGGCAGGATCGCTGCAACCTTCCCGCTGAAGGCGCGGTCGAACGCTTTCAGCCGGATGGTCGCTCGGCTGCCGATCTTGATCGCTGTCAAGTCGCGCTCGGAGAGGTTCGTTGTCTCGAACATCAGCGCGTCCAGCGTCACCAGTGTAAACGCGACGCCTTTGGGGATGCCACCGACGGCCACATTGACCTCCTGAACGATGCAAGTGCAGGGCGACCGCACGATGGCCTCGCGCAAATTGTCGCGTGCTCGTTGAACTGCCGACCGGGCCTGAGTGAGTTGAGCTTCGAACACTTGCCGCTGAGCTTCGCTGGGACCGGCCTCGAGCGCTTGCAGGCGCGCGCGCGCCGAGACCACATTCGCGTTGGCCTGCGTGAGTTGCTCGCGCGTGACCGGTTGCAACAGCTTTTGATAATTGGCGTATGCTGCGCGCTCGCTTTCGTAGGCGCTACCGTACGACGCTTCCTTCGCCTGGCACGCCGGGATGCCGGTGCCGGCTGGCGTGCCGCACGCGACATCACGATCCACCTGCGCCGCCAGATAGGCCTCGCGCGCTGCAACCCAACTCAGGCGCGCCTGTTCGATCTCGCTTTCGGTTGGCCCTTGCTGGATGAGCGCGTAATTGGCCTGCGCAGCAGCTAAGGCGGCGCGGGCGCTGGCGATGTCCTCCGGCCGGGCGGGGGCCTGCGCCTGCGCGATCTGCGCCTCGACCAGCGCCCGTTGCAGCTCGGCGTCGGCCAGAGCGTCGCGCAGCGCGGTGTCATCGAGCATGGCGAGTACGTCGCCCACCTTCACCGCTTGGCCGGGTTCGACGTTGACGGTTAGGACCTTGGCGCTCACGTCGGCGGCAAGCGCGATCGGTGGTGTGGCTGTCTTCACCACGCCATCGGCGGAGATCGTCGTGCGCGCTGCGACAGCTTGTGTGGGAACGGCTGTCGCAGCGGCGGTCGGCTGTGCGGCAGGCACTTGGCCGGCTGCGCCGGAGGCAACAGGGAAAGGTGTATCTGCGGCGCAACCCACGAGTGTGAGGAGGGCGGCGATCGCTGCGAGCGACTGAACACAGAGTGGCTTACGCATTGACTCAAAACGGATACGAACCGATGTGGATGAAGTTGCGCACCTCGCGGGTTTGAGCCACACCCGGACATCGGGGGTGCATTCGCCAACGGCGGCAGGTGTATTGGCATATATAGGCGCGGAACGGAGTCCGCGCCCCACCATGCAATTTTTGCCCTTGTGCACGATTGCACCCGACATCGGCTGAACGACTCATAGAGGTGTATACTCGCGGGCGTTGTTAGCGTCAAGTATCGCTTGCCTCTCGTCAGTTGCCGGCCGCTCTGGCTAGCCGGCCCTCTTGATCTATCTGCGACCTACGTCAGCCTCGATTGCTTCTTCGTTAGACGTTCGTGTTTCTAAATCGCTGAGCCGTTGCTATGTCCCGCGTATTACCAGGAACCTCGCTCGAACCCATCAAGCACGTATTGATCGGGCGGCCGCTGCGCACTGAGGAGGCACCTCATCAAGCCGTCGGCAATCCGGTCGGCCTGGCCGTCTTCGCCTCCGATGCGTTGTCGTCCACGGCCTACGCAACGCAGGAGATTCTGGTAGTCCTGGCGTCTGCGTTTGCCGTCGCCGGCGCAGGCGTGTTTCGCATCTCGATTCCTATCGCGGTTGCCATCACCGCCGTGCTGAGCGTGTTGATCATCTCGTATCGGCAGACGATCAAGGCGTACAACGGGGCGAGTTGCGGCGCGTATGTCGTCGCGCGTGACAACCTGGGCGTGTTCCCCTCGCAAATCGCCGGCGCCGCCTTGCTGGTGGATTACGTGCTCACGGTGGCCGTCAGTATCTCCAGCGGCGTGGATCAAGTGGCCTCGGCGATCCCCATCCTGCGTGGGCGCGAGGTGCTGGTGGCGCTGGCCGCGATCCTGATCATGACGATCATCAACCTGCGCGGCGTGAAGGAATCGGGGCGCATCTTTGCCGTGCCGACGTATTTCTTCGTCGGCATGACCTTCCTGACGCTGACGGCCGGCGCGTTCAAGTTCTTCACCGGCCAGTTGACGCCGGTCGAGAACGTCCACATGGTGGCTCACACCGCGGAGCCGCTCGGCTGGTTCCTCATCCTCTACGCTTTCAGCAGCGGGTGCACGGCGCTAACCGGCATCGAAGCCATCTCCGACGGCGTGCAGAACTTCAAGGAGCCGCGCGGCAGGAATGCCGCCTTGACGATCTCGGTAATGGGCTTGCTGCTCGGCACCCTGTTCATGGGCATCACCCTGCTCGCCAACCAAGTGCAGGCTCTGCCGTCGGAAGACGAGACGATCATCTCGCAGATCGCGCGCGCAGTGTTTGGCTCCGGCGCATTGTATGGCTTGCAGATCGCGGCGACGACGATCATCCTGATCATGGCGGCCAACACGGCCTACGCCGACTTCCCGCGCATCGCGGCCTTCGTGGCCAGCGATAGCTTCTTGCCACGCCAACTGGCCATCCGCGGCAGTCGGCTGGTATATTCCGGTGGCATCGTCACCTTGGCCATAGCGGCCAGCATCCTGATCATCGTCTTCAACGCCCGCACGACGTCGCTCATCCCGCTCTATGCGATCGGTGTGTTCATGTGCTTTACCCTGTCGCAATCGGGCATGGTGCGGCGCTGGCTGGAAGTCGCCAAGCTCAGGCCCGGCGAGTCGGTGAAGATGGGCCAAAGCCTGGCGTCATACGATTCGCACTGGCGACGCAATCTGATCATCAACGGCGCCGGCGCGGTCCTCTCCTTCGTGGTGATGGTGATCTTTGCCGTGACCAAGTTTACCCATGGCGCATGGATCACCCTGCTGGTCATCCCGGTCATGGTGTTCGTGTTCTACCGCGTGCACACGCACTATCGCAACGTGGCGCGCATCCTGAGTTTGAGCAAAGAGCGCGTCAAGCCGACGCCGCATCCGGTGAAGACCATCGTGCTCGTTGACGATGTGCATCGTGGCACGGTGCGCGTGGTGGACTTTGCCAAGTCGCTGGGCAACCCGTGGACGCCGCTGCACGTGGACTACAACGACCGCAAGACGCACATCGTGCAGCAGAAGTGGCGTGAGCGCATCGGCGAGGGCGATTTGGTGATCCTGCCTTCGCCCTATCGCCGCCTGGTCGAGCCGATCGTGGACTACGTGAAGGCCGAACTCGATAAAGACCCCAACCTGTTCGTGCACGTGATCATGGGCCAGTTGGTGATGGACACGCCGTGGGCGCGCGCGCTGCACTCGAACAACTCGCTGGGCATCATGTCGGCGCTGCAGTCCATGGATCGCGTCATCGTCACCGACGTGCCCTACCAGTTACACGCGGCGGACGTGGAGTTGTATCCGGAGAACGAGCCAGAAAGCTACGAGCAGATGAAGGAGCGCGAGGAGCAACAAAAACAGCAGCGGCGCGAGGACGAGACGATCGAGTCGGCGATCGGCTGATCACTTCAATCGCTGCAACCGCTCGCGCGCCTGCGCCAGCGTCTCCTGCTTCTTGCAAAAGGCGAAGCGCACGATGTTCCGGCTCAACTCTGGCCGGCTGAAGAAGGGCGATCCCGGCACGCACGCCACGCCGATCTCCTTCGCCATGCGCAGGCCAAAGGCGATGTCGTCCTCGTCGCTGATGGCGCTGAAGTCGGCCATGATGTAATACGCGCCCTGCGGCGTGACCGGCTTGAAGCCGACCTCGCGCAACATCTCCAGCGCGAAGGCGCGGCGCTGCGCATAGTCCGCGCGCAGTTGCCGGTAATAGTCGTCGCCCAACGCCAGCATAGCGATGCCGGCAACCTGCAACGGCGTCGCCGCGCACACGCTCATGAAGTCGTGCGCCTTGCGCACGCCGACCATCAGATCTTCGGGGGCTAGGGCATAGCCCAGTCGCCAGCCGGTGACGCTGAACGTCTTGCTCATGCCGCTGATGGTGATGGTGCGCTCGGCCATGCCGGGCAGCGTGGCAATGGGGATGTGCTGCGCGCCATCGTAGGTGATGAACTCGTAGATCTCGTCGGTGACGGCGATCACGTCGTGCTCGATGCACAGGTCGGCGATCAGTTGCAGCTCCTCGCGGGTGAAGACCTTGCCGGTGGGGTTGTGTGGCGAGTTGACGATGATGACTTTGGTCTTGGCATTGAACGCACGGCGCAGCTCGTCGGGGTCGAACTCCCACACGCCGCTGGACGACGGCCGCAGTGAGACGAAGCGCGGCGTGCTCTGGGTGATGAAGCAGTTAGGGATGTAGCTCTCGTAATACGGCTCGAAGAAGACCACCTCGTCGCCGGGGTTCACCACGCCCAGCATCGCGGCGATCATGCACTCGGTCGCGCCGCAACACACCACTACGTCGGTGTCGGGGTTCACGTCCATCTCGTAGCGCCGGCGGTAGTGATCGGCGATCGCGTCGCGCAGGGGCTTCAGGCCCCACGTGACCGAGTATTGGTTCCAGTCGTCCTGGATCGCCTGGGCAGCAGCATCCTTGATCGCCTGCGGTGCGGCAAAGTCCGGGTAACCCTGCGACAAATTGATCGCGCCGACATCCAGCGCGATGCGCGTCATCTCACGGATGATGGACTCGGGAAAGTGCTGGGTGCGGGTGGAAGTGCGCACGTACTGGTGAACGTCGGGGATCGTGTTCGTCTCATTCATGCGAATGGGCGCCGTGATCGGGTGGATTGCTGCCATGGGATGAGATTGTACTCGCGCGGCGTCTCACGCTTTCGGTCGAAAAAGCCGCACGTCTATGCTGCTCTTGTTCACCGGCGACTCCAGCACGATGGCGGTGGTGATGTTTCGTGCAAGCGGTCGCAGGCGCGAGATGATCGCGTCGAGGTGGGCGATCGAAGCGACCACCACGTGTAGGATGTAGCTATCGCTGCCGGTCAGCATGTGGCATTCGAGCACCTCCGGCAGCGTCTTCACCAGCTCGACCAGCCGCTCACAGGGTTCGCAGTCGCTCACGCGGATGAACGCCTTGATCTCCAGGCCGAGCTTGGCAGCGCTCACGCGGGCATGATAGCCGGTGATGATGCCGGCCTCCTCCATCCGTCGCACGCGCTCGGCCACGGCGGGCGCCGTCAACCCGACGCGCTTGCCCAACTCGGCGAACGACATGCGCGCGTCTTCCTGCAGCAGCCGCAGCAGCTCTAACCCCGTCTTGTCTAGCAGCTTTTCAGAATCGAAAGCCATCGCGTCCTTTCGATTTTAGTTCGCAAATGAAAGGCGGCGAAAACTTGTGTTTCTGTCTTCACGCGCCTGCCTAGACTTTCTAGACTTTCTTCAATCACGAAGTGCGCGGGCATCGCGCCCGGCGTTTCCAGAGAGGAGGGAAGAAATGGCAAGCGATCCCCTTGACTTTCAGGCGATTGACTATGTGGAGTTCTACGTGTCGAACGCGCGGCAGGCGGCGCATTTCTACCGCACCGTCTTTGGCTTCCGGCCGGTTGCCTACGCCGGACTGGAGACGGGCGTGCGGGATCATGCGTCGTGGTTGTTGACCGCGGGCACGGTCAACTTCGTGTTGACCTCGCCGCTTGACCCACACAGTCGGCCCGACATCAGCCAGCACATTGCCACGCATGGCGACGGCGTGAAGGACATTGCTCTGCGTGTGCGCGACGCGAAGGCGGCCTACGACGAGGCGATCCGGCGCGGCGCGCGAAGCGTGATGCCACCGGTCGCCGTCGAGGATGAATGCGGCAAATTCGTCAAGGCCACCATCGCGACCTATGGCGACACGGTGCATAGCTTCATCGAGCGTGAGGACTATCGCGGCTTCATGCCTGGTTTCAAGCTAATCGAGCATCCGCCGCCAGCACCGGACACCGGCCTGGTTGCGATTGACCACATCGTCGGCAACGTCGAGCAAGGCAAAATGAACGCGTGGGTGAAGTTCTATGCCGACTTGCTCGGGTTCACGCAGCTCGTCCACTTCGACGACAAGGATATCAGCACCGAGTATTCTGCGCTGATGAGCAAAGTGATGCAGAACGGCAGCGGCCGGATCAAGTTCCCCATCAACGAGCCGGCGGAGGGCAAGCGCAGGAGCCAGATCGAAGAGTATCTGATCCACTACGGCGGGCCGGGTGTGCAGCATATCGCCTTGGCCACCAAAAACATCATCGCCAGCGTAGACGCGCTGCGCGCTGCAGGTATCAACTTCCTGCGCGTGCCGGAGACGTACTACGAAGAGTTGCCCAACCGCGTCGGGCAAATCGAAGAAGACGTCCATGCGCTGGCCCAACGCGGCATCCTCGTAGACCGCGACGATGAAGGCTACCTACTGCAGATCTTCAGCCAGCCGATGCAGGATCGCCCGACGCTGTTCTTCGAGATCATCCAGCGTCGCGGCAGCCGGGGTTTCGGCAAGGGAAACTTCAAAGCGCTGTTCGAGGCGCTCGAGCGCGAGCAGGCGCGACGCGGGAATTTATGAGGAGTCGTTAGTGTCAATGGTGTCGTTGGTGTCGCCCCATGACGCTAATGACACCGGCGATACCAACACAACGGAGGTCGGCCATGACTCAAACGCTTGAACTTCGATCTGTGCCGGTGATGCCGAATTACACCGCACAGGATCATGAGACGTGGGCCACGCTGTATCGCGAGCAGATGAAGCGCGTGCCGGACTACGCCTGTGAACTCTTCCTCAGGGGGTTGCCCAAGCTCCAGTTCGACCCAGATCGCCTGCCCGATCCCCAGGTGATCAGCGAGCGGCTGTATCGCGCGACGCGCTGGACGCTGGGCGATGCGCAGAACGAGTACCTCAACGCAGTCGAGTGGTTCGAGCACTTGCGCGAGCGGCGCTTCCCGGTGACCAATTACATCCGCAAGCCGGAAGAGCTGGAGTTCACGCCGCTGCCCGACGTATTCCACGACTACTTCGGCCACCTGGCTTACTTCATGGATCCCTACTTTGCTGACTTGGCGCAGGCGTTCGCCCCGTTGTTCTTCGCCGGCGACGAGCGCCAGCAGCTCGAAATCTCGCGCCTATGGTGGTACACCACCGAGTTCGGGCTGATCCGTGAGCGCGGCAAGCTCAAAGCCTTCGGCGCTGGACTGATCTCGTCCATCGCCGAAATGCAGAAGGCCTTCGCGCCGGACACGCCGCGCGTACCATTCGACATCCGGCGGGCGGCCGAACTCGATTCGGCCAAGTACCACATGCATAGCTTGTACTTCGTGTTCGACGACGTGGAGCAGATCTACAACATCATCCGTGACTACGCGCGGATGGAAGGTCTGCCCGAGCCGCAAGGCGTGTTGTGATCCGCGCGTGCAGATCGCGTGTCGCGTGGTACGTATCACGCTTTACGCTTTACGTTTCACGCCTCCACGCGACACGCGATACGAAATACGTGATGCGCCATGACCTACTACTACAAACTCGGCGACATTCCCCATAAGCGGCACACCCAGTTCCGCAAGCCGGATGGCGGCCTGTATCGCGAAGAGGTGATGGGGCTGGAAGGCTTCCATGGCTTGCAGGCTGTGCTGTATCACTACTTCTTGCCCCCGCGCGTGCTGCGGACGGAATATCTCGGCGATGTTAGGGTCGAATATGCGGATTACGGGGCAATGCGCCATCGCGCCTTTGCGACGGCCGACGTGCCCGCCGGCGGCGATCCGGTGTCGGCGCGGCGGGTGCTCTTGGGCAACCGCGACGTGACGCTCGGCGTTAGCCGTGCGACGCAGAGCATGGACTATTTCTATCGCAACGCGCAAGCCTATGAAGTCTGGTTCGTGCATGAGGGCGCCGGCGTGCTGCGCACGCAATTCGGCCGGCTCGACTTCAGGAGCGGCGACTACCTCGTCATCCCCTACGGCGTGACCTGGCAAATGGTACTGAGCACACCCGAAGCGCGCTTCTTCGTGATCGAGTCGCGCAGCCAAGTCGCGCCGCCGAGGCGCTACCGCAACGAGTTCGGCCAATTGCTGGAACACGCGCCGTATTGCGAACGCGACATCCGCCCGCCGAGCGCGCTGGAGACGCACACCGAGCGCGGCGAGTTCGAGGTGCGCGTCAAGGTGCGCGACGGCATCAGCCGGCACTGCCTCGACCACCATCCCTTCGACGTGGTTGGTTGGGACGGCTACTTGTATCCTTGGGCGTTCAGCATCCACGACTTCGAACCGATCACCGGCCGCGTACATCAGCCGCCGCCGGTGCATCAAACGTTCGAGGCGCACAACTTCGTCGTGTGCTCGTTCGTGCCGCGCCTGTTCGATTATCACCCGCTGGCTATTCCTGCGCCGTATGCCCACAGCAACGTCAACAGTGACGAAGTGATCTACTACTGCGACGGCAACTTCATGAGCCGCAAAGGCATCTCGAAATATGACATCACCCTGCATCCCAGCGGCCTGCCGCATGGTCCGCAGCCCGGCATGACCGAGGCGTCCATCGGCGCGAAAGAGACGAAAGAGCTGGCGGTGATGGTGGACACTTTCAATCCGCTGCACGTAGCGGTGCAGGCGCTCGAGCTGGAGAAGCTAGGCTATCAGGCCACATGGCTGGAGGGCAGTGGGGAGTGATAGCATGACCATGATTCCACCTGCCCGTCGCATGTCAGCGGTCAAGCCGCATTTGTTCGCCCGTCTCAACCGGCGCAAAGCCGAGCTGCGGGCGGCCGGCGTGGATGTGATCGCGCTCGACATGGGTTCGCCCGACCTGCCGCCTGCGCCGCATATCGTCGAGGCACTGGTGCGCAGCGCGCGCCGGCCGGATAGCTACGGTTACGGCGAATTCAGCGGTTCGTCTGCAGTCAAGCGCGCTTTCGCGCGCTTCTATGCACAGCGCTTCGGCGTCGAGCTCAATCCTGAACGCGAGGTGTTGCTGCTGCTCGGCTCGAAGGAAGGCATCTACCATCTCAGCTTCGCTTACCTCGATTCCGGCGACGTCGCCCTCGTGCCCGATCCCGGCTATCCGACCTACGCGTCTGCAGCGCGACTGGCCGGCGCGACGGTGCATGCCGTGCGGCTGGAGCGGGCGAGGGGGGCGAATGGTGTCGGTAGTGTCAGTAGTGTCGGTGGTGGCGAGGACGTGATGTGGTTGCCTGTGCTGGAAAGCATCCCGGAGGATGTCGTTGCGCGGGCGAAAGTGCTGTGGCTGAACTACCCGAACAATCCGACCGCGTCTATTGCGTCGCGCGCGTTCTTCGAGCATGCCGTCGCATTCTGTAGGCAGCGCGGCATCTTGCTGGCGCACGATCATGCCTACAGCGAGACCGGCTATGACGGCTATCGCGCGCCGAGCGTGCTGCAGGTTCGCGATGCAAAGGATGTCGCCGTGGAGTTCTTCTCGCTCTCCAAGGCTTACAACGTCGCCGGCATGCGCGTTGGCGCGCTGGTCGGTCATCCCGAGGTCGTGAAGACGGTCGCTGCGCTGAAGAGCAACGTAGACACCGGCGCCTTCGCTGCGATTCAAGATGCAGCCGTCGCGGCGCTCACCGGCGATCAAGCGTGGTTGGAAGAGCGGCAGGAGATCTACCGCCGGCGCCGAGAGGTGTGCGTAGCGGCGCTGCGCGCATTGGGCTGCGAGGTCGCGCTGCCGCGCGCCACGATTTACCTGTGGGCACGCTTGCCGCGTGGTGAGGTGGACAGCGCCGCTTGGTGCACCGCCGTGCTCGAAGCGACCGGCGTCTCGTTCACCCCCGGCGTGGCTTTCGGCCAGAACGGTGAAGGTCACTTTCGCGTCGCGCTCACCGCACCCCTGGAGCGATTGCGCGAGGCGATGGAACGGCTGGCCACATACTTACAGCGCTCAGGTCGCCCGTCGCCTATGGGAACCGACGGCGCTTACGATCATCCCTTAGCGCATGCAGTCCTGGCTTGACGTCGCGCCGGATTCCGACTTCAGCATCCACAATCTGCCGTTCGGCGTCTTCAAGACGCGCGATCGCGCGCCGCGCACCGGCATCGCCATCGGCGATTACATCGTGGATTTGGTTGTGCTGGCAGAGCACCGTTTGCTCTCCGTTCCTACCGAGGTGCCGGGGGACGAAGGCGATTTGCGACTCGCGCTGAACCAGCCCGTGCTCAATGACTTCATCGCCTTGGGCAAACCGGTGACGCGTGCCGTGCGCCTACGCGTCCAGGAGTTGCTCGTAACTCCGCTGCATGCTTCGCACGAGCCGGATCTCTGGGTGCACGCGCTCGTCAGGCAGCGCGATGCCGAAATGTGCAAGCCGCTGCGCGTGCCGAATTACACCGACTTCTACTCCAGCCTGTATCACGCCACGAACGTCGGCGCGATGTTCCGCGACCCGAAGAACGCCTTGCTGCCGAACTGGCGCCATCTGCCCGTGGCCTACCACGGTCGCGCTTCGTCCATTGTAGTGAGCGGGACGCCGATCCGCCGGCCGTGTGGCCAGATCAAACGCGATGATCCCGAGCCCATCTTCGGCCCGACGCACGCGCTCGACTTCGAGTTGGAAGTAGCCTTCATCGTCGGCAAGGCTTCACCGCTCGGCCGGCCCATCACTACCTCGGAAGCAGAGGATCACATCTTCGGACTGGTGCTGTTCAACGATTGGTCGGCGCGCGACATCCAAAAATGGGAGTATCAGCCGCTCGGTCCCTTCCTCGGCAAGAACTTCGGTTCGACCGTCTCGCCTTGGATTGTGACGCTCGAAGCGCTCGAGCCGTTTCGCGTATCCACGCCGCTGCAAGCGCCGGAGCCTTTGCCCTATCTGCGCTTCGTGGGCAACAAGAGCTTCGACATCCATCTGGAAGTGGACATCACGACGCCAACCGGTGCAACGATGACCGTGTGCCGGAGCAACTTCAAGCACATGTACTGGAACATGAGCCAACAGTTGGCGCATCACACGGTCAACGGCTGCAACGTCGAGGTCGGCGACTTGATGGCATCGGGCACGCTAAGCGGGCCGACTCCAGAATCGTACGGCTCGATGCTCGAACTGACGTGGAACGGTCGAAATCCGATTCGACTGCCGGACGGCAGCATGCGCACATTCATCGAAGATGGCGATACGATCACGCTGCGGGGGTGGGCAGAGCGCGATGGCATCCGCGTCGGCTTCGGCGAGGCGCGCACGACGATCCTGTCGGCATGGTGTATCGAGGCGTGACGCTCGTGCCTATGACATGGCCGGCTGCGTGGTGCGCATGAGCAGGCGCGCGCCGGCCCAGCGGATCGCTGCATGGGCGGCGATCATTAACCACAGGTTACGCGCCACCAGATACAGCAGCCCGCTGGTCAACGCGCAGCACGTCATCGTGAGCGTGTGCGGCCGGTCTGCATGCGTTGGTGCGCGGCGCAGCCATCGCATCAGCAACCACTCCGCTGCGACCAGAATAACACCGGCCACTGTTCCCCAGTAGACGTCTTGCAACAACAACACGAATGGCGCGCGGTAGAAAGCCCAGTGCACTTCGGCGTAGGCTGCATCGCGCAGAGTTGGCAGCACGCCAGGCCGGTCGGCTGAAACCGTCGGGAGAGGGTTGGAAGTGCGCCCGGCCAGCCAGAGCACGATCAGCACGAAGCCGGCGGCCAAGCCGGCCGCGATGCTGCTGCGCATCCAGTCGAACGGCGTGAACCCGGCCAGCGATGGTGCGCCTTCCACCGCGATTACACCCAGACCGAGCAAGTCTACGCTCAGTGCACCGCTGATCAGCGCCAAAAACGGCAGCCCGATGTGGTACAGAAAAAGAGCCACCTCGATGAGCAGCCCGCCCAGCTCGGACTCGGCAAGCGCTCGATGCCGCCAGCCGCCGCCGGAGCGATAGACGTAGGTAACGGTGGCCAGGCCGATGCCGAGCGAGCCGGCTACCCAGAGGAGCAGTTGCAGTTCAGGGCTCATTCGCTGCGTGGGCGACGATAGCTTCCACTGCCATGTGTGGCAAACCGTGCTGCGCGCACTTGAGCGACGCCGCCGTGGTAGCGAAGCGCACAACTCGTTCGATCGGCCAGTCGGCGAGCAGGCCGTACATCGCTGCAGCGGAGTAAACCGCACCGGCGCCCTGGGTATCCACGACGTTCACGGACGGCGCGGGTACTTCGATCAATCCCGACGGGTCTATTGCCAGCGAGCCGTGCTTACCGCGCGTGACGAATGCGACTTCGACGCCGAGCGCATGCAACGCCTTGGCGATGGCGCGTGGGTCTTCCTGCACGACGTGCACGTCGGACATCGGCGATTGCGCATAGGCAGATTGGGTAATCAGATGTTGGTAACGGTGCGGTTGGAGCAGCGAATACTCGACGTTGAGGAAGACGGGCACGCCATGCATACGTGCGAATGCGATAGCGCGCTCGACCGCCGGCCCAACGTACCAGTCCGCATACAACATAGCAGCGCCGGCGATGGCTTGGAGGTCGGCTTCGATCAGGCTCCCCCACACCTCAGGGGCATCCTCGACGAAGAAGGTGCGCGTGCCGGCGCGGTCGGAAATGTCCACTTCATACGGCGTGTGCAGGTCGCGCCGCAGCGCAATGTGCGCGTGCACGCCCATCTCGGCGAGTTGCACCAGCGTTTGCCGGCCCAGATCGTCGGCGCCGAGCGCATTGCCGATCAGGTGCACTTCAACCCCCCAGCGTGCCAGCATCTGCGCCGCCATCGCACAGTCTGCGCCGATGAACGGCCGCTTGGCGGTCACGTAGGCGCCGGTATTGGCAGCCGGGTAGCGATCTACCGAGAACACCACGCCGGGATTGACGTAGCCGAAGCAGACGATACGGGGCATGACGGGACAGTAATCTCGTACAAACTTGTAGGGGCGACCGATTCGGCCGCCCCTACAGCTACGGCGAATGGCCTCCACAGGGCTCGAACCTGTGACCTCACGGATGTGAACCGTGCGCTCTGACCAACTGAGCTAGGAGGCCGGAAACCACTCTAGATTATACACGCGCTCGATGAGCATTCGTCAGGCGATATATCTCTGCGGTGCGATCGGCGATATGGCGCATCGTGAAGTGCGCCAGCACGCGCTCGCGCCCACGCCGGCTCAGCTCTGCGCGCAGGCGCTGCTGGGTCATCAGCGCCGTCAAGTGCTCCGCCAATGCGTCGCCGTCCTCCTCGTCGAAGGTCAGGCCGGCATCGCCCACGACGTTGGGCGCTTCGCCGCAGCGCGAGGCGATCACCGGCACGCCGCATGCCATCGCTTCGATCAGCACTCGGCCGAATTGTTCTTTCCAGTGGGGCAGCGTGCGCGAGGGCAGCACGAAGGCATCCAGCGCTCGATAGAACTCCGGCATGCGTGTGGACGGCAGCGGCGGGTGAAACTCGACACGCTCGGCAACTCGCAACTGCTCCGCCAGCATGCGCAGTGCGCTTTGCTCCTGACCCGCGCCGGCGATGATCAAGCGCGCCGAACGCGGTAATCGAGCGAAGGCGCGAATCAGCACGTCTACACCTTTCTCGCGCACCAGCCGGCCGGCGTAGCCGACGATGAACTCATCACTCCTGTGATGCTCACCCGGCGATGCGAACGCTTGCTCATCCACCCCGAACTGGGGGACGACGTGGATCGGGCCGGCGAAGCCCTTGGATTGCCACACCGCGCGCGCCGCTTCGCTGCCGGCGATAGCCACGTCGGCGCGGCGCAATACATCGCGCTCCATCCAGCGAAACGGCGGCGGGTAGCGCCGGTAGAGGTTCTGCCAGGAGAAAAATAGCACGCGCGGCGACGGCCGGAGCGACCTAGCCGCCCTCACGGCCAGCCATGTCGCTAAGTTGTAGGGCTCCTCGTCTATGTGCACCACATCCGGCTGAGACCGGGCCAACGTTTGCTGCAGGGTGGGATAGTAGTGCAGGTGAAAGTTGCCGTTGAAGCGGATCGGGATAGCCTGCAGCGTGTAGCCGTTCGTGTGGGCGCGTTCGAGCGGCTGGTTGCCCCACGCCGGCGGGACGAGGACGGTGAGTGCGATGTCTGCGTGTGCTGCGATCAACTCGCACTTGCGCTGATACGCGCCAACGACCAGCGCTTTCGATAGCAGCGTCACGCGCATGCGATGGCTGCCCGGTCGCACGACCACTCAGCTTCCTCGTCCTGCACGGGTGTCACGTCGTATGCGCTATCGGGCAGCAAGCCTTGCCGGTAGCGGCGCTGGAAGTCGTCCACCAGGTCGTGGAAAGCGCCGACGCTCTCGCAGGTGACGAGCTGGGCGCGCAGCGCGGCCACGTGTGGCATGCCCTGCATGTATTTCACTGCGTGCTTGCGGAAGAGGATCAAGCCGTGGTCGCCGTAGTATTCGATCATCGCCCGCAGGTGGCGCTTGAGCAGCACGATGACCTCCTCGACGGTGACCTCGTGGCGGTCTTTGCGCTGGAAGATCCACGGGTTGCCGATGGCGGCGCGACCGATCATCACGCCGTCGCAGCCGGTGTGCGCCTTGATGCGCGCGATGTCGGCCACGGTCTTCACGTCGCCGTTGCCGATGACCGGGATCCTCACCGCCTGCTTTACCTCGGCGATGGCGTCCCAGTCGGCGACGCCCTTGTAGGCCTGCTCCTTGGTGCGGCCGTGCACGGCGATCAACGATGCACCGTTGTCCTCGAGGATCTTGGCGACCTCGATATAGTTGCGCGACTTCGCGTCCCAGCCCAGGCGAATCTTGCCGGTGACCGGCACGCGCACGGCTTTGCTCATGCGGTTGAAGATGCGCCCGATCTTCTGCGGGTCGCGCAGCAGGCCGGCGCCGGCGCCGCGCCCGCTCACGCTGCTGACCGAGCAGCCCATGTTCAGGTCAATGATGCCGGGGCCGAGCCGCTCGATCTTCTGCGCGCAGGCCACGATGCGGTCTTCGTCGCTGTCGAAGATCTGGAAGGTGAGTTGCGGCTTTTCGCTAGGATGATAATCGAGCTGGCGCAGCGCCGGCTTGGCGTCGCGCAGGATGGCCTCGCACGCGGTGAACTCGGTATAGCTCATCGCGCTGCCGTATTCGCGGCAAATCAGCCGGTAGGGCAGGTCGGAAAACCCATCCATCGGCGACAGGATCAGATCGCCGTATACCGGGATGTCGCGGACGTAGAACGTTGGCTGCATCGGCCTAATTTTCCCACGACCGAAGGCACCCCATGCGCTCCGAGCGTATTAGGCGTTGACTTCCCTCGCGCATCACGAACTCAGCAGCGCGCTCAGCACCGAGATCAACCCCACGGCGCCGCCGATGATCATCGCCCAGCCGCACAGCCGGATGATGCGCATGCCGTTCTTCTCGCCCAGCATCCAGATGATGAAGTTGCCGATGCGGTGGCCGGGCGAGACGATCTTCTTCTTGGGCCGCAGCACCACGGCCAGACCGCACAGCAAAATGAACGTCGTCATGGCGACGCCGAACATGCGGAACGGATACATCTGCTCAGGGGTCATCTCCATCGTCTCCCTCCACTGTTGCTATCTGCTCGATCACTGCTCCTGCGCCATCTCGCGCAGCAGCGCCGGCCCGCCACGCACGACCAGCCCCAGCCGGATCAGTCCGTCCACCAGCGGATGGGTGTTGGCGCGGTAGTGCTTTCGGTAGAACAGCCACATCGCTCGCTGGAACTCATACCGTGCCTTGGCGCTGGTGCGGCTGGCGGCGCGCTTGACGTGATGCACCACGACTTCGGGGTAATACACCACGCGGTAGCCGGCCTGCTTGGCGCGCAAGCACCAGTCCAGGTCTTCGCCGTACATGAAGAATTGCTCGTCGAGCAGCCCAATGCGGGCAATGACCTCGGCGCGCAGCATCATGCACGCCCCGACGACGGAATCCACATCGGCCTGCTCATCTTCATCGAGGTAGGTCATGTTGTAGCGGCCGAAGCGCTTGCTGCGCGGGAACAGCTGGCTCAGGCCGACGAAGCGATAGAACGACACCTCCGGCGTGGGGAAGCTGCGCCGGCAGGCCTTGTCCAGCGAGCCATCTTTCAGCACCAGCTTCGGCCCGATCACGCCGACGTCGGGATGGGCGTCGGCGAAGGCAACCATCCGGCGCAGCGCGTCGGGCGGCACGACGGTGTCCGGGTTGAGCAACATGGCGTAGCGCGCCCGTCCGTCCTCCGGGAAGCCAAAATGCCTCAGCCCGAGGTTGTTGCCCGCGGAGAAGCCGTTGTTGACCGGATTGCGCACCAGCGACGCTTCCGGAAACTCGGCGGCCACCATTGCGGCGCTGTCGTCGGTCGAGGCGTTGTCCACCACGCAGACGGCGAAGCGCAGGCCGGCCTGCGCGCGCAGCGACAGCAGGCAGCCGCGCAGTAGATCGCGCGTGTTGTAGTTCAGGATGACGACGGCGAGATCAGCGCGCTGCGAGCGGTGAGCCGTGGGTTGTGAGTCGTGAGTTGTGAGTTGTGAGTTGTGCATTCACCCGGTGATGATTTTAAGCCGCGGAGGATGATCGGGGTGCATTTTTGTTGGGGGCATCGCGATTTGTGCCGCATAGGCGAACGGACTGACCGGCGACGATATGCGCCTCGGTCGCGTCGGCATAAATCCCGGCGCTGAGTGAACGGGCAAGAGCTGCGCGCAGCCCATCCCTATCAGCCCGGGCGTAAACGCCCGGGCGGGTTTGCACAGGCGCGTTCGCTATCGTAGCGAGATGTGCGCTCGGGCGCGCTACAGGCTTGTGCCCCGAATCGGGTGGAGCGTGCACTACATCGCATGCCCTACAGCCGCGCGCACGGTGCGCTACGGAGAGTGCGCTCTACTGCGTCCGCCCTCGTTAGCGAATGCACCCGAGGCGTTTCATCATCGGCGCGCCTCGATCTTGAACAGCGGCACGCGCCGGTTCTGTGAGCCGCCGCCGATGGCCTCGTAGTAAGGCACGTCCAAGCGGCCGACCTCGCGCAGGGCGTAGCGCGCGCGCAGCGTCGCCAGCGTTGCCCGCAGTTCTGCCCCGTCGTCCAGCAGGAAGACCGGCCGGCCTTCCGCATGCAGTGCGTCCACGAAGTGGATGAGTTCATCCGATGTCCAGCCCGCCGGTCGAAACGCCATGCGCCCTGCGTGCAAATCCACAGCCCCGCTGTTCAGCGAGCAGCCGATGACGGCACGCTCCGGCGTCATCTGGCGCAGGCGATCGAACGAGAGGCGTTGCTCGCGCACCAAATGGCCGAAGCCTCCGAAGCCGCGCGTGACCGGCAACGCCAGCGTCTCCATTGCGCGCAGCACGAACAGGAATGACAACGCACAGAGGGCCGTGATCGCTAACAGCCGGCCGAGAATTGAGAATTGAGAATTGGGGATTAAGAACGATCGCGCCTCTCGGCGTTGAGGCAGGGTAGGAGACTGAGAACTCAACACGAAAAGCTTAGAACTCAAAGCCGAGATCATGCGCCATAGCTCGACCGCACCTAGCGCCGCCAGCCAACTGACGATGGGGAAGAGGAATAGGATGTCGCGCGGGCGAAGGTAGTGGTAGGCCGCGTGAAAGCCGAATAGAACGGCGAACATCACAGCAAGCACGATCAGCACGCGGCGATGCCGGCGGAGCGCGGCGACTAAGCCGAGCGCAATCAGCGGCGTCAACAGGCCGAACTCACGATAGTGGTTCAACTCACCCAGCGTGCGCAGGGCTGTCTGCGGCAAACCCACCAACGAGAAGTGCGCCAGCTCTTCCGAGCCGGTGACGAACGGGCTGCCGAAGGCAAATTGGTGATAGACCAGCACGGGCGATGCGGCGATGAATGCAGCGAGAGCGCAGGATATAAGACGCAAGACGTAGGACGCGAGACGATTGTTGTGCGTCTTCCGTCCTGTGTCCTCTGCAGTGCATCGCACGTCGCGCGTCGCGCGTCCCGTGATCACGAGCGCAAGCGCGATGGCCGGCGCCATCAGCACCTGCGTGTAGCGGATGTCGAACGCGACGCCCAGCGCCAGGCCACTCAGGCCGGCCATCAGCAGCGAGCCGCGAGCGCACAACGCCAAGGTCAGCGCGAGGATCGAGAACAATTGCGCTGCGATGTCGGCCATCGGCGTCATCTGCCATTCCACTTGTTGATACGACGTAGCGGTGAAGAAGACGGTGAGGGCGGCGACAGCGTATTGCGTGTTGCGTCCTGCGTCTTGTGGGTCGGGTTGTCCCGCGTGCGACACATGACGCCCGATACCTGACACCCGGCACCTGAAGCCTGACGCGTGATACGCAAACCACGCGATCACGCCGAGCGAGACTAGGTTCAACAGCGGCGTGACGAGATACAGGCCGTGCTCGCCGGCCAGCAGGTAGGCCAGGCCGGTGAAGATGGCATAGCCTGGCGGCCAGACGGTGGTGGATTCATAGCCGATGCCGTCGGGAATGCGGTAGCCGACGTGAACGACCGGATGAGATGGGATGTCCAGCGCATCGGTGAGGCGTGCTAGCGGGAAGGCGTGAAACACCGTGCCCCGCGTGACCAGGTCCACGCCCATCTGCGCGTAGGCGTAGGGATCGCTGCCGGTGACGCCATGCGTGTGCAACACGAGGGCCGCCCACGCCGACCAACCGATGGACGCGACGATGAGCAACGCCGCGCTCCCACGCACAAATCCCCGATCCCCGATCGCTAATCGCGCTCCTATCCCCGATCTGTGAATCGCCCATCGCCCGCCGATCACGAACGCCAGCGCCGACATGACGATGAGCGACAGAAGCGGGGAAAGCACGCCGTTGAGCACACCCTCGAATCGCACGCCGCTAAAGCTCAACCACGTCGTGACGTAGGTGATCGTCAGCGGCGCGAGCGAGGAGAGCGTCCACAGCCAAATCGCGCGCCGGCGAGCCACATTCAATGCCGCTACGATGATGAACGGTGCGAGCAGTAGCGTCAGCAGCGCCGGCGCCAACAGGATGGAGAGATTCAGGTTGGCGAAGACAACCGACAGGCCGAGCCAATGTGCAACCAACCACAGCGCCGCGGTCGTTGCGCTCCAATCGTTGCCCGCCCGCGGTGGGCCGAAGGATAGCGCGTGCAGGCAATCGGTCGCAAGCCCATCTGCCTGTGCGCGACTCAACGCATGCTTCACCGGCGGCGCTAGCGCCACCAGCGCTGCGACCAGCCAACCCACGCGCCAGCCCAGCACAGGAATCGCGAACAATCGTCCCAGCCCGACCAGCGCGACCAATCCGGCGGCGAACATCCACGCAAGGACGACGTTCCGCGGTGCGCGCTTGCTTCGCCCCAGATACCCGGCAATGAACCAACCGAGCAACCCTGCAACCACCACCAGCCACATGGCCGGGCCGGCGGGCTGTGCAGCGACGGAGGCGTCCAGCCAATAATCGAAACGCAGGAGGTTGTCGAGGTGCATCGCGATTTGCGATTGATGATTGGTGATTGTGTTGCTCGGCAGAACGCACCGAATATACTCTGGCTGATGCCACAGGTCCTTTCAACGTTCGATCTGCTCATCGCCGGCTGTGATGTGCTGATCCGGCAGGATGGCAAATACGTCGTCGTCAACGACCGCGATATCGTCATCGCCGGCAATCGCATCGCAGCGATCGTCCCTACTGAAACGATTGACCGCGCGCAGGCGCGCGAGGTGATTGACGCCAGCGGCCTGCTCGCCATCCCCGGCTTGATCAACTGTCACACGCACGCGCCGATGGTGCTCTTCCGCGGCCTGGCCGAGGATGTCACCATCGAGGCTTGGTTCAACGACTACATCTGGCCGCTGGAGAGCAACGAGGAGCCGGAGGACATTTACTGGGGCGCGCTGCTGGCCATCGCGGAGATGATCCAGAGCGGCGTCACGACGTTCGCCGATCACTACTTCTTCTGCGATGAGATCGCCGAGGCAGTGGACCAGGCTGGGGTGCGGGCCAACATCGGCTGGGCGGTCTTCGGCCACGAGGGCGAGGCGAAGCTGAACCAGACGGTGGACTTCGCGCGGCGCTGGCAAGGTGGCGCCGGCGGGCGCATCACGACCTGGCTCGCGCCGCATTCGCCCTACCTCTGTGATCGCGACTTCCTAGCACTCACGGCTCAGCACGCCAAAGCGTTGAACACCGGAATCCATATCCATTGCAGCGAGACGCACGATCAGGTGGCACTCAGCTTGAAGCAGCATGGCGTCACGCCGCCGTTCATGCTGCAGCAGGCCGGCGTGCTCGACGTGCCGGTGCTGCTGGCCCACGGCATCGCCCTGACGCCCGAAGACATCGCCATGCTCAAGGATCACGACGTGGCGGTGGCGCAATGCCCGAAGACCTACATGAAGCTGGCGATGGGCACGGCGCCGGTGCGCGCGATGCGCGAGGCCGGCATCACGGTAGGCATCGGCACCGATGGCGTGGTCAGCAGCAACACGCTGGACGTGCTCGAGCAGATGCGCCTGCTCGCGCTCGACCAGAAGCAGGCCATGAAAGACTCGACGACGATGCCGCTGCAGGCGGTGATGGAAATCGCATTCGCCGGAAGCGCAGCGGCGCTGCGCCTGCCGGGCATCGGCGAGTTGGCCGAGGGCAAGCTGGCCGACATCGCCTTGTTGCGACAAGAGGGCGCGCATCTATTCCCGCGCTACGATGCTATTGCCAATCTGGTGTATTCGGCGCATGCGGGCGATGTGGACACAGTGATCTGTGACGGCAAGTTGCTGATGCGTTACGGCCGGCTGCTCACCGTTGACCTGCCGCACGTCAAGGCCGAGATCACGTGCCGGTTGCAGCGTCTGAACCAGCGCGTGGCGGAGAAGCGGCTGGCGACGTATCCCACGTAGGGGCGCAGACCGTAGAACGTAGAGCGTAAAACGCGCCTGCCCTTTCTCAATTTTCAATTTCACGGCGCGGGACGCAGATAGTTTTGCACACCCCAGCCGATCGTGCCGTCGCTGGGATCGCGCAGTTGCCACCACACGTAGCCGCCGTTCTCCTGTGGACCGCCGACTACTTCGTAGATCGTGCCTTCGGGCAGACTGCGAATCTTCTCCGCCGAGATCGAGGGTTCGCGTCGGAAGTTGAGGCCATTGCCACCCGTGCCGAAGATCACCACGCGCACACCAACGCCGATCGTGCCCGGCTGGCCTTCGGTAACGGTCGTCGGCTCTGGGATCGGCGTATCGGTCGGCGCAACGTAGGGCGTAGCGGTCGGCGGAATTTCCTCCGTCGGCGTGGGCAAGATGATCTGAATCGTCGCAGTCGGCGCACTGAAGTTCAGCGCAGGACGGTTCTGGTTGACGAATGACGCGGCTAAAAAGCAGGCGACGCCGACGAGAGCGAAACTGATTGCCATCGGGATGATCGCCGGCACGCGCTGCTGCGGGTAATCACGCGGTTGCCGAGGAAGACGTTTGAACGGCTTCAAATCTTCCTCCCAGTGAATCTTCTGATCATCCACGCCGCCGCGGCGATCGGGAGTTTTCTGTACGGACATGATCCAGCGACTTCAACAACCAGCTCAGGCCGAGCATTCTACTTCGTGCGCCCAGAGGTCTTCTAGGCTTTCTCGCCTGCGAATAACCTTCCACATGCCGTCTACAACCAGGACCTCGGCAGCGCGCGGGCGGGTATTGTAGTTGCTGGCCATGCTCATGCCGTATGCGCCGGCGTGATGGATCGCCAGCAGGTCACCGCGCTGAAGCTCCGGCAGCATCACCCCCTCGGCCAACACGTCGCCGCTCTCGCACACCGGCCCCACCACCGACACTGCCGACACTAACGACGCTCCTGACACCTTTGACACCCCCGACACCAACGACACCCGATGCACCGCGCCGTACAGCGCCGGCCGGATCAGGTCGTTCATTGCAGCATCCACAACGGCATAACGCACGCCGCCATTGCTTTTGGTGTAGAGCACGCGGGTGAGCAACGTGCCGGCATTGGCAACGATCGCGCGTCCCGGCTCGAACAGCAAGCGCAGGCTGGCCTGGCGTGCACTTGGGACGATGGCGCTGGCGATGGCCTCGACCGGCGCATCGGTCTGGTCGGGCTGATAGGCGACGCCAAAGCCGCCGCCCAGGTTGAGCGTCGTGACCGTCGCGCCCAGCGTCCGGCACTGCGCGATGACCTCGAGCGCTACCCGCATCGCGTCCCGGTACGGCGCAACGTCGCTCACCATCGAGCCGATGTGGATGTGAAGGCCTTCGATGACGACGCCGGGATAATCTGCGCGCCGGGCGACGAGCCGCAGCGCTTCCTCGATCTCGATGCCGAATTTGCTGGCCCGCTTGCCGGTGGCGAGGTAGCGATGGGTGTGTGGGTCAATGCCGGGGTTGATCCGCAACGCGACGCGCTGGACGACGCCGCGTGCCGCTGCTAAATCGCTCAACACGCGCAACTCCTGCGCGCTCTCGACGTTGATCCAGCCGATGCCGGCGTTTAGCGCGGCGATCAGCTCGTCGTCGCGCTTGCCTACGCCGGCGAACACAATGCGATCCGGCGCGGCGCCGGCCATCAACGCGCGCTGCAGCTCGCCGCCGCTCACCACGTCGAAGCCCGCGCCTAGATCGCGCATCAGCCGCAACAGAGACAGGTTGCCGTTGGCTTTGATGGAGTAGCAGATGCGCCCGACGTCTGCAGTAGGCGCCAACGCGTTCGCCAGCCGGGCATAGTTCCGCGCGATGCGCGCGCGGTCATACACATAGCAGGGCGTGCCGACTTGTCGCGCGATCTCGTCGAGCAGATCATCGGGGAGGCAGTCCATTCGGATCGTCGAGTCGGTCAGGTCGTCAAGTCGTGAGGTCGAGTTGCCTTGTGCGCCGGATTGATTCACACTAGCGCCATGGACCCTGTGCGTTTGATGGTTGCGATGCCGCTCATTGTGATCGGGTGTTTGTTGGCTGCGGCCGGCGTAGTATTGTTGCGCCGCTCGTTGTCCTACACGGCGACGGCGACCGTTCAAGGCGTCGGCCCATCGCAGGAGGGCGAATCGTCTCGCCGGCCGGCGCTGCTGCGGTTCACCACGCGCGACGGCCGTCCGGTCGAAGCGCCGCTCGCGCGAGCAGCCGACTACGAGGTCGGCGAGCAGGTGACGGTGATCTACGACCCGACCTATCCAGAGATCGCGCAGGTGGCATCACTGCTGCGGCTGTGGATCGCGCCGGGCGCGATGGCGTTGGTCGGCGTGGCCATCGCCCTCGCCGGCGCGACGAACCTGGCAGCGGCCGTGCGGTAACGCATCGCGCGTGATTAATACACCGGCATGCTCGGGTCAATCTCCCGCGCCCAGGCCAAAATGCCGCCCTTGACGTTCTTCACCTTGCGAAAGCCAACATCGTTGATCAGAAACTTCACCACGTCGGCGCTGCGCGCGCCGCTGCGGCAGTGCACTAAGATTTCGTCGGCCTGGCTTAGCTCGTGCAGGTGATTCTGAATTTCGCCCTTGGGGATGAGCCGTGCCGCGTCCAGGTGGGCAATCTGCCATTCGTACGGCTCCCGCACGTCAATCAGAATCGTGTTGGTCTTGTCCAGGCCGGCCTCGATGCGCTGTTTCAGCTCTTTGACCGTGATCTCCGGCACGCCGTGACTTGTCTCCGGTGTCGGACCGTTGCGCGACGGCACGCCGCAGAACGCGTCGTAGTCAATCAGCTCGTGTACGGTGGGATGCTCGCCGCAGATGGGGCAGGCCGGGTCTTTGCGCAGCTTCAGCTCGCGAAAGCGCATCTCCAACGCGTCGTAGAGCAGCAGCCGGCCGATCAGCGGCTCGCCGATGCCGGTGATGAGCTTGATCGCCTCGGTGGCCTGGATCACGCCGATTACGCCGGGCAGCACGCCCAGCACGCCGCCCTCCGCGCATGATGGCACCAGGCCGGGGGGCGGCGGCTCGGGGTAGAGGCAGCGGTAACACGGGCCGTGCTTGGCCCAGAGCACCGAGGCCTGTCCCTCGAAGCGAAAGATGCTGCCATACACGTTCGGCTTGCCGAGCAGCACGCACGCATCGTTGACCAAGTAGCGCGTGGGGAAGTTGTCGGTGCCATCCACGATCACGTCGTAGTCGGCGAAGATGCGCAGCGCGTTCTGGCTGGTCAGCGGCTCTTCGTAGCCGGTCACTTCGACGAACGGGTTGATGTCCTTGATGCGCTGAGCCGCGCTCTGTAGCTTCGGTTTGCCGACGGTGCTCTGACCGTGGATGATCTGTCGCTGCAAGTTGGACTCGTCCACCACGTCGAAGTCCACAATGCCGAGATGGCCGACGCCGGCGGCCGCTAGATACATGGCTGCCGGCGCGCCTAGCCCACCTGCGCCGACCAGTAGCACGCTGGCCTGCTTCAGCTTCTTCTGCCCGCTCATAGCGATCTCGGGCAGGATCAAGTGGCGCGAATAGCGGCGGATCTCGTCGTTGGAAAGGTGCACGCTGTTGGGCTCGATGATGAACGGCGATGACGCAGTCCCGCCGGCCACGCTCGGCACGATGCTCAACATCGCGCCGTCGGGCACCGGCGTGTCCGGCCCTTGCAGATAGCGCACGTCCTCGTCGCCTAGATATACGTTGACGAACGAGCGCAGCTTCCCCTCTTCGTTAAACAGATGCCGCTTCAACTCGGGATACGCAGTGCTCAGTGCAGCCAGCACCTCTGCAACGGTGCCGGCGTTGCCGGCGATCTCCTTCGCCCCACCTACATACGGCCGCAGCGGGGTGGGGATGCGAATCGTGATTGACATGCACTTAAGGATACCCGATTTCGCATGCTGAGGATGTGGTAGGCGCAGGCTTCATGCCTGCGGACTGAGGATGTGGTAGGCGCGGGCTTCATGCCTGCGGACTGAGGATGTGGTAGGCGCAGGCTTCATGCCTGCGGACTGAGGATGTGGTAGGCGCGGGCTTCATGCCTGCGGACTGAGGATGTGGTAGGCGCGGGCTTCATGCCTGCGGACTGAGGATGTGGTAGGCGCAGGCTTCATGCCTGCGGACTACCGACGTAGCCTACGGTAGGCGCGGGCTTCATGCCTGCGGACTACCGACATAGCGTACGGTAGGCGCGGGCTTCATGCCTGCGGACTACCGACATAGCGTACGGTAGGCGCGGGCTTCATGCCTGTGGACTACCGACATAGCCTACGGTAGGCGCGGGCTTCATGCCTGCGCAGGGGCTAACTGCGCCGTGGCGATAATGCTCATGTGAGCTATGACTTCTCT
Organism: Candidatus Roseilinea sp.; assembly: GCA_025998955.1. NCBI lineage: Bacteria > Bacillati > Chloroflexota > Candidatus Thermofontia > Candidatus Roseilinea > Candidatus Roseilinea sp. The sequence goes on from AP024676.1 coordinate 557,236, forward strand.
GCAATCGAGGCATACATCCATCAGTTGATCCGAGGTACGCCGCTCAACGGCGCGTCGTTATCCATCGCGCATCGCGGCGCAGTGATCTATGAGCAGGCATTCGGCGCCTATTCGCTCGACACGCACGTCGTCGTCGCTTCGGGAACCAAGTGGGTGAGTGCGGCGGTGATCGCTTCGCTGATCGGTGACGGCGTGCTTCATCTCGAAGCGCGCGCTTCCGACTACCTCATCGGTTTCGATGGCGATAAGTCCACGATCACGCTGCGGCAGCTGCTGGCGCATACGTCCGGCCTGCCGCCGGGTGAAGCGCCCTGTGTAGGCGATGCGTCGCGCTCCCTGGCTGCCTGCGCCGACCAAATCGCTCAGGTGTCGTTGATTGCGGCCCCGGGTGCGGCGTTTGCCTATGGGGAGAGCGCATTTCAAGTCGCCGGGCGAATCGCCGAAGTAGCGACCGGCCGGCCTTGGGCGGCGCTGTTCCACGAACGCATTGCCGAGCCACTGGGAATGACGGCCAGCGACTATGACGCCGAACGCACCGGCCACCCGCGCGTGGGCAGCGGCCTGCGCTCGACGTTGCGCGACTACAGCCGCTTCGTGCGCATGATCGCGGCCGGCGGCGTGCTCGACGGCATACGCGTCCTCGCGCCGGCGGTGGTTGCGTTGATGCATGAGGATCACACCTTTGGCGCGCCGGTGATCGCCTCGCCTAATCTCTTCCCCGGCAGCGGATACGGCCTGGGCGTCTGGCGCGACCTGGCCGACGAACATGGTCGAGTGATCCAAGTGAGCAGCCCAGGCGCGAGTGGGTTCACACCGTGGGTGGACTTTCGGCGGGATTTGGCGTGCGTCTTCTTGGTGCGCGACGCGTACCGACGCATGGCTGCGCCGGTGCGTGAACTACAGCGGCTGGTGCGTGAAGCTGTAGATGTCGGCAACCGTGATTGACTCCCCGCTCCCACCTATTCCCCACGCCCGACCTCTCATTCGCGGCGAATAACCGGTAAGTGGTGAGCCGGCAACGGCAACGCGCAACCGGCGACCGATTACCGATTACCCATTTACCCATTACCATTAAGCCCATGCGCATCGGTCTAATCGCCGGCGAGTATCCGCCGCTGCAGGGCGGCTTGGGCGACTACACCCGCCGGCTGGCCCTAGAGCTCGCCGAGCTCGGCCATGAGCCGCATGTGCTGACCAAGTTCGTTGCGGGCGCGCCGGCCGTCGAACGCGAAGTCGGCGTGACCGTACACCGGCTGGTCACGGCCTGGAACTGGGAGACGCGCCGGCGCATCGAAGGCTTCAACCGCCTCTTTCACCCTGATGTGCTGAACTTGCAGTATCAGGCTGCCGCTTACCAGATGCATCCGGCCATCAACTTGCTGCCGGGTGCGCTGGCCAAGCGCACGCCCACCGTGGTCACGTTTCACGATCTGCGCGTGCCGTATCTCTTTCCCAAGGCCGGCTTTTTGCGCTGGAAGTCCATCGTGATGATGGCGAAGGGTGCATCCGCTTGCATCGTCACCAACGTCGAGGACCGCGATACGTTGGTGCAAGAAGGCGTGCGCGAGGTCGCTCTGATTCCCATCGGCAGCAACATCATACCGGCGTCGCCGGAGGGCTTCGACCGTGCAGCATGGACGCGTGCGCAGGGCATCGCCAATGATGTCGTTCTGATCGGCTACTTTGGCTTCATGAACGAGAGCAAGGGCGGCGAGACACTCATCCGCGCTTTGAGCGAGTTGCGCCGGCGTGGCTTGAACGTGGGCTTATTGCACATCGGCGGGCAGACCGGCGACAGCGATCCGACGAACATGGTGTATGCCGCGCACCTGCAACGCTTGGCTGTGGAACTGGGCGTGCATGCGCATGTCTACCTCACCGGCTTCCTCGACGAATGTGGCGTAAGCGAGGCATTTGCGGCGTGCACATGCGTCGCGCTGCCCTATCGCGACGGCGCCTCCTTCCGCCGCGGCACGCTGATGGCTGCACTGGCCCACGGTTGCGCCGTCATTACCACGACGCCTCGGGTGGATTTGCCTGAATTGGTGAACGAGACGAATGTGTTGCTCACGCCACCTGACGATGCATCTGCCTTGGCGCAAGCCATCGCCCGCGTGATCTGCGACGATGCGCTCCGGCGTCGGCTGCAAGCCGGCGCAGCAGAGTTGAGTAAGCGATTCCGGTGGGATGCGATTGCCGACCAGACGGTGAAACTATTTGAGCGAATGACCCCGCCGATTGATATACTTCGGCGCGGTTGACGATGAGCGATTCGCGATCCCACGCGCATGAAGCGCCGCTGCCATCCGAGCTGTACGACGAAAACTACTTCCTCACGGCTTGCGAGGGCTACGACGAGTTCATCAAGACCGAAGGCGAACATCTCTCCCGCCGGCTGCGCCAGGCGTTCGAATTTGCATCGGTGGAGCCGGGCATGAGCGTGCTCGATCTCGGCTGTGGGCGTGGCGAGATTGTTCGGCGTGTTGCGCGGATCGGCGCAAAGTCGTTTGGGATTGACTATGCGCGCGCCGCCGTGCGGCTGACCCAGCGCATCATGCAGAACGAATCGGGGACCTATGGCATCGCGCGCGCCGACGCGAAGTCTCTGCCGTTCGCCGATGCGTCGTTCGACCGCGTGCTGATGTTCGACGTGGTCGAGCATCTTCAGCCGTGGGAACTGGACGCTTGTCTGCGCGAGGTGTGGCGCGTGCTCAAGCCCTCCGGCCAGATCATCGTGCATACGGCGCCGAACCGTTGGTACGACGCCTATGCCTATCCGGTGGTGCGCACCGTCCGTACGGTGATGGGACAGGGTCACAAGTATCCCAAGAACCCGCGTGCGCTCAACGTGGCGATCAACACCGAAGTGCACGTCAACGAACAGGACATGCTGCGCCTGCGCCGCTATCTGGTGCGCGCCGGCTTCAAGCGCGTCCGCGTGTGGCTGGACACACCGCCACAGAACCGCCGCGAAGGCGCTGTAATGAGCGCGTTGCGCCACGTTGCGTTCAACTGGGTGCCGTTCGCTTGGTTCTTCCAGCGCGAGGTGTTCGCCGTAGGCGCCAAACTCCCGCATTGACCCGTCGGCGTCGCGATACCGACGACACCATTGACACTACCGACACTATCAACCCTACCGACACGAACCGATATGTCCAAGAAATCCCGTCGCGAGCGAAAACCCAATCTGCCCCCCGAGGCATTTAACGTTCCCGAGCGCGCGCCGGCGCCGCCCAAGCCGGACGCGGCCGTCGAATCGTCCACGACGAACGCGGCTGTTGCTCGCGCCCCGGTGACACCGGCTGCGCCGATCACAGCGAACCTGCGGCGCGCGTATAGCGAGGTGCTCGACGATCTGCGGCTGACGTCTCTGATCTTCTTCGCGCTGATCGCCGTGATGGTCGTGCTTGCCTTCGTCGTGCGCTAGTGCGCGATCGGCGCGATAGGCGATCGAGATCGCGTCATGCTGCCCACTGCCACCGTCGTCCTTAAGTCGGGGCGCGACCGATCCGTCCGTCAGCGCCACCCGCGCTTGTTCGCCGGCGCAATCAAGGAGATCGCCGGAAAGCCGAAGGATGGTGACATCGTTGACGTCACTAACAATAACGGCGAGTGGCTGGCGCGTGGCGTGATCAATCAGCAGGCGCAAATCGCCGTGCGCCTGCTCACCTGGGAACGCGATGAGGCGATAGACGAAGCGTTCTGGCGGCGGCGCATCCATGCAGCGGTCGCGCGACGCCGGCGCGATCCTGCCCTGGCGCATACCGATGCGATCCGTTGGGTCTTCGGCGAGAGCGATGGCCTGCCGGGCCTGATTGCCGATGACTATGCCGGCTGCCTGGTCCTCGAAATTTCGACCCTCGCCGCCTGGCGCGCGCTGCCGATCTTGGCGGATGCGCTGAACGAAGCGCTTTTGCCTCGACACATTGTGCGGCGCATGGACGAAGAGCGCCTGCGGCACGAATTCGGCGGAACGATCCCGCGCCAGGTGCGTGAGGCGTTGGACGACGCCGTGCCCGCTGAGCCGGTCGAGATTCGCGAGCGCGAGCTGCGCTTCCTGGTCAACCTGGCCGGCGGGCAGAAGACCGGCTTCTACCTCGATCAACGCGACAACCGCGCTCGGGTGGCAGCCTATTGCAAGGGCGCAGCGGTGTTGAACGCATTCTCCTATACCGGCGCTTTCGGCCTGCATGCGCTGGCCGGTGGCGCGGCGCGCGTGGTCAACGTGGATTCGAGCGGTGAGGCGCTGTCGCTGGCCGAGCGCAATTTGGCGCTGAACGGCGGCGTACGCGCCGGGCAGCGCTACGAGTGCGTCGAAGCCGATGTGTTCGACTATCTGCGGGCATTGCGCAACAGCGATGAGCGATTCGATGTCGTCATCCTCGATCCGCCCAAGTTCGCCCATCACACCGGACAGATCGAGCGGGCGTCGCGCGCATACAAGGACCTCAACCGCGTCGGCCTGAGCGTCATCAGGCCGGGTGGGATTTTGGCGACGTTCTCGTGCAGCGGCGTGGTAGATGCGGCGTTGTTCCAAAAGATCGTCTTCAGCGCAGCGCTGGAGGCCGGGCGCGAGGCGCGGGTGATCGAGCGGCTGACGCAGGCCAGCGATCATCCTGTGCTGCTCAGCTTCCCTGAAGCGGAGTATTTGAAGGGGTTGATTTGCCGGATCGAGTGAAGAGGATTAGAAGAGATTAGAGATTAGAGACTCTAGATTTAGCACACCAATCTCCAATCTCCAATCTCCAATCTCCAATCTCTAATCAAAGCTCATAGCTCACGGCTCATAGCTCATAGCTCTCATGAAATCTCCCAACCTGCTCGCCTCTTTTCGCTTCGCCTTCGAGGGGATCGCCTACGCCTTTCGCACGCAGCGCAATTTCAAGGTGCACTGCGGCGTGGCGCTGGCCGTGGTCGTCGTCGGCCTGGTCATAAGGCTTTCGCCGGAGCAATGGGCGATCTTGGCGCTGGCGACGGGGTTGGTGTTCCAGGCGGAGTTGGTGAACACAGCGCTAGAGGCGGTCGTAGATCACGTCTCGCCGGAATTTCACGCGCTGGCCAAGGTGGCGAAGGATTGCGCGGCTGGCGCGGTCTTTTTGACTGCCTTATGCGCCGTCGTCGTCGGGCTGTTGGTGCTGGGTCCGGCACTGCTCAGCGCGTTGGCAGCATGGCGTGCCGGGGCGTAGGGCGCGCATCTGGTCGGAAGCCAGACGCCGGTTTCGACGCTTGCCTTGCACTTTGGATCGGCAGGGTTGCGTTGAGCAGCGGCCGGCCAGAGGTGCGATATTGATGATGACGGCGCATCAAAGCGCGCATCAGGATCACAGGGGGCGTGCTGGGTCGCCAGCACGGAAGCAAGAATCGCATCTCTGAATCGCTCATAAAAAGAAAGCTCGTCCACGCCGCTGGCTGATTTTGTCATCGGTCTCCTCGCTGTTCGTGTTGCTGGCCGGCCTGCCGGCTCACGCGCAGGGCGGCTTTGACCCGACCATCCAAACGCCGGAGTTGCTCTTGAACGAAGCACGCACGGTCTATCTGGGCAACTTGGCGCGGCGCGACAACGGCGTCCCGCCGCTGCGCTGGAACTTGCAATTGACCCGCGCGGCGCGCTGGTATTCGTGGGACTCGACCGAAAATCGCCCGCCGGGGTTCTGCGGCCACCAGGATACTAACGGCAACTGGCCGGGCCATCGGGCGGCAGCTTTCGGTTACCGGGGCTTTGCCGGCGCAGAAAATGCCTACTGTGGCTATCTCCCACCCGAAAGCGCAATCGCGGGATGGATGAACAGTCCTGGGCATCGTGCCAACTTACTCGATCCCAACTCGCGCGAGGTCGGCTTGGGCTACTACCGGCGCGCCAGCGATGGACGTGGCTACGTCACGCAGGACTTTGGCGTTGATGCGGTCTATGCGCCGGTCATCATCGAAAATGAGGCCATCACCACGACGTCACCGGTGGTCAACCTCTACATCTACGACCGCTCGGCGAGCGGCGGCTTCGCAGGGATGAGCGCGGCAACCGAGATGATGGTGAGCAACAATCCTTGTTTCCTGGGGGCTTCCTGGGAGCCATACACAGCGAACAAGGCCTGGACGCTCGATGGCGGCCAAGGCTGGCGATCGGTCTATGTCAAGACGCGCGATGCCTTCAGCCGCACTACGATGGTGAGCGACACGATCTACCTGGGTGCGAACGTGCCGGTGAACGAACTCGGTGATGCGCAACTCAGCACGACCCAGCCACAGGTGACGCTGCGTAACCTGGACGGCGGCGGCCTGCCGATGGTGCAGTTCAGCCTGGGCTGGTTGGCCGATGACACCTTCCCGACGTTTGGCCGGCTCTGGGGCAACGGCGAGCGCGTCCATGATCCCTCGGCGTGGGGCGGCACGGCCTTCCGGCTGTCTCCCGGCGCCGGCGAGTCGTCGGCATGGGTATGGGATACGGGCTTCATCAAAGGTGTGCCGATGGTAGCCTATTTCCGGCTCAAGGTAAGCGACAACACGTCCGCCGGCGAGGTGGCGCGCGTCATCGTGGAGGGTGGCGGCACAGCATATGGCCCGCTTCGCCTGCGCGGCGTTGATTTCACCGCGCCCGGCCGGTATCAAGAATTCGCCCTGAACTTCACCTTCAACGACCATCCCAACCATCCGTTCCTCATCTTTCAGTTCTGGCGCAGCGGCAACGCCGACGTGTTCGTGGACGCAGTCTCCATCTTCGCCGCGCCGCAGCCGCTGAGCCCAACGATGACCTGGCCGGTGCCGGGCGGCAACTACCGCGGGCAGGGCGTATGGGTGCGCTATACCGACGGTGCCCGCTTTTCGGAGATCGGCGAAGCGTCTCCTGCATCGCCGGTGTTGAGCGTCTCGCCGCCATCGCTCGCGTTCGTGGCGATGCGGAACGGCAATCCACCTGCGCCGGCGACGCTGAATGTGATGCAGGGATGTGGGACCGCTGGCTGGCAGGCCGGCGCCGACGTGCCATGGCTGCAATTGGAGCGCATCGGCGACGCGCTCCGGGTGAGCGTGAATCCGTCCGGTTTGAACGTCGGTGTGCATACAGGCGTGGTGACGATCTCGGCTGCGGATGTGTCGTCGGTTGCCGTTCCCGTGCAACTGGTGGTGTCCGACGGAGGGCACGTGGTCTACGTCCCGCTCGCGCAGCGCTAGGCCAGAATCGCGCATAATTCCCACTATGACGATCAAACAAGCCTCGCCGCAAGGCATCACCTGGTTTCAAGACGCGCGCTTCGGAATGTTCATCCACTGGGGGCTGTATTCCATCCTGGCCCGACAGGAGTGGGTGATGCACATCGAACGCATCCCCGTGCCGGAATACGAGAAGCTGATGCATCAGTTCAACCCCACCCGGTTCAACGCCGACGAGTGGGTGAGCATCGCCGCCGACGCCGGCCAGAAGTACATCGTGATCACCAGCCGGCATCACGACGGCTTCTCGATGTACGACACGGCGCTGAGCGACTATAAAGTTACCAACACGCCGTTCAAGCGCGACCCGCTGGCCGAGCTGGCGAACGCTTGCGCGAAGCGCGGCGACGTCAAGCTCGGTTTCTACTCCTCGCTGTTGGACTGGCATCATCCGGCCTATCGCTTCCGCAAGGAGAGCGGGCTGGCGTGGAGCGATTACATCGCCTTCTTGCACGGCCAGGTGCGCGAGCTGTGTACGAACTTCGGGCCGATTGCCTGTATCTGGTTCGACGGCGATTGGCCGCATCACAAGCTCAGCGAGAGCGACGCCTACTTCGCTGCCGGCGGCTCGTTCGAGTATGAGAAGCTGTATGACATGATCCACACGCTGCAGCCCGACGCCGTCATCCACAACAACCGACACGACCAGCCGCTGCCGGGCGAGGACGTGCAGGGTTTCGAGCAAGACCTGCCGGGCGAGAACACCACCGGCTTCAATGAAACGCGCATCTTCGACCTGCCCATCGAAGTGTGCATGACCATCAACGACCATTGGGGTTATCACGCCGGCGACGACAACCACAAGAGCACGCGCACGCTGATCCATAAGCTCGTTCGCAGCGCCGCGTGCGGCAGCAACTACCTGCTCAACGTCGGACCGACGGCGGAGGGCGTGATCTTGCCGGTGCATGTGCAGCGCCTGCGCGCGATGGGCGCGTGGCTGGCCGTCAACGGCGAGGCCATCTACGGCACGCGCAAGGGCGTGATTCCCGCGACGCCTGATGTAGTCAGCACGTGCAGGGGCGATGTGCACTATCTTCACGTGCTGAACTACGTGAGCGATGAAGTCCCGCTGCCCGGCGTGCCCCCGACGGCGCAAGCGACTCTGCTGCGCGACGGCGCGCCGGTGCGCGTCAAGCCGGCCGGCGACGGTGTCCGGCTGGTGTTGCCGGAAGAGACCCGCGACCCGTTTGACACCGTGGTGAAGCTGCGGATGTGATGCGGGGTATCAGGGCCGCAAAACCATGTCCGCCCTTTCGATCGTCCTGGCCGTCGCCGGCGCCGTGGCGCTCGCCTTTTTGGCGCTGGCGCTCATCTCGCCGTTCGAAACGCTAAGCTGGTGGGCCGGCTGGGGTAAAGACCGGCCTGCCCCCGATGCGCCGATTGAACTGGCCGAGGCCGAGAAGGTCATCCGCCGGCCTACAGGTCGTTACTACGTCGTGTATCTGAGCGGTGTGGGACGCCTGACGGGTGACGCGCGGCCGGAGAAAGAAGAGGCCTTCCTGGATCGTTTGCAGGCGCAGCTCCCGAACGCCGTGATCGTACGCGATGTGTTCCCGTTCTCGGTGACCAACAATCCGCTCACCGGCAAGAGCCGCACGTTGGCCGGTGTGTGGCGCTGGATAGACGGCTTGCAGCAGAAAAAAGTGCGCGCCTGGCTCTACAACTTCATCCAGTTCCGCAACCTCACTCAGGTGGCCGTCTCTGCCGACCCGCGCTATGGCCGTGTGTATAGCTACGGCATCGCCCGTGAGATCCTGCGCGCGCTGCTGCGCCACGGCTATTCGCTCGACCGGCCGCTGCCGGTGATCCTGATGTGCATCAGCGGCGGCGGCCAGGTGTCGGTCGGTGCAGCGCCGTATCTGCTGGAGATACTGGGCCGGCCGGTCGTCATCATTTCGATCGGCGGTGTGCTGACCGATGATCCCGGCATCCTCTCGGTGCAGCACCTGTATCATCTGTCCGGCTCGCGGGATAACATCCAGCACGTGGGTAAGTGGCTGTTCCCCGGTCGCTGGCCGATCTTCAAACGCTCGGCGTGGAACCGCGCCGCGCGCAAAGGCAAGATCACCATCATTGATGTCGGCCCGATGAAGCACATGGGGTGGGGTGATTACTTCAGCCGCTCGGCCCGGCTGAAGAGCGGCGAGAGCCATGCCGACCGGACGATAGCCGTCATCGCCGACGTGGTGCGTGGCATGCAAGGTGCTGCAGCCTGAGGCCGACTGAGTGCAATCATGACCAACCCGTTCGTCGCCGTCCAGCGCCGCTACGCGCAACTGCTGCCGGGCCTCCATCGCCATCTCAGCCGGCGCTTCCCACAGGCCTTGTGGTCCGGCGATCCGCTGCGGCGCGAAGTCGCCCTCACCTTCGACGACGGGCCGGACCCGCGCGATACGCCGGCGCTGCTCGATCTGCTCGCCCGGCACGGCGTGCGCGCCACGTTCTTCGTCTGCGGCGCCCAGCTTGCGGCGCGCCCCGACCTGGGCCGGGCAATGGCCGAAGCCGGCCACCAAGTCGCCCTGCACGGCTACTACCACAAGCCGTTCTTGAACCACGCTGTCGCGCCCTTCTTGAATGAGTTGGCGGATCTGCGCCGCTTGATTGCCGATGCCACTCGAACGCCGGACGAAGCCATCCAGGATGTGCGCCCGCCCTACGGCTTGTTCACGCCGCCGGTGCTCGACGCGCTGCTGCGCCATCGCTATCGGCCGGTGATGTGGACCATCGTGCCCTTCCACTGGCATCAAACCTTCGACGAGGCCGTGGCGCAGGTCGAGCGTCAACTCGGCGCCGGCGCGCTGATCGTGTTGCACGAAGGCATGCGCGCCGGGCCGGATGTGGCCCGCCTGACCGAGGCGGTGATCGAGCGCGTGCGCGACGTCGGGCTGTCCTTCGTCACCGTCGAGGAAATGTGGGCCGGGCATTCGTCCGGCGCGGTCGGGGCCGGTCGGCCTACGACGGCCTGGCAGCGCGCGGCCGAGGGCGTTCGCTGATCTCTTCGAGCAGCCCACCCACGCCGAGTGAGGTGATGTCCTTGCGCGTCAGCCGGTCGCCGGCCAGCAGGCGCGGCAGCACCCAATCCACCACGTTGACCTTGCGGCTGCGTGCGCATCCCGGCGCGCCCAGGATGGGCAGATCGCCGAGATAGGCGATCATGAGTAAGTTGCCGGGATCCACCGGCGCGCCGAAGCAAGTCACCTCGCCGTTCGCACGTTCGATGGCGCGCGGCACGATGTCGCGCCGGTCCATGATGGCTGTCTCGCCGGCCAGCACCACGAGCTGCGCGCCGGCCTCGGCATGCCGGAGGAGCGCCTGGGCCAGGTCGCGCTCATTGTCCTCGCTTTCGAGTGGCACGTAGTCCACGGCTACCAGCTGCGAGCCGAGCGCCTCGATGCGCGCCCGCATCGCCGGCTCGAAGTCACTCACCACGCGCTCGCGCACCGACGGCATGCCCGACAGGATCATGACCACGCGCCGGCTGGGCAGCGCGTCCACGCGGATGATCGCGCCGGCACGCTCGTCGCAGATGTGGCGCGCATCTTCGATGGCCGACGCAGGCACGGCAAACGGGATGATTTTGATCGTCGCTGCCATCTGTTTGGCGACGACGGCGGAATGGTTCGCCACGGTCGCGATCGTCAGCCCCTCGATCTCGTTGATGCGGTTCAGCCGTTCGACGTCCACGCGGGCGATGCCGAGCTGAGCGGCGAGCAGGTTCATGCGCCCGCCGCCGGCGAAGCTGGTGAGCAGGCCGTCGCCCATGACCAGCGCAGCCAGCGCACGCGCAGCGTCGTCTTCGCCGATGTCGCCAGGCTCCAGCTCGGCGACATACACGCTGCGATGCCCCATCGCCCGCAGCGCCTCGAGGTCTGCCGGCGTCAGCGCTTTGCCCTTGCGCAGCAGGCGTTGCCCGTCGGGGCCGGCGATGTTGTGTCCGAGAATCTTGCCCTCGGCGTAGTCCAGCGGGATGGGGGCAAACTTCATGGCAAAGCTGCGATCGAGCGCATCATCGTTTGGTTTCGGACAGGAGCTGCTCGGCGATCGCGCGTTCGCGCGCCTTGATCGTCATCACCTGTTCATGATACAGAAGAGCTGCGGCAGAATGCACTACATACGTGCCGGCAAGGATATCGTGCCAGCCGCGCCGCTTGCGATCCACTAACACCCACAAGAAGCCCAGCCCAAGCGGGACGGCCGACAGCCAATATCCGAAGTAGCGAACGATGGACGCCAGCAGCGTCGGGCGGACGGCGTCGTTGTGGATCACCTGCAGACCCATCAATGCCATACCGGGCGTCTGCCCGTTCAGCGTCCAGAATAGGATGAAGTATGCGCCCTGTACGATGGCGCTGACGGTCACGCCGCCCAACCGGAGCAGGAGGGCGTCAACAAAGCTGAACTTGAGTACCGGGACGATTGCGGTGAAGAAGTCGTGGAGCGCCTGTGCCGTCAGCCGAAAGACCGTCAGCGCCGTCAGGATGACGACCAAGTCAACAGCGAATGCGACTAGGCGGCTGAGGAAGCCGGCGAATTGTAGGGAAGATACCGGAACGTTCATGGCTTGTTCGCCGTGCGGTTCTTTCGCGATTGGCTGCTGGACGACGCATCGAAGCGCTGCGGCTCACGGCCGAGCAATCGCCAGATTGCAGCTTCGATCCGGTCGTCTGCGTCTTTCGCGCTCTGGCGCAGGTCGTCTACCATCTCGCCGGTCAGGTCCAGGCTCTGCTGTTGTACCAGGTTTGAGATCGCCGTCTTGAGCTTGTCGTTTTTACTGATCGCGTCAACGACTTCGCGGGAGAGTTCCTCGATGCCCATCGTGGCGATGCGCCGGCCATCTCGCTCCTCGACGCGGCCGATGCGAATCCAGCGCTCCAATTCGCGGTCGCGCGTGCGCAACAAGGCGTCCACGCCCGCCTTCATCGGCCGCGCCAGGATGCCGATCACCGGCGTGCGGGCGAAGCCACTTAGCAAGTTATAGGCATTGTTGGCCTGTTTCTCCGAGTAATTCGCGAAGTCCACGGCGGTGTCGCGCGCCGCGCGCGAGGCGAGAAAGAGCAGGCCGATCAGCGCGTAGCGCGCGCGGACGGCCGGCGTCTCGGCCGGCAAGGGCGCCGAGTGATGTGGGCTGTAGAGCACTTCTGCTTCCCACTCGCGCAGGCGCTTGAGCAACTCGTCGGCGCCCAGAGCCGCCGCACCCACGACCAGGCGCAGCAGCGACTCTACGGCATCCGTCTCGGGCAGCGATGGGGTAGGCTGCGCCGGCGCGAGGGGTTCGCGCGCGTCTGGTTCAGTCAGCTTGCGATCGGGTGAATCCATGCCATCAACCTCGATTCGGAATTCAAGGGCGTCGTTACTTTTGTCGCCACTGGGTCCAGAAAATTTGGGCCGCGATGATGAGCGACAGGCCGAGCGAAGCGACGAAGCCGATCAGCCCGACCGTCGGCAGAAGGCTGAGCAGTCCTTCGCCGCGGATGCTCATTACCAGCACCGAGCTGACCATCCCGCCGGCCAGCAGCACGGTGAGCATGAAGCGGTTGACCGTGTTCGAGAGGAACTTAGCGATGTAATCCAGATCGGTGGGGTCGAGGCGCGTGATGCGCCGGCCGCTGCGCGCATCGCGGATGTACTGCTCGACGGCATCGCCCAGCAAGGGTGCGACGCGCACGATCTGGTCGGCCAGGCCGATGGCCGATTGCGCGATCGTTGTGGGCCTGAGCTGGTTCAGGACGACCATGTTGCTAGCTTTCATGGCAAACTCGCCGATGTCGTAGTCGGGCTGCAGCGTGCGCACGATCTGTTCGGTCTGCATGATCGCCTTGAGCGCGAACATCAAGTCCGATGGCGTGCGGATGCCGTTGTTGCTCAGCGTGGTCAGCAGTTCCGATAAAAAGCGGGCGTAGGAGAGCTGGGAGAGCGAGCCGCTGAGGTGGCGTTTCACCAGCCGGTGGATGTCGCGTTCGAGCGCATCGGCGTTGACCGGCTTGAACTCGTCGCCTAGCGACATCACCACCTGGGCAATGCGCCGGGCGTCACGTTGTCCCACGCCGCGCAGCAGGTTGACCAATTCGGTGCGTTGCCGTGCGCTGAGCCGACCGGTCATGCCGACGTCTATGAAGACGATGTCGCCGGTCTTCCGTTCGACGAAGACGTTGCCGGGGTGCACGTCGGCGTGGAAGAAGCCCACGATCAGAATCTGGTGCACCATCGCTTCGACGAACGTGGCCGCCAGGTGGCGGCGGTCGAAGCCGGCCGCCTCGACGGCGGCCAAGTCCACAATCTTCATGCCGTTGATGAACTCCATGGTCAGCACGCGCGGCGTAACGTATTCCCAATACACCTTTGGGGCACGCGCACCGCGGACGGCGCTTAGCACCTCGCGTAGCTGGTCAATGTTCCGTGCTTCGTTACAGTAGTCCAGCTCTTTGGTGATGCTCTCGGCGAACTCATCCACCACGTTCACCGCGCCGTAGTGTCGCGCCCAGGGCGTGGTGCTCTCCAGCCCTTCGGCGATCCGGCGCATGATGGCCAGGTCGGACTCGACCATCGGCCCAATGCCCGGGCGCTGCACTTTGACCACGACCGATTCGTAATCTTCGAGGATGGCTTTGTGAACTTGGCCGATGGACGCGGCGGCGAGGGGCGTGTAGTCGAACTCGCGGAAGACGTACTCTGGCTGCTCGTGCAGCTCGCGAATCAGCGTTGCCCGCACTTCTTCCTCGGGGAAGGGTGGCACCGAGTCTTGCAACAGCTCCAGCTCGCGCAACCAGTCGGGTGGGATGGCCTGTGACTGGCTGGAGACGACCTGGCCGAGTTTGATGAACGTCGGTCCGAGTTCCTCGAGCATCAGGCGCAGGCGGCGCGGCGTGCTCATCTGGGCGATCGGTTCGCCGTGGCCGTTCGCCTTTGCAATGCCGGATTGGCCCAGGCCAAAGGTGCGGCGCAGCTTGCGCATATCCGCCTTCGACACCAGGAAGTCGAAGCCGTAGCGCAGGAAGATGGACTGCACTTCGAACCACCGGCGCACGTTTTGTGCCGCGCTCGTCCCGTTGACTTGCATCGCTCTACTCAGCGCCGATTATCGGCCTGTTTGATTACAACCGCGTCAAGCATCCGCTGCCGTCGGCGCTTCAAGCGTTGACAATAGTGAGGACGTCTTCGCGGGTCAGTTTAGCCCGCCCCTCCGCTAATGCGTTGAGCGTGGCTTCGGCCAGCGCCAGCGGAATCTTGATGAAGTAGCTGAAGGGCGCTTCCGGCAGCGTCTTGGCGTATTGCGCCGTCAAGCGCAGCCAGTACGCAGCATACTCGCGCAGGTCGGCATCCGTCCATCCGGGCGGGTAGAAGTCTGCGCCGCGGGCGAGGTCTTCCTGCCGGTTGCGAGCGATGTTGGTGAGTTGCAAGCCGCGTCCGAAGTGAATCGCAGCGTTGCGGTCCAGCCGGGCGCCGTCGAACCACGCGGCGATGTCGCACATCAGCAGGCCGACGGCGGCTGCGACGCTGTAGGTGTAGGCGTCCAGGTCGGCACGATGGCGGATGCGCCAGTTCACTCTGGCCCAATGCGCCATGCGGCTCGCCATCGCCGCGGTGTCGCCCATGATGCGCGGTGCAATCTCGCGCGGCGCATAGGCGGCCCATTCGCCCAGCCGCAGGCTGACTTCGGGCAACGCATTCCGGTACGGCGCGAAGATGGGTTGAAGCGCTTCGGCGATGCTTGCATCGCGCTCGTATGAGAACGCCTGCAATGTGAGGCTGATCTGTTCCAGCAGGTTCGACTTGGTCGCGTTCGACAGGGTAGGGTGGTCTTCGATCTCGTCAATGGCGCGCATGCATAGATAGGCCGAGGCCGTGGCTTCTTTCAAGCGCACTGGCATGCGGCTGATGGGCAAGAAGAAAGTCCGGCTGGTCCGTTCGAGCACGGTCAATGGATCGTCGAGCAGGTGGTTCATCATTCAATTCTGTGTCGAGGCTGAACGTTGCGTTGCGTGTGTGTGGCGGTTGCACCGCTTCGTTTGCGGGTTGTGGGAGCGAGTGTTGCAGCGATCAACCTGTGCTATTCTTCATGTCCATCCCTCAATCTCAGGTCAATGCAGATCAATCGAGGGATGACTCAGCACGCAATTGTAAAAGGTCATCCTTGTCGAGGTTTGCAAAGCGACTTCGGCGTGCTTGCGCATTTGCAGACAGCCATCTTGGAGCGTGGTTTAATGCATGTCGAGGCTCAAGCGGTCGCCCATGCAAGTGCGCGTTGCAATTTGGAACGGCGGCAGGCGGAGTGAAATCCAATCTCTAAGGAGCGAGACCCATGTCAACGACCGATACTGCCAAAGGGGCGACCGAGGACGTGATCGCTGCGGTCAAGAAAGCGACCCATAGCACGGCAGACGCGATGCACTCGACTGTGTCGAGCGCGGCAGATGCTGCCAAACGCACCGCCGACGATGTTGCAGAGGCGACCAAGTCCGTGACCGGCAGCATGCACCAGATCACACGCGAGGTGACGATGAAGACGGCGGATGCGTCGAAAGCAGCCGCCGATGATGTGATCGAAACCACCAAGACCGTTGCGACGGATGTCGGTGACGCTGCCAAAGAACTCACCGAAGGCGCGATTGACTTGTTGCGCGCCGTGCTGCTCGGCGCGTCCGACCTGGCCAAGTCGCTCGCCGATGGCCTGGCCGAGGTGAGCAAGAACGTTGCCGCCGGCGCAGCCGACACCGTGACGAGCGTCTCCGGCGAGATGAACAAGCTCACCAAGGCAGCTTCGGATGCGCTCCAAGATGTCTCGAAGCAGGCGGTGAGTGACATGGCCGCTGCGGCGAAGGACGTGACCGAGAGCGTCGTGGACGCCACCCGCGCGACGGCCAAGGGCGCCTCCGACATCGCTCATGAATTCGCGCGCGAAGCCGAGCGCGCGGCGGACGAAGCGAAGGCTTCGGCTGAGCAGACGGCCCGCGACGTCGAAAGTGCTGTGGACGATGCAGCGACTGCAGCCCAGCGGGCGGCGCGTGATATCGAGGGTGCGGTGGATGCCGCGTCGGCTTCGGCCAAGCAGACGGCTCGCGACGTAGAAGACGCGGTCAACGAGGCGGCAACCAAGGTGCGCAAATCAGCCGAGAGGCCAACCAAATGAGCTCCGAGGCCGCATGACATCGGCCGTTACCGCGCCTCGGTTTTGCTGCCGAATAGGCGCGCGAAGAATTCGCGAATCGCCTGGATGAGCCGGCCGAAGAAGCCTGGCTGGGCAACGGGCGCTTCGATCACGCCTTCGGCGATCTCGACTTGCGCCTTCATGCACTCGAAGAATTTGCCGCTCAGGTTTTGCGTCACGCTGCTCATCAGACGCGTGGCCATGCCGGCGATGCTGCCGACGATGGTGACGTCGGCCGTCCACGCCAGGTCGGTCGTGCGGTTGTCGCCATCGGACAACATGAAGCTGGCCACGACGTTTGCCGTGTTGCCCTGACCGGTGCCGCGTGCCTTGATCGTGCCGGACGTCGGAGGGTTCAACTCGGTCAGCTCGACGTCGGTGTTGAACTTCACCTTGACCGTGCCGAAGCCGACGCTGGCGACCACTTTGAATTTTTTGTTCGGCTCGATCACTTCCATGGATTCGACGCCGGGCGCGCAGCGGGCGACGGCATCGGGGTTTGTCAGGAATTGCCACACTTTTTGACGTGGCGCGTTGATGTTGACGCTTCCATTCAGTTGCATTGCATGCTCCGATTCAATTGACTTGCATGATTTGGCTCCAAGCAACAAAAAGTGCCGCAGCCACAAGCCCAATCCTCGAATATTTCATGCAAGCAGATTACACTGTTTTGCGAAATCGGCAACGGCGCGAATGAGCTGCTAAACAAGATCGTAGGGTAAACGTCAAGCACCCTCCCCCAAAAAAAAACGCCACAATATAGATGGCAAGTATCGCAGTTCTACAAGGTAGTTCACTTACATGACCTTCGAACTACAAGGCCTTCAGAACACACCAAGTATCAGTCTGTTCCAAATGATAGGAGGTGGATATGAAAGCTAAGAACGCGTGCATTGCTTTGTTTTTGCTCGTGATGCTCATGTTGATCGGTTTGCCATCGAATCGCGCCGTCGCGGCCTGCTATGGATCCAGTTGCAATGGGAAGGATCCAGTTGATGAAGGTTGTAGCGGCTACACAGCCACCTATCGAACGCTCACTGGTGTCGCCGGTCGAATCCAAGTGCAGTTGCGATACTCACCAGGTTGCAATGCCAATTGGTCGCGTACCATCAGCCTCGACCAGACAAAATACCTACTGGCCGGCTTGGATAATCTAGGCTACGGCACGGCAATCTATGGAGGCACTGTTTACAGCGACATGTGGAATGGAGGCGTTGTCAACTGTGCTTATGGAGGCGCGAAGCGCATCTTGTCGGCAGCTTGGAATCCGTATGGCTACGCTCCGTGCGCCTAGGATGCAAACCAGCGATTAGGCTATACAGCTTAACGAGGTTTAGCCTGACCAATTTGGGAGGATAACTATGATTAGCCAATTGAGTTCTAAACCTATCAGGAATACCACACGCGCCGAGCGTCAGAGCTGGACAAAATGGTTTGCAGTTTTGGTCGCCGGTGTGGTGATACTTGCGGGCATAGCGTTCACGGCAGCACGTCTCGGTGTGTCTCTACAGACTCCAACCAAACCCGCCGATGCCGATATTCAGCCACAGGTGTTTATCGTGCCTCAATCGGAACTGCCAGCAGTAACGGTGCCAATGCCGCAAAAGAAAGTTGCTTCCCAAGCGAGCAACAATATTACGCCAGCATCAGTTGCCGAACAGGTGCAAACGGTGAGTATGAACAACGTCACTGCACAGTTACGCAGCGTCGGCATCGTGGGTGGAGTGGCTGAAGCTGATGTGTGTTTGCATTTACCGAGCAACGCCGATTGGCTGCCCGAAGCCCGGATGACCGTGGCTGGGAACGCAATCGAGGCAGATTCTATGCAGCTTCTTGACGCGAAGAATCCTGCCACGTATGAAAGCAGCAACCGCTGCTATAGATTCGGCTTTCCGATTCAACTTGGAGGTGAAAGCATCGCGGTGAATACGCCAGTGCAGGTGACAGTTACACGTTTGGTCAAGTCGTTGCCTGAAGTGAGTCCTGAGCAGGCTGCCAACGCCGGGGCCGCCACGACCGGCGAAGTCGTCGAAGGTCCGTGGACGTTCACAACGAACTTTAGGACAACGGGCACGCAGTAAGTTTCGCTTCGCTGGCTGCTGTTTAGACCGCGAAGGGCGTTTCGACCTTCGCGGTTTTGGCTTTCCCAACATGACCGTTTTGTGACTGCCTGCTGTCAGCTTGAACACGCGACTTGCGTTAAACTACGCGCATGATTCAGCGGGCGCACAAGTGGTTCACGCCGGAAGAGTATCTGGCGCAAGAAGAAGTCGCGCAGACGAAGAGCGAGTTCTTCCGTGGCGAGATATTCGCCATGGCCGGGGGAACGCCTGATCACAACACAATGAGCGCGAATACGATCGCTGCGCTCGCACGTGCCTTGTATGCGCATCCCTGTCGAACCTTCACCAGCCACCAGCGTATCTACATCGAGAAGCATGGCCTGTACACCTACCCAGATGCTGTCGTCGCGTGCGGCCGGCTGCAGTTTGCCCCCACGCACAAAGATACGATCACCAATCCGGTGTTGATCGTCGAGGTGTTGTCCGACGCGACGCGCGACTACGATCGCGGCGCGAAGTTCGAGTTGTATCGCGACATCCCGGCGTTGCGCCATTATCTGTTGATAGATTCGGATGCGGTGCGCGTCGAATACTACCGCCGGCAGAACGGCGACTGGGTGTTCAGCGCCTATACGCGCCTGGACGACGGGATCGCCATCCCGCTCGAAGCCGGGACGATCGCGCTTCGCGTAAGCGATCTATACGACAAAGTGGAATTCGAAGCGTAACGCTCTTTCATCAATGAACGACTTCATGCTGGCGCGCAACCTACGTCTTGCGCTGCTCTCCGCCCTTGCCGGCCTCCTCGCGGTGGCCGTCGTCCTCACACCGGCTGTCGTCCACGCCGAGACCAAGTCGCTGGTATGGACGCGGCTGGATACCGAGATCGAGGTGCAGCCCAACGGCGACCTGAAGATCACCGAGACCAACGTCATTGACTTCACCAGCGGCACTTTCTCCTGGGGCTTTCGCGACATCGAGCTCTCCCGCGTGACCGACGTGCGCGATATCGTGGTAACAGAGAGCGGCCAGCCGCTCGAGACTGAAATCGTCTATACCGACGACAACAAGCTGCGCATCAAGTACTACTTCCTGAGGCCGGCGCGCGACGAGCAGCGCACGTTTGTGCTGAACTACACCGTCGTCGGCGCGACGCGCTACTACGATGCAGGCGACCAGGTGTTCTGGGCCGCGGTGTATCCAGAGCGCAACGGGTTTGCCGTGCAGAACGCGCGCGCGGTCGTCCGGCTGCCTGCCGGCGCGACGGCGACCAACGCCGAGGTGTATGGCGTGCGCGCCGATGTCAAGGGCCTGGGCGAAAGCGTGGTCGTGGCCGAGGCACTACAGCCGATCCCCAGCGGCGACCAGATGGAGATCCGTGTGCAATTCCCGCACGGCATCATCACCGGTGGGCCGCCGCCGTGGCAACGCGCCTACGACGAGCGCCGGCGCTTCGAGGAAACCGAGAAGCCGCGCTACGATTTCTTCACCCTACTCGCTGCGCTGCTCATCTTCTTCGGCGGGCCGGCCTTGGCTGCTGTGCTCTACTACACGCGCGGCCGCGATCCCAACGTCGGGCTCATCGCCCAATATCTCACCGAGCCACCCGATGTGCCCCCAGGTGTGGCCGGCACGCTGATTGATGAAACGGCCGACATGCAGGACGTGGTTGCGACGCTTGTGGACTTGGCGCGGCGCGGCGTGCTGACGATGAAAGAAAAGCCCGTCGAAGCGTTGGGCGGCGCGCTCACCGTCACAGACTGGACGTTCGCGCCGGGAGAGAACTTCGGCAAGGTGGGGCTGCGACCGTTCGAGCAGAAACTGGTGGATGCGCTGCAACTCAATCAGGGCGAACGGGTGCTGTCCAGCTTCCGCAACAATTTCTATGCCCGGTTGCCCGAACTTCAGAACGCGCTATACGATGAGCTGGTCCGGGCGGGCTATTACAACCATGCGCCCAACGCCACGCGCTCGACCTATCAGTCACTGGCAATGATCATCGGGGTAATCGCCGCGTTGGCTTTTTGTGCTTCGATCGCTCTGTTGAGCGAGCTGACTGACTACGCCATCTGTCTGCCCATCGCGCTCGGCGTCACGGCCGCGGCCTTCTTCCTCATCGCCAGGAACATGCCGGCGCGCACCCGCAAGGGCGCGGATATGCGCATGCGCGCCGAGGCCTTCAAGCGTTATTTGCAGAATATCGAGAAATACACCGACGTCAAGGAATCGAAGGATTTATTCGAGAAGTACCTGCCCTACGCCGTCGCCTTCGGCTTGGAGCATAGTTGGACGAAGAAGTTCGCGGCAGTGGACGCGCCAATGCCGCCCTGGTATGTGCCGGTTTGGCCGCGGCCGTACTACGACCCCTACTACGGCGGCCGGCGTGGGCCGGTCGTCATGGCCGGCGCGCCGGGTTCAGGCGAAGTGCTCGGCCGGTTGGAGCCACGTGGCGACATCAGTGGCCAGGCGCGCGCCGATGGCGGCATCGAGGGCATGGAGAAGAGCATGGGGCGCGGCATCAGCTCGATCGAGGGGGGGTTGGCCTCGATGTTCGAATCCATGTCCACTACGTTCGGCAGCCGGCCGGTCTCCAGCCCGAGCCGAGGTGGGTGGAGCAGCGGCCGTTCCGGCGGTGGTTGGAGCGGTGGCGGTGGGGGCGGCGGGGGCAGCTCCGGCGGTGGTGGCGGTGGTTTCGGCTAGCAGAATCGGGTTTACAGGAGGAGCCATCGCGCATATCCTGTGAACCGTTGACGAGGAGACACACGGGAACAATGAGTCAAGGCAAAACGCTCGGCTACATCCTGATCGGCATCGGGGCAGGCATCTTCCTCCTTGGTGCGGCGTGGGCATTCGGCGGCTCGATCGAAACGCAAGGCGCGCGCATTCTGGCCACCGCGTTCGCGTTCATCGTCGCCGCACCGCTGGTCGGGTTCGGCATTTACACGTTGAACAAGGGCAAGCTGGAAGCGGCCGAGGAGATGCACATCAAGCAGCAGCAGAAGCTGCTCGGCTTGGTACAGACGCAGGGTAAGGTGGATATCTCGATGGCGGCGGTCGAGTTGGGCCTCAATCGCGATCAGATGAAGCAGTTGATCTATGACCTAATCGGCAAACAGTTGTTCAGCGGCTATGTGGACTGGAACGACGGCGCGCTGTATTCTTCCGATGCGTCGAAGCTGAAGGGCGGTTCATGTCCGAAGTGCGGCGGTCCGTTGACGCTCGCCGGCAAAGGATTGGTAAAGTGTCCCTACTGCGGCAGCGAGATCTTCACGACGTCGTAGGATCATCGCCGGCTCCCTACTCCCGGATTGGTGCGCAGGAGCGTAAGTCGGGATGGGGGCGTCGGCACAACAGGAGGAAAGATGAGTGCAAACTACGAGAACATCCGGAGAGAAAGGGGGACGCTCGAAAGCCTTATCGGCAAACTCCCCGGCTACAAGGGCTACAAGGAAAAGGAGATGCGTCGTGAAGCCGACCGGCTTCTGCGTGAAGCGCTGGTGCGCGATTTCACGCTGCAACTGGACCGCCTCACACCAATCCAGAATGCTGTGCTGGACAACATCGGCGTCGAGTGGATGGACGACATCGGCGCGCTCAAGACATCGCTGCAGACGCTGATAGATCGCATTCGCCATGCCCCGCAGGGCTATGCCGGCTTCTTTGACGCCGTGCGTGTAAAGGAGGACGACCTCGACCGGATCGAGGAATTCGACCGGCAACTCCTTGGCGAGCTGGACAAGATCCGAGCCGTGATTGATGACTTGGAGAACGCGGCGGGTGATCCGGCAACGCTGAAGACGGCGCTGACGGACGCCAAAGAGACGGTGAAGGCGGCTTCGGACTTGTTCGCGCAGCGCAGCAAGGTGATCACGGGGATTTAAGGATTACGACTTCCCACGCTTCCCACTCCTTACTCCCTACTTCCCTAGCGCAAGTCGGGAGTGGGGAGTCGGGTATGGAAATGGGGAACAAAAAGGAGAGAAATGGCTCGAATCATTGATGTAATCGAATGGCCGGATCAGGGGCCCAACGACATCGTCAAGCGCGTGCCGGAGCAGGGCAGCGGCGACATCCGCCTCGGCTCGCAGGTGATCGTGCGCGGAGCGCAGGTGGCCGTCTTCTACCGCGACGGCAAGGCGCTGGATATGTTCACCGAGGGGCGTCACACGCTCACCACGATGAACTTGCCGATCCTGAGCAGCCTGATCGGCCTGGCGACGAACGACCGCACGCCTTTCCCGGCCGAGGTGTACTTCGTCACCACGAAGGAATTCGTGGACATGAAGTGGGGCACGCCGGGCGAGATCACCGTGCCGGACGCCGTGCTCGGCATGGTCCAGTTGCGCGCCTTCGGCAACTATTCCATGCAGATCAAAGATCCGCAGCGCTTCGTCAACCAGATCGTCGGTGTGCAGGGTATCTACACCACTTCGCAAATCCAGGATTACCTGCGTGGCATCTTGGTCAGCGAGATCGCCAGCGTGATGGGCGCGACGATGAAGACCAAGTCACTGCTCGACTTGGCGGCGCTCCAGTCCGACCTCGGTGCAGCCATTCAGGCCAAAGCGGCGGACGACTTCGAAGCCGTCGGCATTGCGCTGAAGAAGGTCTATGTCGTTAGCATTCAGCCCGGCGAGGAGACGGCCAAAGCTATTGCCACGCGCAGCGCGATGGGCGCGGTCGGCGCAACGTACACGCAGTATCAGGCCGGCCAGGCGATGCGCGAAGCAGCGCAGAACCAGAGCGGCGGCGGCGCAGGCGTTGGCGCGGGCCTCGGCGCCGGCATCGGCATCGGCCAAGCGATGGCCGAGGCCATCCGGCAGGGCATGCAACAGCAAGCGCCGCAACAGGCGCCACAGCAACCTGCCGGCGGCGGCGCAGCCACAGCGCCGGTGACCAAGGCGCAGATCGAGCAGGCGCTAATCAACCTCGACGTGCGCTTGGCGAACGGCGAGATCAGTGAAGCGACCTACAACAAGCTGCGCGAGAACCTGGAGAAGGCGCTGCAGAACGCGGCGAGCTAGCCCAGAGGTCAGAGGTCAGAGGTCAGAAGTCAGAGGTCAGAGGTCAGAGGTCAGAATCCAGGCTCCTGCGGGGAGCCTGGGTTCTGGCATGCGGTGACCTTGCGATTCGATCACGAGCGGAACGATCATGAATATCACGATTGAGCCGTTGGGGCCGAATGCACGGCGACCGCTTGCCGAGAAACCGGTCTTCGGCAAGACGTTCACCAATCGCATGTTCAGCCAGTGGTGGACCGAGGAGAAAGGCTGGCACGACGCGAAGATCGGCCCGTATCAGCCGCTGGTGCTCGATCCGGCGACGGCGGTGTTCCACTACGCCCAGGAGATCTTCGAAGGCACGAAAGCGTATCGTCGTCCCGACGGCCATATCAACCTATTCCGTCCCTGGGAGAACGTTGCGCGTTTCAACCGCTCCGCCGACCGCATGGCGATGCAGAAGGTGGATCCCGAAGCCCACCTGGAGGCCATCATCGAGCTGGTGCGGCTGGAGCACGAGTGGGTGCCCGGCGGCGATGGCGAATCGCTCTACATCCGCCCGGTCATGATCGCGACAGATGTCGGCCTGGGCGTGTATGCCAGCAAGAGCTATTTGCATTACATCATCGTCGGCCCGGCAGGCGCCTACTTCTCCACCGGCTTCAAGCCGGTTTCGGTCTTCGTGTCGGACGAATACGTTCGCGCGGTGCGCGGCGGCACCGGCGCGGCCAAGACCGGCGGCAACTACGCCGCCAGCCTGCGCGAGAGCGAACGGGTGAAGCATCTGGGCTATCACCAGGTGCTGTGGCTGGACGCGATCGAGCGCAAATACGTCGAGGAAGTGGGCGCCATGAACATCGCGTTCGTCTATGGCGGCAAACACATCGTCACCCCGGAGCTATCGGGCAGCATCCTGGAGGGGGTGACGCGCGATTCGGTGCTGAAGCTCGCGCCGGATCTCGGCTACACAGCGTCGGAAGCGCGCCTGGCGCTCAGCGACGTGCTGCGCGACATCGAATCGGGTGAGATCACCGAGGTATTCGGCATGGGCACGGCAGCAGTGATCGCGCCGGTGGACAAAATGGGCTATCGCGGCAGAGACTATTTCGTGCGCAATGCGCCGGGTCCGGTCGCTGCCCACCTCTTCAAGAGCCTGACCGACATCCAGTATGGTCGTGTCCCCGACCCGTACCGCTGGACGCACATGATCGAAGTGGATGGCAGGTGAGATCAGCCTCACCTGCCGCTCGCGCCATGCCGCGCCTGCTGATCGGCCTCACCGGCAACATCGCCACGGGCAAGAGTGCAGTGGCCCGCATGCTGCGCAAGCTGGGCGCGGTCGTCATTGACGCTGATCAGATCGCGCGCGATGTAGTGCGCCCTGGCCAGCCGGCGCTGGATGAAATCGTGCGCGCCTTTGGGCCGCATGTGCTGCTCCCCAACGGTGAGCTAGACCGCCCTCAGATGGCGCGCCTCGTATTTGGCGACCTCGACAAGCTCAGACAGCTGGAGGCGATCACGCATCCGGCGGTGCGCGAGGTGATGCGTCGCGAGATTCGCGCACAGCCGGACGACGCCGTCGTCGTCATCGAGGTGATCAAGCTCTTCGAGAGCGGTTGGGCGCGCGAGTGCGATCAAGTGTGGGTGACGCATTGCCCGCCGGAGACGCAAGTGGAGCGGTTGGTGAAGTACCGCGGCCTCTCGCCAGAGGAAGCGCGCGCACGCGTCGCGGCCCAAAACCCGCAGGCCGAGAAGCTCGCCCAGGCGGATGTGGTGATTGACACATCGGGCAGCTTGGCAGAAACCCGCCGGCAGGTGATGGCTGCCTGGCAGGCGGCAAACTGCTAGAATCGCTTTCGTATGGACTCGCTCAGCCAATCGAGCGTGGCTACTACGTCTGCCGAAGGCGAGGGGACGCATCCGGTCGAACTCCCAGCGGGAAGAATCACCGCCCTTGACGTGGCCGTGCGCGCAGTGTTACTTGCTGCGTTCATCGGCGTGCTGATCCGTCAGATCGGCGCGCCTTTGCTCAACGCGGCGCTGTATCCGTTGATGGTCTATGGCTTGCCGGCAGCAGCTTATCTGCTGGCGAGCACGCCGGCCGTCGCTGCAGCCATTCGCCGGCAGGCCGAGAGCCAGCCGCTGGGCATGGCATTGTTGGCGCTGACGCCGCTGGTGCCCGTGGTTGCATATGCGCGCGCCGTGCTCGATTTCGATCCGGCAGGATTATTGTTCGGTGGGGTGCTCATCTTCCTGCCGGCGGCATGCGCCATCCTGAACGTGCCGCCGTTGCGTCGCGCCGACGTCTCGCTCGGCCTGATCACCGTGGCGTTGCCCTTGTTGCTGCCGTATGCGCCGGATTCGGGCATCGGCGCGCCGGCCGAGCCCCACACAACGTTCGGCATCGTCATGCGCGTCGGTGCTTTCTTGTTGCCGGTCGCGCTGCTGGTGTTCACCACGCGCGAACAAAAGCAACGGCTCAACTTCCTCTTCGTGTGCGCCGTCCTGTCGTTGTGGTATGCGGTGCAGTTCGAGGCGCTTCCCGATGTGCCGATCGCCAACGATCTGGGAATGACCTACTTCCAACTTGCAGTCATTCCCATCTTTCTGTATGTCCTGGCGACGGCCGGACGCTTCGACCGGCTGGGGATGTCCTTCCAGCCAACGCCGCGCGGGGTGAGCGTGGTCACTGCGAATCTCGCTTTGCTGGCAGCCATCGGTGCGCCGCTCGGGCTGGTGACCGGCGCGCTCGTTCCCGCATTCCAGGGCCCGCCGCCGCTCGAGGCAGCAGCACAGGCGCTGAGCATCTTCCTGATGGTTGCGCTGCCGCAAGAGATTCTCTTTCGCGGCGCGCTGCTGACCTATCTGCAAGATGTGTTGCATCTGGATGCCGGCGTCGCTGCGATCATCAGCGCCGTCCTCTTCGGTGCAGCGCACCTGAGCGGGCCGGCCGATCTCGGCTGGCCGTTCATCTTGGCCGTGGTGACGGGCGCGTTCTGCGCGCGCGCGTTTCTTGCGACGCGGAACATCGTGGCAGCCGGCGTCGTCCATGCCTTCGCGCGCTGGGTGAGGTGGTTGTTGTTCGGTGGGTGAATGCTGAGCGCAGGCTGTCGCGGATGAAAGGCCCGCGCTTCGATAAGGGTGAGATGAGCCGGCGAGCGCGTTTAGTGTAGTGGTGTGTTGAGTCTTTGCCTGGCGCGAGGTATGTCGAGCGATGAAGCCGCGAAACATTGGTCGCTACCAGATCAAAGCCGAGCTGAACCGCGGCGGCATGTCGGTCGTCTATCTCGCTCACGACCCGAACATCGGCCGGGATGTGGCCATCAAGGTGCTCCCGCGCAGCTTGCCGGATCAGGCAGCGGCGCGCAAGCGCTTCGAACGCGAGGTGCACGCTGTCGCGATGCTCGATCATCCGGCGATCGTCCCCATCTACGACTTCGGCGAGGAGGACGGCCAACCCTACATCGTGATGCGCTATATGCCCGGCGGCTCGCTGGCCGATATGCTCACCTACGGCCGGCTGAACCTTTCGGACGCCGCGCGCATCCTCGAGCGATTGGCCAGGGCGCTCGACGCAGCGCATGAGCAAAACATCATCCACCGTGATCTGAAGCCGGGCAACATCCTATTCGACAGCTACGGCGATGCCTTCCTCACCGACTTCGGCATCGTCAAGATGTACGAAACCGAGGCGAATGCGCCGACCTTGACCGGCAGCATGGTGCTCGGCACGCCGGCCTACATGAGTCCGGAGCAAGCCCTGGGCAAGCCACTCGATGAGCGCAGCGACGTGTATTCGCTGGGTGCGGTGCTATACGAGATGCTGACCGGCGTGCCGCCCTACAAAGGCCCGACCAGCATCAGCGTAGCGATGAAGCACGTGATGGAGCCGGTGCCGAATCCGCGCGAGTATCGTCCCGACTTGCCGGAGGCGTGCATCGCCGTCGTGGAGAAGGCCATGGCGAAAGAGCCGAGTGCGCGCTTCGCCACGGCCGGCGAGATGGCGGCGGCGTTCACCGCAGCAGTGACAGGCACATCGCCAGTGGAGCCCATGATGCCGCCGCTGACCGTGCGCAAAAAGCCACGCACTACTTCGGATGCCGCGGTGCTGGAGGGGCCAGCGCGTGAGCCGGCTGTGACGACCGAGTGGGCATCGGGCGAGACGCCCGTGCAAGAGCGCAACTTCAGGCGCGTGCTGACGCTAAGCGCGGTAGCAGTCGCTATGCTCTTCGTCGTCGGGCTAGGGGTGTTCTTGTTCGCGATGGCCCAACGGTCGGGCAGCGCGTCACCATTGCCCGGAGGCGCGCCGCCCAGTCCGACCATCTTTGCGACTACGCCGGTCGTGCCGACGCGCGCCGTTCCGGCGCCCATCGTGCCGCCGCCCGACTCAACTCCCACGCCTACGGCAGAACCTGCACCGCTGCCCACCGATACCCCCGCGCCGGAACCGGTACGTCTGCGCGTCATCCGGCCGGCCAACGTGCGCCAGGGGCCGAGCACTCAGTTTCCCATCCTCACCCAACTATCGGCGGGCACGGAACTCATACCGATCTCCGTCACCGAGCAGCGCGATGGGGATTGGTATTTGATACGGCTGCCGGATGGCCGTACCGGCTACATCTTCTCCGAGCTGGTGCGTGTGATCAACTCCGATGCGCTCCCGGCGCTGCCGACGGCGATCATCGTCGTTCCTCCGACCGTCGCGCCGCCTGCGGTGACGCCCTCGCCGACGCCGACGTCATCGCCAACACCAACGCCATCGCCATCGCCGACGCCTACCGAGACGCCAACGCCCACAGCGACGGCCACGGCGACGCCGGTGCCGCTGCCGACGGCCACCTTTACACCGGTTGCATCTCCTACGCCCACGGAGACGCCGGCCATTGCGCCTACGGTCACACCGACGGTCACGCTCACGCCCGGCCCGTAGGCTGTGCTCGTGAGAAAATCACAGCATGGTTTCGATCCTCGACGGCCTGAACCCGCAGCAGCGCAGAGCGGTCGAAGCGCCGGACGGGCCGACGCTCATCCTGGCCGGGCCGGGCAGCGGCAAGACGCGCGTGTTGACCAGCCGTGTGGCCTATCTCATCGGCGTGCGGAACATCTACCCCTATCGCATCATGGCCGTGACGTTCACCAACAAGGCGGCGCGCGAGATGCGCGACCGGTTGACGCGCATGGCCGGTGCCGACAAGACCGGCGATTTGACGCTCGGCACGTTCCACAGCATCTGCGCGCGATTGCTGCGGCGCGAGGCGCACCATGCCGGCTTGGATCGTGACTTCACCATCTACGACGGCGACGACCAGATCAACGTGGTGAAGACAGCGCTGGCGGAACTCAACCTGGACGAGAAGAAATACAAGCCGTCATCCATTCATGCTGCCATCAGCTCGGCCAAAAACGAGCTGATCACGCCGGAGCGCTACAAGCCCGACTCCTACTTCAACGAGATCGCCGGCCGCGTCTATGTGCGCTACAACGCCATCCTGCGCGCCAACAACGCGCTGGATTTCGACGACCTGCTGATGGAGACGGTGCTGTTGTTACAACGCAGCGCGACGGTGCGCGAGAAGGTGCAGGAGCGCTATCTGCACGTGCTGGTAGATGAATTCCAGGACACCAACATCGCGCAGTACGAGCTGATCAAGCTGATCGCCGGCAAACATCGCAGCCTGTTCTGCGTGGGCGACGTAGATCAGGGCATTTATGCCTGGCGTGGCGCCGACCATCGCAACGTGCTGCGCTTGCGCGCGGACTACCCTGACCTCAACATCATTGCATTGGAGCAGAACTATCGCTCGACGCAGACCATCCTGGACGCGGCGATGGCAGTGATCAAGAAGAACCCGAACCGCATGCACATCAACCTGTTCACGCAGCGAGGCTATGGGCCGAAGATCGCCGTGCGCGAGATGTTCAACGAAGAGGACGAGGCGCAGTATGTGGTGGACACCATCGCCGAGCTGGTGCGGCTCAAGGCGGCTGAGCCCGGTGAGATCGCGGTGATGTATCGCACCAATGCCCAGTCGCGCGCCATCGAAGATGCCTTTGTGCGCGCCGGCATGCCCTATCGCCTGGTGGGCGCGACGCGCTTCTATGCCCGTAAAGAGATCAAGGATGTGCTGGCTTACCTGCGCATCGTGAACAACCCGGCGGACGTGGTGAGCCTGCAGCGCGTGATCAACGTCCCGCCGCGCGGCATCGGCGAAAAGACCTTCGCGCAGTTGGAGGCTGCAGCCCGCGCCAATGACCTGACCTGCCTCGAAGTCATCACCCAGGGAGAGTTGCAAGGCCGGGGGGGACGCGCGCTCAAAGAATTCGGCGCGCTCTGGGCCCAGTGGGTGCGCCTGCGCAACGAGCTGAGCGTCGGCCAATTGTTCGACCACATCATCCAAACCAGTGGCTACAAAGACTACTTAAAGGACGGCACCGAGGAAGGCGAGGAACGCTGGGCGAACGTGATGGAGTTGCGCAACGTGGCTGCCGAGGCCGGCGATGCGCCGCTCAGCGAGTTCCTCAGCGATATCGCGCTGGTGAGCGACGTGGACAACTACGATGAGCACGCCAACGCCCCGACGCTGCTCACGCTACACGCCGCCAAGGGTCTGGAGTTCAAAGTGGTGTTCATCGTCGGGTTGGTGGAGGGTGTGTTGCCCCACAGCCGCAGCATGGACGACCCGGAGCGCATGGCCGAGGAGCGCCGGCTGATGTATGTCGGCATCACGCGGGCCAAAGAGCGCCTGTACTTGTTGCGTCCCTTTCGCCGCTCGCAGTGGGGCGATAGCGAGGTGGCCGAGCCGTCGCGCTTCCTGGCCGACCTGCCCGACGAGGTCGTGGATGGCAAGCCCCGCAAGAACAGTGAACTCATGCGCGATGCAGCGTCGTGGAGCGGCGGCAAGCTGGCTACGCCGCGCCCGGCCAGCGCCGACATGCAATTCAAGCCCGGCGATCGCGTGATACACCCTCGCTTCGGGCGCGGCCTGGTCTTGCGCAGCACGCGCGTGCGCGATGACGAGGAGGTGGAGGTGTTCTTCGAGGACGCCGGCGGCAAGCGGCTTTCGGCAGCGCTGAGCGGGTTGAAGAAACTGGCCGGCTGACCGGTTGCGCA
Source organism: Candidatus Roseilinea sp. (assembly GCA_025998955.1). Lineage (NCBI taxonomy): Bacteria > Bacillati > Chloroflexota > Candidatus Thermofontia > Candidatus Roseilinea > Candidatus Roseilinea sp. Next base: position 587,764 of record AP024676.1, read on the forward strand.
GGTGCGCACTGGCTGAACGGCTATACCCTGCGCTGGCGATTTCGCTTAAAACCAGGCGAGCGATGCTTCATGGGTTTCTGAGCCCCGTGAAGGTTAGGAATCGTTCCAAACGACAAGCTATGACCACTGTGCAGAACGCGCCGATGGCGCAAACTCCAACCGGAAAAGTCATCACTTCGATTGACGCGTTGCAGCGCGAGCGCGAGTCGTTCGATGCGTTGTTCAAGCCCAAGACGATCGCCGTGATCGGCGCGACCGACAAGGAAGGTAGCGTCGGCCTGGCCATCATGCAGAACTTGAAAGCTTTTCGCGGCCAAGTCTTCCCCGTCAACCCCAAACGCGATGAGGTGCTCGGCCTGCCGGCTTATCCCAACATCGCTGCCGTGCCCAAGCGGGTGGACCTGGCAGTGATCGTCACGCCGGCACCGACGGTGCCCGGCGTCATCGGCGAGTGCGTCGCTGCCGGTGTGAAGGCTGCGCTGATCATCTCGGCCGGCTTCAAGGAGGTCGGCCCGCAGGGTGCCGAGCTGGAGCGGCAGATCCTCGCCCAGGCGCGCGAGGCACACATGCGCATCGTCGGCCCCAACTGCCTGGGCATCATGAACACCAGCATCGGCCTGAACGCGACCTTCGCCGACGCTATGGCCAACCCCGGCAACGTCGCCTTCATCAGCCAGAGCGGGGCGTTGTGCACGGCCGTGCTCGATTGGAGCTTTCGCGAGAAGGTCGGCTTCAGTTACTTCATCTCGGTCGGCTCGATGCTCGATGTGGGGTGGGGCGACCTGATTGACTATCTTGGCGACGACCCCAACACCGACAGCATCGTGATGTACATGGAGACGATCGGCGATGCGCGCTCGTTCATCTCGGCCGCGCGCGAGGTGGCGTTGAACAAGCCGATCATCATCATCAAGGCCGGGCGCACCGCGGCTGCGGCACAAGCGGCTGCGTCGCATACCGGCTCGATGGCCGGCAGCGACGACGCGCTCGACGCCGCCTTTCGACGCTGCGGCGTGTTGCGCGTGAACACCATCGCCGACTTGTTCTACATGGCCGAAGTGCTGGCCAAGCAGCCGCGCCCCAAAGGCCCGCGCTTGACCATCGTGACGAACGCCGGCGGCCCGGGCGTGTTGACGACCGACGCGCTGGTGCAAAACGGCGGCGAGTTGGCCCCGCTCGCGCCGGAGACGATGGAGAAGCTGAACGCCTTCCTGCCGCCGGCCTGGAGCCACAACAACCCGATTGACGTGCTGGGCGACGCTACGCCGGAGCGCTATGCCAAGACGCTGGAGATCGCCGCTGCCGACCCGAACAGCGATGGGCTACTGGTCATCCTTACGCCGCAGGCCATGACCGACGCCACCGCGACGGCGGAGTTGCTGCGCCCGTATGCGCGGCTGCGCGGCAAGCCGGTGCTGGCGAGTTGGATGGGCGGCGATTCGGTCGAGCCGGGCGAGCGCATCTTGAACGAGGCCGGCATCCCGACCTTTGGCTATCCCGACACGGCGGCGCGCATGTTCACCTACATGTGGCGCTATAGCGACAACTTGCGCGCGCTCTACGAGACGCCCGTGCCGGGCGACGACCGGGCGATGCGCCGCGACGAGGCGGCGGCGATCATCGCGCAGGTGCGCGCTTCCGGCCGCACCCTCCTGACCGAGTATGAGTCCAAGCGCCTGTTGGCTGCCTACGGCATCCCTACCGTTCCGACGTTCATCGCCGAGAGTGAGGATCAAGCCGTCGAGCAGGCCGAGCGCATTGGCTATCCGGTCGTGTTGAAGCTGCACTCGGAGACGGTCACGCACAAGACCGATGTGGGCGGTGTGCATTTGAACCTGTGCAGCGCTGCCGACGTGCGCGATGCGTATCGGCTGATCAAGGCCGCTGTGTCGGCGCGGGCGAAGGCGGCGGATTTCCTGGGCGTCACCGTGCAGCCGATGATCAAATTGGACGGCTATGAGCTGATCCTCGGCAGCACAACCGACCTCCAGCTCGGGCCTGTGTTGTTGTTCGGCACCGGCGGCCAGTTGGTCGAAGTGTTCAAGGATCGCGCGCTCGGTTTGCCGCCGCTGAACACCACCTTGGCGCGGCGGATGATGGAGCAGACCAAGATCTACACGGCGCTCAAGGGCGTGCGTGGGCGCGGGCCGGTCCCGCTGGATGAACTGGAACAGTTGATGGTGCGCTTCAGCTACCTGGCGGCGGAGCAACTTTGGATCAAAGAGATTGACCTCAACCCGCTGTTGGCTTCGGAAGAGCGTCTGATTGCGCTAGATGCGCGCGTGGTGTTGCATGATCCGAAGCTGACCAAGGCCGATCTGCCGCGCACGGCGATCAAACCCTATCCGGTGCAATATGTTGGGTCGTGGGCGCTGCGTGACGGAACGCCGGTGACGATCCGGCCGATCCGCCCGGAGGACGAGCCGCTGCTGGTCGAATTCCACCGCACGCTTTCGGAGCAGACCGTCTATCAGCGTTACTTCCACCTGATCCCGCTGAGTGAGCGCATCGCCCATGAGCGGCTGACGCGCATCGCGTTTGTCAGCTATGAGCGTGAGATGGCGCTGGTGGCGGAGGTGCGCGATGCGGCGCTGAAACCGCACATCATCGGCGTGGGTCGCTTGATCAAATTGCGCGGCGGCGAGGAGGCCGAGTTCGCGATCCTGATCAGCGATGAGTATCAGCATCAAGGCCTGGGGCGCGAGTTGCTCCGGCGACTGGTGGAAATCGGCCGACAGGAAGGCGTGAAGCGCATCGTCGCCGAGATCTTGCCGGACAACGTCGGCATGATTCGCGTGAGCGAGCAGGTGGGTTTCACGTGCAAGTATCAGCCCGATGAGGGCGTGGTGAAAGCCGCACTGGTGCTGACGTAGTCGGGCAGCCGGTGGCATGGCGATCGGCTTGGCCTGGGCGATGCGCCTCGTCCTGCGCACCGCGCCTATAATCCTTCCGTCGTGTCTAGAGAAGCCGAGGTCGGGCGAACCGTGCATCTTGATCGGCTGCGCCGCCTGGTGAGCGCGTTTTTGCAGCCTAATCGGGTGCGCGTGTATCTGTTCGGGTCGTATGCACGTGGAGACCAACGACCCACCTCAGATGTGGACATCGCCCTTGAGCCACTCGATGCGCTGCCGACCGGTTTGGTCAGCCGGTTGCGCGAAGCGATCGAGGAAAGCGACATCCCCTATATGGTGGAGATCGTAGACTTAAGCGAGGCGGATGATTGCTTTCGGGCGCGCGTGCTTAGCGAAGGGATTTTATGGAACGCTATCGAGAACGACTCACCGTCGCCAGACGAGCCCTCGACACTCTAGATGAAGTGGTGGCGGTCACTGCGCCGTCTCGGATTGTGCGCGATGCCGGGATTCAGCGCTTCGAATACACGCTTGAGGCTGTTTGGAAAGCAGCTCAAGGATACCTTCGTGAATTCGAGGGGATAGACGTCGGGTCGCCGAAAGGCGTAGTCAGAGCTTGCAGACAGTCTGGGCTGCTGGGCGAGGCAGATGCTTCACTGGCGCTTCAGATGATTGATGATCGGAATCGAACTGCCCACACGTACAACGAATCCGTGGCGCAAATGATCTTCGACCGGCTGCCGCAGTATGCGCGCTTGATGCGCACCTGGCTGAATGCGATGAGTTCCGTCGAGTAGGCGGATTACCGACTGCTGCCGTTGAACAGCCGCGCAATGAGGTTGAGTAGAATTGAGAGCGTGATGCTGAGCAGAATCATCGTGCCCAATGGGATATACAGCTTGAAATTATCGCGTTCGATGACGATATCGCCAGGCAGCCGGCCGATGCCGGGCAGCAGGCTTGTGGCCAGTTGCACGAGCAGCCCCAACACGATCAAGCCGACCCCGCCGAAGATCAGCAGCCGGGCAAAAGGATGAAGTTCGGGCATGGGGAGCATTGTAACGTTGAAAATGTGAGATTCATAAGAGAACGGTGATCTGATCTGGGTATTCTGTAAGGAACCTGTGTAGACCCTGGATTCTACGTTGCCATTGCTCAGAGCGGAGTTCTCTCACTAGCTCGACCGCAAAATAGTTGATCGCCTTTATTGATAATTTCGTATGCGTGTATTGGTAACCGGCGGAGCCGGTTTTATTGGCAGCCACCTGGTAGATCGCTTGCTTAACGAAGGTTGGCATGTTACGGTAGTGGATAACTTTGATCCCTTTTATGACCCATTGATCAAGCGCCGCAACATCGCAGCACATACTCAGCAGCCGGGATATGAATTATTAGAACTAGATATTCGTGATCTCAACGCTTTGAGGGATATCTTTTCGGAACGTCGGTTTGAAGTGATCGTGCACCTGGCTGCTAAGGCGGGTGTCCGACCGTCAATTGAGCGTCCATTGGAGTATCAGGATGTGAATGTGCGTGGAACGCACAACCTGTTAGAACTGGCGAAGGAGAAAGGGGTATCGCAATTTGTATTTGCTTCGTCGTCGAGTGTGTATGGGCTGAATCCCAACGTGCCGTGGCGAGAAGATGATCCAGTATTGCTGCCGATTAGCCCGTATGCCAGCACCAAGGTGAGCGGTGAACTGCTCGGGCATGTATATAGCCATTTGTACGGCATTCGCTTTATCGCACTTCGGCTCTTCACGGTATATGGCCCACGTCAGCGGCCTGATCTGGCAATTCACAGATTCGCGCGGCTAATGCTGAATGGTGAGCCCATACCCATTTACGGGGACGGTAGCACCCGGCGTGACTATACCTACGTGGGTGATGTGGTTGAAGGAATCAGGCGAGCAATGGATTATTCGGCTGCATCTTATGAGGTTATTAACATTGGCAACAACCAAACAATCAGCCTGATAGAGATGGTCCGAGGACTAGAGGAAGCACTGTGTATTAAGGCCAAGCTCCAGTATCTTCCACTGCAATCGGGCGATGTGCCGCAGACGTGGGCGAGCTCCGATAAGGCTGAGCGATTGTTGGGGTTCAGACCTCGTACCCCCTATCGCGAAGGTGTGCAAGTGTTCGTGAATTGGCTTGTGACTTCTCCGCTTACTCATCGAAATGCCTGAATTCATTGCAAGGGCTTTCATACCAGCCCTTCGATTTTACCCCATCCACATCAAAGTTGCTAAGAATGCAATCTTAATGGCGACTTTTGTGGGAATCGTCAAGGCTTTTGGAGCGTTCAAAGAGATTGCTCTGGCATATTACCTCGGTACGTCATCGGTAGTCGACGCTTACAGCTTAGCGTTTACTTGGGTGACCTGGGCGCCGACTGTATGGGGGGGAGTGGTCGTCTTCGTAGGGCTTCCTTTGCTGACAACATTCAATCCTGAAGAGAAGCAGCGATTCTCGCGTGAACTGATGGGGATGACGTTGATACTAGGCCTTTTCATGAGCCTAGCGGCCTTTCTGATATTTCCGACTCTTTTGCAAATATTTGTTCCCCAAGCGTCTACCCTCGTCGATCAGGGGGCGACTGCTTTAAGATGCTTGGCACCAGTTGGTTTACTGGCGGCTTTATCTGGTTCGTACTTCGCCTTATTGCTGTCTAGAGAACTGCATGCGAACACTTTGACTGAGTCAATTCCCGCCATCAGCATAACGGTGGTTCTTGTGATGTGGTTTGGTATAGCTGCAGGTGAAAAGGTCGCGCTTGCCCCTTTGATTTTTGGCAGCCTGATAGGTTTTGGACTAATGGTGGTTGCTCTAGGAGCATTGGCAGCGCGCAACAGCATTACTCTGTTGCCGGAGTTTAAGTTTACTCCCGCTACTTGGCGCGCCTTTTGGCAAGGCGGCCTGTTTGTAGCTACAAGTCAATTATTTTTGGGCTTATTCGTTCCAATTGATCAGCTTATTGCTGTTCAAATAGGGGAAGGCGCAGTTGCAATTCTCAGTTACACCGGGCGAATTCTATTTCTCGTGCTTGGATTTATAGCTGTGGCGATCGGTCGCGCTTTAATGCCGACTCTATCTTCGCTCAGCAGTCGCGACTGGTACGCTGCGCGACGTTTGGCTTTACAATGGTCTGTAGTTATGTTTGCAGTTGGTGCTGTAATAACCTTTATAGGATGGATTTTAGCTCCCTTTGGCGTGAGATTATTATTTGAGCGCGGAGCATTCACTGCCCAGGATACTGAAACTGTTTCCCTTGTTTTGCGTTATTCGTTACTCCAAGTACCTTTCTATATAACGAACATAGTACTATCCTACCTCGTTGCTAGCCGCAGACAGCATGCTGCCATGGCTTGTGTGGCTCTGGTCATGGTTTCGATTAAGTGCGCTGGAAGCGCATTGCTTGTTAATAGCCTAGGTTTGCTCACCGTTGCAGCGACAACAGTAACCGCTTACCTGGTCAGCTGTTTTTTGTATGGTGCCTGGATTTTTGTGTCAGATCATTTGCGGTTCGGCGCACAAAAACTCCCGCATCGCTAGCTTGTTGTGCCCGTCCTACCACTGGCATACCATGATCGAACCGCTTCTTCCAGGTATCGCTTTCGCACGTTCATGACTTTCCTCACTAACTTGTCTGCGTACCCGCCTTTTTGGAGAAAGTCTCTAGCTACAATGCAGATTGATGATCGCATCGTCGAGTGCTAGTATGATGGCGAAGCTAGTCGCCGGTCCATATCACCTTCGGCACTGGACGATTGGCGATAGGTTGGTCAAGCTTTGCTCCTGAGGCAATGCTCAACAGCTTATCAAAGAAGAGGTACATGATGAGCCAAGATTTGAGATATCTTGCTTCGCACTTTCCCTTCGGAGAAAACTGGGCGGCCTATACCAATAAGGTGTCGGCGATAGAGATTGCAGAAGCAGAAAAGAGCCTGCTCCGCCTGCTAGGTGGAGAACGTCTGGACAGCCAGCATTTTTTGGATATCGGCAGCGGCTCAGGGCTACATAGCCTGGCTGCGCTGCGCTTGGGCGCGCGGGAAGTAGTCGCGATTGATATTGATCCTATCAGCGCTGCCACTACCCGGGCTTTGCTTGAGCGATATGCCCCGACAGGGGTATGGCGTGTCGAGAACGCGAGTGTCTTCGAGCTGAACCCTGGCGCTTGGGGGACTTTCGACGTAGTGTACTCGTGGGGAGTTTTGCATCACACTGGGGATTTGCTGAACGCTTTGAGAAGCGCCGCTGCTATGGTGAGCATAGGTGGACGATTCGTTTTCGCCCTGTATCGGCGAACATGGCTGGATTGGTTTTGGCAACGGGAGAAGCGTTGGTATGCCTCCGCCTCATCTGAGACACAACGGCGCGCCCGCGCAGTTTACGCGGTCTTGCTTCGGTTTAGGCTTTGGGCCACTGGTCGAAGCTTTCGCAGATACGTGGACGAGTACCGCACTAAGCGTGGCATGGACTTTTACCACGACGTCCACGACTGGATGGGGGGCTGGCCCTATGAATCCATCGAACCAGATGAGGTGGATATGCTGATGCACAAACTTGGTTTTGCGTCTGTAGCGATTTTTGCGCATAACGGGCGCTTCTTAGGTCGTAGTCTGGGCGTTTTGGGCAGCGGCTGTAGTGAATATGTCTACCGGCGGGTGTAAGCAATGTGTGGCCTAACCGGCTTCTGGGATCCTATACCTGACGCCGATGCCATGCAGGCAGTCGTGCGCCGCATGACCAAAATCCTTACTCATCGCGGTCCTAATGATGACGGGGTTTGGGTGGATGAAGTGGCTGGCCTGGCCCTAGGGCATCGGCGCTTGTCCATCCTTGACCTGTCGCCGACTGGGCATCAGCCCATGGTGTCGGCCTCAGGGCGCTTGGTCATTGCTTTCAACGGGGAAATTTATAACCACCTTGAGTTGCGGCAACAGCTAGAAGCAACAGGCGCTGTCCCCTATTGGCGGGGTCATTCAGATACGGAAACGCTGTTGGCAGCGTTTGAGGCCTGGGGTGTTGAGCAAACTCTGAAGAGAGCTGTGGGAATGTTTGCGCTAGCGCTGTGGGATCGCCAAGAACGAGTGCTGACCCTGGCGCGCGATCGCATGGGGGAAAAGCCCCTCTACTATGGCTGGGTCAATAGCGCGCTGGTATTCGCCTCAGAGCTTAAGGCTATCCGAGCCTATCCAAACTTCGACAATGCCATTGAGCGGCGCGCATTGACCCTCTATATGCGTTACAACTACATCCCTGCGCCCTGGAGCATTTACGAGCGTATCTGGAAGCTGCCCCCTGGCTGCTGGGTGCGATTTTCACAGGAAGACATTGCGCTGCATCGTCGTGACCGTGGCCTGCTGACTGCATACTGGTCTTTGCGGCAGGTAGCCGAAGCCGGTTTGGCCGCCCCTTTTACTGGCTCGGAAGTGGAAGCGGCGGACGCTCTCGAGGAACTGCTCAGACACGTTGTGGTTGGACAGATGATTGCAGATGTGCCTCTCGGAGCTTTGCTCTCTGGAGGGATTGATTCCTCAACAATTGTGGCCATCATGCAGTCCCAGTCCGAGCGGCCAGTCAAGACTTTCACCATCGGCTTCTACGAGGATGAATACGACGAGTCCAGGCACGCCAGAGCTGTAGCCCGGCATCTGGGCACGGAACACACTGAATGGTGCGTTACCTCACAGGATGCTCTTGAGGTTATTCCCAGGTTGCCCTGGCTATATGACGAGCCGTTTGCTGATTCTTCCCAGATTCCCACCCACTTGGTCTGCCAACTCGCTCGCCGGCAAGTGACCGTAGCGCTTTCCGGCGATGGCGGCGACGAGCTCTTTGGGGGCTACTCACGATATCTTTTGCTCATGAGCCGATGGCGTCGTTTATCTCGGTTACCCTTCGCGTTGCGACATCTGGCTGCAGGTGCGACAAGAGCGCTGTTCCCTGTTGCCTGGAACCAGATTTATCGTCTTGTGGAGCCTCTCTGGCCGGCCCATTGGCGTATGCGGCTCTCCGGCGATAAGCTGCACAGGGCGGCAGGGTTGTTGAACGCGCCTCATCCAGAAGACATTTACCTGCATTTGATCTCCTATTGGTCGGATCCGACAGCAGTCGTAATGGGAGCACAAGAGCCGCCGAGCACGCCAACCATGCCTGGTGCATGGCTCGATTGCCCTGACGTTGAGCAGCGAATGATGTATCTAGATGCCATTACCTATCTCCCCGACGATATTTTGGTCAAAGTGGATCGGGCGGCAATGGGAGTTAGTCTTGAAACCCGTGCACCTCTGCTCGACCACCGGTTAGTGGAATTTGCCTGGCGCCTGCCACCCTGTATGAAAATTCGAGAAAGGCAAGGCAAAAGAGTACTGCGCCAGGTGCTCTATCGCTATGTGCCAAAAGTGCTGATCGAACGACCCAAGATGGGGTTTGGCTCGCCTATTGACCACTGGCTGCGCGGACCGTTGCGGGAGTGGGGCGAAGATCTGTTGTCTGAGACCCGACTACGACAAGAGGGTGTCTTAGACTACGCGCTAATTCGACGCACGTGGCAAGAGCACTTGTCCGGGCAGCGTAATTGGCAGTATCACCTGTGGGGGGTATTGATGTGGGAAGCCTGGCGTGAGGCCGTGAGCGTAGGAAGTGATCCCTTGCCAAAGTGACAGGGTGACAGGATAGAGTACGGAACAAGATGTTGGCTGCTGCTAACCCCCTGTCTATTTTCCTTCCCTCACTCGCAGGCGGTGGGGCTGAACACGTAAGTGTTCAACTGGCTAACCACTTTGGCCGGCGAGGATTGCTTGTAGATTTGGTGCTGGCGCAAAGGGCAGGCGTCTGGGGTGAAAAGGTTTTGCCTACTGTGCGGGTGATCGAGCTTAATGCACGCCGAACTGCGTTCGCACTACCGCGATTGATAAACTATCTCCGTGCCGAGCAGCCTGCCTGCATGTTGGCGACGCTATTGCACGCCAACGTGGTGGCAGCGCTCGCAGTAGCGCTATCGAGGAAAAACGTGCGATTGGTTGTGCGTGAGGCAAATTTCTTCACCGAACAGAAACAAAGAGCCGTGGGTTATAACGCCAAGGCAGCGCTCTTACTGTCTGCCTGGGCTTATAAGCGCGCGCACCGCGTCGTGGCCGTGTCGCAAGCGATGGCCAGAGATTTGCGCGATGCGCTGGGGTTGCCGACGGAGAAGGTCGTGACGATCTACAATCCCGTGGATTTGCAAGCCCTGAGGGCCGCCGCGCAGATGCCGGTGAATCATCATTGGCTGTCGCCTACTCACGATAAGCTTGTTATCCTGGGTATTGGGCGCTTGGAAGCTCAGAAAGACTTCGCCACGCTTCTAAAGGCGTTTGCCGAGGCCAAAGCTCGGCGCGATTGTCGTCTCATCATTCTTGGGGAAGGATCGCAGAGAAATCAGTTGGTGGAGCTAGCTCGTGAGCTGGGCGTGGCTGATAGCGTGGATATGCCAGGCTTCGTAAAAAATCCATATCCCTATCTGAGGTGCGCGGACCTATTCGTGTTGTCTTCGATGCATGAGGGTATGCCTAATGCGTTGATCGAAGCGCTCGCTCTGGGTGTGCCAGTAGTGGCTACAAATTGCAGAAGCGGTCCTGCCGAGATTCTCGAGGACGGTCGATGGGGACGGCTTGTGCCTGTGGGCGACGTACCTGCGATGACTCGTGCCATTTTGGAGACGCTCGCAAATCCCTCGGTTCAGCAGGAAGGAGCGGTTCGCAGCGTGCGAGATAGGTTCGGTGTGGAGCGAGTTACAGATCAATACTTCGAGGTGCTTCTCGATGGCCACTAGCCCACAATCCGGCCTGCGAAGCTTCCAGGGCCATGCGTCCTCTTGGCCCCGTCTCTCGCTGCGTCTGCATAGCCCGGTAGCCTTCCTCGGAGCTTCCATTTACGCAATCGTGCTGGTCAGCCTTCCCCTTCTCGATTTCAAAGATCGAGCTAATTATCTTGCATACGCCGAATACCCCGTTGCTATCCTCCAAGCTTATGTTGAGCTGGGACCGGCCGCGTTGTTATCCAACGAACCCTTATGGTTGGCCATCAACATCGTGCTGGCCAGTTTTCTTGCCCCTGAAGACGTCGTGCGCGTCATCATCTTTGTGCCGGCATTCGTGGTTGCGTGGATCACGTTGCAGTCAAGCCCCAAACACGTTATCTGGTTGATGCTCGTGCTTCTCTACCCGGTGGTGATCAAGAATCACATCATCCATCTGCGGCAGGGCGTTGCGGTCGCCCTCTTTCTGGCAGGATTGGCGTTACGGCGCGAGTGGCTGCGTTATATGCTAATCGGCGCGACACCGTTCATTCATTCCTCTTTCTTCTTTGTAATCGGCATTGGTACGTTAGCGCAGTTGTCCCGGCGCCTGAGGTTTGCAACAGACCTCTTCGTCATACTTTTCGTGCTGGTCACCCTAGCTGTGGTACTGTCTTTGGAAGGACTCGCGTCTGTGCTTGGTGCACGCCAGGCCAACCAGTATGACTTGCGACAGGGCACGGTGGTGTCTGGAGCAGGTTTTGTCCTTTGGCTCGCAGTGCTGATCCTGATGATGTTGGAAGGGAAGTGTTATCTTCGGCAACATCGCTTTGCGGTCGCTGTCATTCTTTTCTACCTTGGAACCTATTTCTTTGTGCCGATCACGGCCCGCGTCTTTGAAAGTATGCTCATCCCGGTTTTACTCGCTGGACTTGCACTGACTCGATGGCGCGGTGTTGCTTTCAAGGTCACGATAGCATCATTCGGTCTAGTCTTGTGGCTCAGTGGATACGCCTCGACGCTGTTAGTGACTACTCCAAGATAAGAGGTCATGGTCAAAGCCCTGAAGGCATCTGCGTTGCTCGCCGGAGTGATTTTGATGCTCGCCTGTGGACCGACGCTGCTTGCGTTAGGCCATGCAAATTTCGGTTATCTGCGTCTGATTCGCGTTTTGTCAGACGAGGCTGCGCCGAGCCTGTATGCCTTGGAGGAGTGGCGCCCGCCGGCTGAGTCGCTCGTGACTCTGGCACAAGTTCAACAGCACTTCGAACAGGCACTGGATCTTGAGCCATCCATCAGCGCATCTGTTGCGCCAGCGTTGGCGCGCATGCGTACACTATCCGGATCTAGCGATGCAGCGTTGGGATGCACGCAAACGTCGGCAGAGCTGCCCACTGCTCACCCACGCGCAGACATCCATGCGCTTGCGCTCGGACTTAGTTGTCTATACGCAGGTCAGCAGGCCCTTGCTGAGAGTATCTGGAAGGAGCACGGGACAAAGATGGCCGACTTCTTTGCTTATCGCGGGGATGCATTGCTCGATTCTACCGATCGAGAGCAGGTTTACCGTTATTACCGCATTGCCCAGGCCATTCGCCCTAATGATCCTGCGCTGGATGTAAGAGTAATCCTCGCTAGCTTTATGACCGGACGGAAGGACCTGGCCCGACAGGAAATCAGCGCCCTAATTGACAGCTTACCTCCTGATGTGCTTGCTAGCGCAGCCGCGCCCTTACACGCTGTGGTCAGTGATGCCTTTATCTGGGTGCTGATCGCTGCTGCGGATACATACTTAGAAAGGGGAGCAGCGCAGCATGCCGAACAGATGCTGTTACGGGCTTATCACATTCAACCTGACCCAATCTCGATGTCTCGCTTGGGCTCTTTCTACTGTTCTCAGCACAGATACCGGGAAGGGATTGAAGTGCTCAAAAAAGCGCAAATCTACGAGCCGCAGTACTATGCGCTAGAGAGTCGGCAGCGACTTTCGATTTGTTACTGCCGAGCAGGTCGCAGAGATGACGCGATGCGCGAAGCAGAAATGCTGGCGCGCATCGCCCCGGCGCAGAGCCAGTTCACGGCGTGGCCGCAGGCACTGGAGCAGCACTGGCAACAGTTGTGTAGCGTGCAGTAATGACTGAGGCAATTTCCTTGCTCTACACGCCTGAATTTATGCCGTCGCGTGTTACTTATTTGATTACTGGCCTGGCGTACGGGGGTGCCGAGACGCAGCTTGTGCAGTTGGCCCTGCGCATGCAGATGCGTGGTTGGATGGTGCGGGTTATCACGCTGGTACCGCCCCAGGCATATGAAAGACGACTCCAAATGGCTGGTATTCGGGTGGATACCTTGGGGATGACTAGGAAAGTGCCTGACCCCAGAGCTTTGTTTCGACTCGCGCATATGCTTCGTCGAGAGCCGCCACACATATTGCACGCTCACATGTTCCATGCTAACTTTTTGTCAAGATTGGTACGTTTGGTTGCCCCTGTTTGTGTTCTGATTTGTACGGCGCACAGCACCTACGAATCTCCGGATGGTGTGACCGACCTGAGGGAGGTAACGTGGCGCGAATGGACTTACCGACTGACCGATCCTTTGTGTAATCTCACTACACAAATTAGTCAGACTGGGCGTGAGCGATATGTCCGGGTAAAAGCTGCTCCCCCCCAGAAAATTCGCGTGATGCCCAATGGCGTGGATACAGATTGCTTTCGCCCTGATGCGCAGAGCCGGTTTGAGATGAGAAGCGAATCGGGACTTCAAGATCACTTTGTATGGTTGGCAGTTGGGCGCTTCAATCACGCAAAAGATTATCCCAATTTACTGCGCGCATTTGCCCGACTCTCTCAGGAAAGCGCGTTTCTGCTTATAGCCGGACAAGGACCTCTGAAATCGAGTATGGAATCGCTGGCCCATGATCTAGGTATCGCGCAGAAGGTACGCTTCCTTGGATTGCGACAAGACATACCATGCTTGATGAACGCCGCCGATGCTTATGTGATGTCGTCGTTTTATGAGGGGTTGCCCATGGTGTTGCTAGAGGCATCTGCTTCAGGCTTACCTGTTGTAGCCACTGATGTGGGCGGGAATCGAGAGCTGGTCTTGCACGAGCAAACCGGCTACTTGGTGCCTCCACGGGATCCAGAATCTCTCTCGGTCGCTATGCAACGGCTGATGGCTCTCTCTCCCGAAGAGCGTGGTCAGCTTGGCGTTCGTGGACGAGAGCGAGTGCTTGCGCTGTATAGCCTGGACAGCGTGGTGAATCAGTGGGAGCGTCTGTATGTTGATCTGTATCGCCAGACACGATGCCCAAGCTACTCATAGCCTCGACGGTTGCTGCAGCGCATCGTGCCTTCTTCTTGCCGTTTGCTCGACATTTTCGCGCGTTGGGTTGGCGTGTGGATGGCATTGCGGCCGGCATATCGCGTGTGCCCGAATGCCGTCGGGCCTACGATCGTATATTCGAAATTCACTGGTCGCGCAATCCGCTAGACTGGCGCAATCTTGGCCGGGCGGCTTCAAACCTGAGACGCATCGTAGAGACCGAGGGCTATGACATCGTACATGTGCATACGCCTGTAGCCGCTTTCGTAACGCGGTATGCACTCAGGCCGCTTCGGCGATCCAATCGCACCCGGGTGATATACACCGCTCACGGGTTTCACTTTCATAGTGGGGGGCATCCGGTTAAGAATGCGCTTTTCTTTAGTCTGGAGAGAATTGCTCGGGAATGGATGGATTGTCTGGTTGTCATCAATCGTGAGGACGAAAGCGCTGCAAAGCAGCGCTTGTGTCTGCCCCCTGAGCGGGTCGTCTACATGCCGGGAATTGGTGTAGACCTCCGCACGTTTAACCCCGACAGCATCTCGCCTCAAAAAATCAAAGATGTGATCGAGGAGTTAAGGTTGTCAGGTGATAGTAAAGTGTTCTTTATGGTGGCAGCATTTGACCCAGGTAAACGTCATCGCGATGTTGTGGATGCTCTCAGACTATTACAGCGAAAGGATATTGTTTTGTGCTTTGCCGGCGAGGGACCTACACAAATGAAAACGATGGATCTGGTGAACGGCGCCGGATTAGCCGAGCAAGTGCGCTTTCTGGGCTTTCGGGAAGATATCCCTGCGTTGATGCGAATCGCGACAGCAACTGTACTCCCATCCGAGCGTGAAGGGTTACCTCGTTCGGTGTTGGAGTCTCTTGCAATGGGTGTGCCAGTCATCGGAACGGACATTCGCGGCGTGCGCGATCTGTTGCAAGAGGGGGCAGGAATTCTTGTTCCTGTAGGGGATATTAGGAAATTGGCGGAGGCGCTGGTCTTTCTTGCAGATAATTCTCAGGAAGCTTGTAGAATGGGGCAGTTAGGACGTCAGTTTATCCAAAAATATAGCTTAGACAACGTTCTTCGTCTACATGAGGCGCTATATGCGCGAGTTCTACAAACGCCTGCTTCGTGCGAGCAAACTTAAGCGGCTATTCGATTTCTTGGGGGCGGGTCTGATGTTGGCGCTCCTCGCACTGCCTGTGATGTTGCCTGTAGCTCTTCTTGTGCGATGGAGGCTCGGTGCCCCTGTTCTCTTCCGTCAGGTTCGTAGCGGTTTGCACGGTAAGCCTTTCACGTTGTACAAGTTTCGTACGATGACAGACGATCGCGATGCCGACGGAAATCTTCTACCTGATTCTGATCGGCTGACTGCTCTTGGACGATTTCTACGCAGCTCCAGCTTAGATGAACTGCCGGAGCTTTGGAACGTGCTCAAAGGCGAAATGAGCTTTGTGGGGCCTAGACCACTACTTGTAGAGTATCTTGCTCATTACACTCCGGATCAGGCGCGCAGACACCTTGTGAAACCAGGCCTAACTGGTTGGGCTCAGATCAACGGCCGGAATGCACTGAGTTGGGAAGAGCGGTTCAAGTTGGACACCTGGTATGTTGACCATTGGGATTTGCTACTTGATATGCGCATCTTATTGCTTACATTCGGAACAGTCATTCAACGGCGTGACATTAGCGCCCAAGGACATGTATCAATGCCCAAATTCACTGACGTAAGTCATGGCTAAAGGTGCAATCATAATTGGGGCTGGTGGGCATGCGAAAGTGGTAATCGGCATCCTGAAAGCCTGTGGAGAGGCTATCCTGGGAATTTTGGATGATGATTCCACTAAATGGGGACATGAACTTCTGGGTGTGCCGATTCTTGGGCCAATAAGTTTACTGGACGAAGATCCCCCTACACGAGCCATCATCGCTATAGGCAATAATCAAATACGTAAACAGGTTGCGGAACGCGCTGCTGAAGTGGGGTGGATGACTTTGGTTCATCCTGCTGCATGGGTGGATCGGCATGCGCAACTTGATGTCGGTACAGTGGTCTGTGCGGGGGCAGTGATCCAGCCTCAGGCAAGATTAGGCAGGCACGTGATAGTGAACACTGCAGCTTCGGTTGATCATGATTGCTTGCTCTCAGATTATGCACAAGTTGGCCCCGGCGCTCACTTGGCAGGCGCGGTCGTCTTAGGAGAAGGGGTAATGATGGGAACAGGTAGTATTGCAATCCCCTCAGTAAAGATAGGCGACTGGACCACCATAGGCGCAGGTGCAGTTGTCATCCGCGATTTGCCAGCAGGTATTACGGCAGTGGGAGTGCCTGCAAGAGTCAAATCAGATAGTTGTGAATAGGCGTAAATTGAAGGAGGCTTTTTTGTAATGAGCTTGCTCAATACACTTGGCAGAGAGAAGTTTATCCTTTCCCCTTGGCCCGTCTTTGAATCAGACGAGATTGAAGCCGTTGAAAGGGTGTTGCGATCTGGCAAAGTAAATTACTGGACTGGACAAGAAGGGCGTTTATTTGAAAAGGAGTTCGCTGAATATGTTGGTACAGACTACGCTGTTGCGCTTCATAATGGTACAGTTGCCCTAGAGCTGGCTTTATACGCTCTGGGTATAGGTGATGGTGATGAGGTTATCACGACGCCTCGCACATTCATTGCCTCAGCAAGTGCGATTGTTATGCGAGGAGCGATACCTGTTTTTGCTGATGTTGATCCCGATAGTGGCCTAATTACTGCCGATAGCATAGAAAGAGTAATCACACCCAAAACTAAAGCGGTCATCGTAGTTCACCTGGCTGGGTGGCCGGCTGATATGGACCCCATCATGAAATTAGCCGATCGCTATCAACTCAAAGTAATAGAAGATTGTGCGCAAGCACATGGTGCGCGCTATAAAGGCCGTTCAGTAGGTTCAATAGGCCATGTTGGTGCGTGGTCATTTTGTCAAGATAAGATCCTCACCACAGGAGGTGAGGGTGGCATGATCACGACCAATGATCCAGAGATTTGGTCTAGAGCGTGGTCATTCAAAGACCATGGCAAGAGTTATGATGCTGTCTACCACCGGCAGCACCCTCCAGGATTTCGCTGGCTGCACGAAAGTTTTGGGACGAACTGGCGAATGCTCGAAGTTCAGGCAGCAATTGGTCGCGTAGCCCTTAGAAAGTTAGATGGATGGGTAGTAAAACGCCGTGCCAACGCCCAATTTCTTTCTGAATGTCTTAGAGGAGTGCCCGCCTTGCGCATTCCAGAGCCGCCTCAGGGGATATACCACTCATACTATAGACTCTATGCATATGTCGTGCCTGAGAAGATGAAGCCTGACTGGAATCGCGATCGCGTGCTGGAAGGTATTGCAGCGCAGGGAGTCCCAGCTTTCAGCGGAAGTTGTAGTGAGGTGTATTTAGAAAAGGCCTTTATTAAAGCCAATCTCCAACCCCGATTTCGTCTTCCGGTTGCCAAGGAACTCGGTGAAACATCTTTAGCTTTTCTAGTTCATCCCACACTGCTTCCCGAACAACTGGAAGTGGTGGCGAGTGTCACACGCCAAGTGGCAGAACAAGCACTGAGGTGACGTCTACCATGAAAAGTCTCCTAACTCCTGCAGCCTTGATACGCATGCTCGCTGATGCGATTCTGGTGTCATTGGCTTATGCAATTGCATTAATGACACGATTAATGATTGTGCTACGTTTCGAGCGCAGTCAAGACGTGATTCCTTTACAGCTTGTCTCTCAGTATGTGCAGATTTATCTAAGTTCCCTTCCGGTATTGCTGTTCATAAGTGCTACAGTGTTTACAATTTTCGGCTTCTACACCAAGGGGAGGGTTTATACCAGCCGTTATAAGATGTTGATCATCTTGCAGGCGGCTAGTGTTGCTCTTTTAGGCTTTGGATTTCTTGGTTTCCTTATACCGGAACAGATAAATCCTCCTCGCTCGGTTATTCCTTTGACATGGTTATTCAGTGTTGCCTTACTCATCTCGTCTCGTCTATGGTCTGAATTTTGGAGACGCCAAGTGATTAAGGAAATCGCTCCAGGACGCCAGAAGCATGTGCCAGAACGAAGCGTGCTGGTTATCGGTGGAGCTGGATATATTGGGTCGGCCCTAGTGCCAATGCTGCTCGATAGCGGCTATAGGGTGCGTTTGCTAGATGTGTTGCTCTACGGTAAAGAACCTATTCGGCCTGTGATGAATCATCCGAATTTGCAGATCATTGAGGCTGACTTCCGACAGGTGGATAAAGTCGTCGAAGCGATGCAGGGTGTCAATTCAGTCGTGCATGTGGGTGGTTTGGTAGGAGATCCAGCTTGCGCTCTCGACGAGAATTTGACTATCGAGATCAATCTCATGGCGACAAGGATGATCGCGGAAGTAGCCAAAGGATCAGGGGTCTCTAGGTTTGTGTTTGCTAGCACATGTTCTGTGTACGGTGCGAGCGATCAGACGTTGAATGAATATTCGAAATTGAATCCTCTTTCTCTCTATGCCCGCAGCAAGGTTGCCTCGGAAAGGGTGCTAGCGATGATGGCAAACGAAAAGTTTGCCGTGGTCAATCTACGGTTTGGCACGGTGTATGGTCTGTCCGGTCGTGTCCGGTTCGACCTGGTGGTCAACTTGCTTACGGCAAAAGCTATCTTCGAGAAGAAAATCACGGTATTTGGTGGTGATCAGTGGCGACCCTTCGTGCACGTCTCCGATGCAGCACTAGCGGTTTTCAAAGTGCTCAATGCGCCTACTGAGTTGATTAGAGGACAAACTTTCAATGTTGGTTCGAATCAACAGAACATGACGTTGAGTCAGGTGGGACAGCTCGTAAAGCGATTGGTGCCTGAAGCTCAGCTGATCGAACTCGGTCAGGATGGTGATCGCCGTAACTATCGAGTTGATTTTAGCAAGATTCACAATCAGCTTGGGTTTGAGCCGGAATGGACTGTAGAAAGTGGAATCAATCAAGTAATTTATGCTATACGAAGCGGAAGGATCAAAGACTACCGTGATCCTGCTTACAGCAATGTGAAATATCTTTCAGAAGATTCTTCCTCTGAAGTTGTCAAGCGTTACTATGCCGGATGGGAGCGCGAGCTTCTAAAAGATGTGGCGCCGAATCTCTCGGCAGTAGTTGCTCCCACGGTGGCTGTGTCCAACAGAGCTGGTTAGTCATTGACCTGATGTTGCTCACTTGCGAGCCGTTGAGTCTGGAAGCAAGAGGCGACTCTCTAAATCTCCGGTCAATCCCGCTACAAGTGCATCGGCTTCGCCAATTATCCGAAAGCGTTGCCTCAATAGAGATCTATCTCGTTGTTGCGGTTGCCACCCTCACCATCGCCTCTCCCCGCTTCCTGCCTCTGGCTACCGTTGCAGTCATTATCTTCTGGCTGAATCGTGGTGTGTTGCAGCTGGTGAACGGCGAGCGTGGGAGCGCGCCGGCCTGGGCGATGGGTATGCCGTTCGCCGTTCTCTTGATCTTCATGTTAGCCGTCACATCGCTCGTCACGGCCTTCCCGGAGATCACCCATCCTCAGGTGATGCGCGTTGTGACCGGCTTGGGACTGTATTTCGCGTTGATTCGCTGGCTCGCTTGCGCATCAGTAGGTCGCGCCTGCATGCGTTGGCGCGTGATCTCGGTCGCGTTATGCGTCCTGCTGCTGGTGCTGGCGCTGGCCGGCCCGTTCATCGTCTCGTGGCAAGGCAGCAAATTTCCCTTCATCCCGGCCGGCCTCTATGCTTCTTTCAGTTTGGTGGTCGCCGACAGCGTCAACCCTAACGTCCTCGCCGGCGCGTTGATCCTCTTCATCTCGGTCGTCTTGGCGTGGTGGCTCTTTCCGATCGGCGCCGGCCGCTGGTTCGTCGTGTTGCGGCTGCTGGCGGGCGCAGCGCTCGTCGCCGGCATGGTGATGCTCGTCCTCACCCAGTCGCGCGGCGCCTTCGTAGGCCTGCTCTTGGCCTGTGCGGTGCTGTTCATGCTGCGCTGGCCCCGTTTGGCGTTGCCGTTGCTGGGGCTGGTCGGCGTGGGTGCGCTTTTCATTGCGCTGCGTCCCGATACCCTTGCCGCATTGACCGATGCCGTCGGCGATACCGTGACGAATGGATTGCCCTATCGCATGGAGATCTGGTCGCGCGGCTGGTTCATGGTGCAGGACTTCATGTTCACCGGCATCGGCATGGGGTCGTTCGCGCAGGTGACCGAGCTGCTCTATCCCCTCATCATTACACCGCCGGGTGTGCCTCATGCGCACAACCTCCTTCTGCAGATCGCGGTTGACCTGGGCGTGCCGGGCCTCATCGCCTGGCTCGGCATCCTAGGCACGGTCATCATCGCATGCTGGCGCGCCTATCGTAGCGCAAATCTCGTCTTGCGCGCGTTCGGCGCCGGCCTGCTCGCCAGCCAGGTTGCGCTCCTCGGCCATGGGCTCACCGACGCCGTCACTTGGGGCATGGTGCGCTCGGCGCCGCTGGTGTGGCTGTTGTGGGCTGTGGCCGTCGCTGCCGGTCTGGTCGCTCGACAACGCGAAACACAGGCGACGTCTACTCAACCCGTTCCGCGCGCTGCATAGAACTGGTAGACCGTGACGAGCGAGGCGATGGCGAGCGCAATGAAGCATGCCGTCCATCCGGCAACGATGATTGCGCGTCCCTTCCGGCCGACCTCCTCGGCCAGCGTTGCCCAACCGAACGTCAGCGCTAGCATCGTCGAGATGATGGCCGGGTAGGCATAGCGTGCGCCGGCGATCCACAGTCGGCCTTCCAGCCCCACCATCACTCCGCGCATCAGCGCAGGTAACCAGGCAACCGCAATCGCCAGCCCGATGATCACCACCGTCGCCCAATCTACTGCGCGCCTGCGTCGCCATAGCATGACGAGCGTACACATCAGGCTGATTGCTGTAATGACTGCCAGCGCGACGTACCAGCCGTCGGCCAGCGGCACGTTACCCCAGGAGAAGCGTGCCCAGAAGGTCTGGAACATATGCTCAACCGTCATCCGGTGATACCAGCCCGTGCCGATCGGGTCGAGCAGCGACGCAACGCCCAAGATCCAACTCACCCATTCGGGCGTGAACCGATGCATGAATTGCTCGAGCTGTGGGCGCAGTGCGGGCCACATATCTTCGCCGGAAGCGTTACGCGCCAGGTTCTCGAATGGCCGGCCGCCCCATTCGCCGTGGCTGGACCGGGCGTCTGTGAAGCGCGGCGGCGAATCGGTCGGAAATTCGCCGACGGCAAGGACGATCCCATCCAGCATGACCGCCGTCGTTGTATCCGGCGCTTGAGCCACTGATGGCAAGATCAGTCGGACATAGCCGGCGTGCGGCGAGATCGTCCCTGTGATCGCTACAAAATGCGGCGTCGCGTCCAGCGCCACAACCACGTTCAGTTGCTCCCGATAGTTGTAGTTGATCGTTGGTGACGTTGTCTCGATGACTGGTGTATCGTCGTCTGGGTGATTCGTGCGCTGTGCCCACATCCACGCGCCGAAAGTGACCGTCTGGCCGCGCATTTTTGCGACCGACGCTGGCGGAATAGACTGGAAGACATATGGGGGAGGGTGTCCCGGTGCAGCGACGATCCGAATCGCGTGCTTGCCATGCGGGATCGAACCACAACTTCTGACGTCGCACCGCGTGTGCTCGTGTTGCAGCGTAACCGTGCTGCGATACCACAGCGCTGCATCGCCGATGTCGAAGAGCGCGACCAGCGTTGCCGCACTGCCCAGCGCAAATGTGCCCCAGGCCAACGGCCGCCATCGCCCGCGCAGCGCGCCGAAGAGCAAGATGACCGGGACCAGCGCCAGCGCCGGCGCGGCCGTGCCCTTCGCCTGCACACACAGCAGCGCAGATGCGATGACCCAAAGCGCGTTCGACAGCGTCTGCCGAGCAGGGCGCGGCTGGTTGTGTGGATTGAGCAGACGTGCGCTGCTCCACGTGAACAGAGAGAACGCGGCGATCGCGCCGACGTCGCTGTTCACCGCCGTCATCAGGTCGGTGAACGCCGGCAGTAGTGCGATGCCGCATGGCAGCATCCAGCGTAGTGGGTGCCCGGATAATGTCAGCGCAGCGGCGACGCCCCAGGCGCACGCCACTGTGAACAAAAATAGCAGCAATGAGGTGAGACGCGCGGCGTAGAGCTGTTGCTCGATGCTGCGTTCGCGCATAAGCGCCATTGCTGCAGCGGGTAAGAAGTAATACAAGGGCGAGTCTTGGAGTTGGGAGTAGCCGATATGCGGTGCCGGTGCGTCGGGATCATCCACGTCCGGCGGAGGAAACCGGCCGATGTAGAAGCCGCTGCGGATCATCGAGCGGACGAAGGCGATGCGCATCTCGCGATCCACGTCGTCGGGCGAGGGCAGCGTCCCCTTGTGGGCGATCAACCAGGCATATTCGGCATGCGATGGCTCGTCGTAGTGCTCCCACGGCGGGACCACGAACACCCAGATTAGCCCGTGGACGAGGGCGAGCGTGAGCGCCAAGAGGAGTTCGCGCGGCATAGCGATTCGCATGCTGTCACTCGCGACGCGGTCGTCGCCCCAGCCGTTGGCGCAGCACGCGGGCCAGAAAGAGTGGATTGCCGATCAAGTAGCGACGCCACAGTCGCCCTGGCTCGGCCAACAAGCGCCCGAGCCATTCCAAGCCATGATCGGTCATCCAACGTGGGGCGCGCCGAGCATTGCCGCTAACGTAGTCAAAGAGCGCGCCGACGGTGATCGCGACCTTCACATGCGGCATACGATCCCAGTTATCGCGCAGCCAGTACTCTTGCGCCGGCATGCCAAAGCCCACCAGTAAGATGTCGGGACGAACGGCTTCGATCTTTGCCAGTACGTCGCAATTCTCATGGCTGTTCGGGCGTTTATCGAAATGTCCGTGGTGCACACCGGCGATTGCGAGGCTAGTATATTGACGCCTCAGCACATCTGCCGCCCGTTCTGCAATGCCTGGCTGGCCTCCTAGCAAATACAACGACAGCCGATGATTGACGCATGCGGTGCATAGCTCGCCGATCCAGTCTGGCGGCGTGTAGCGATAGGGCGTAGGCAAGCCGGCCAGCCGCGCGCCCCAGCGCACACCGAATCCATCGCAGAACACCACCGTCGCAATGTCGTTGAAGAATTCGCGCAGCGCCGGCTGCTCGTGGGCCAGGTTCAATCCATGCGCGTTCACGTAGGCAACGATCATCCGGCAATCCGACGTCGCGCAAGCCGTGATGTGTGCGATCAGCCCAACCAAGGGCAAGATGTGCACGCGCACGCCGAGCAGATGGACGGCCGGCGCGCTGGCATGCTGCGAAGGCCAAGGCCATACGTCAAGGGTGGGGCGCATGCTGGATCGGCGATGAGGCAGGCTGCGGGCGCATCGGCGGCAGGAAGGTTGCAATTGCCGCGAGCAGCAGCGTGCCATAGACCAACACGTATAACACGCTGCCGTAGGCCAGCGCATCCGCATTGCTCACGCCCATCGTCGTCAACACTCCCAGCGACACCAGCGAAAAGATCCCGACGTTGCCCGGCACCGGCGAGAACACTGAAGTGGTCTGCAAGGCAAGCAGCAATAACACATGGCCGGCGAGGCCGATGCGAATGTCGAACGCCTGTGCGAGCGCGATGTTCGTCAGGATGGCCACCGTCCAGATCAGCGCGCTGTAGCTCAACATCTCCAGCCAACGTCCGGCGCGGCCCTTCCACACCAGGTCGGCAGGCGATGTGGCGGTGGCAATGTCGAGCCAGGCCTCGACCCTTGGCATGAATTTGAACAAACGGCGGCGAAAGCCGGTCGAACTCAGCGCGCTCAAGCCACTCACCAGTAGCACACCGGCTAGCGCTGTGATCAGCAACCGGACGACCGGAGGGGAGAATCCTTCAGGTAATGGCGCCAGCAACAGGGTGCAAGCGAAAGCCGCGAGGACGAGTGAGTCGGCGCTCTTCTCGACGACTACGGCGCTCGTCGTCCACAGCAGCGAGCCTGGCCGGTTCTGCGCAGCCCGCCAAATGCGCCAGATGTCGCCCACGCGAATCGGCGACAGCCAGTTGATCACTTGCCCGACCAGGGTGGCCTGGCCGGCAGCGCGTGCGCCTACGGCGCGATCCCATTCCAGCAGGCGCTTGAATCGCACGACGCGCAGCAACTGACCCGCGCAGATGAGCAGGATGGTCATGACGATCCACTCGATATGCACGGTTTGGACGGATGCCCAGAGTGCTTCGAGCGAGACCGACTGCACAACCGCGGCGAGAGCAATCAGCAGCAGCAGTAGCGCGATGACCGATACGAGGATCTTCGAGCGGTGCGAGCCCAGCAACGACCAGCTGATGAGCGTTGTATCTGAAGCAGGCGCTTCGTCGAGTCGGGCGGCGGAGGGAATCGGCGTCGAGGACTCTTGCATCGCACCGGCGATTATACGTTTATGGGCGATCGAATTGCACGTTCTGAGCGTGGGCGATAAGCTATGCTTACCATGACGACGAAGAAGGTCAACGACTCGAATGGAGTGAGCTATGAACATCCTGGCCGGTGACGTCGGCGGCACCAAGACCATCCTGGCGATCTTTTCGCGCACGCAGGGGCTGCACGACCCGATCGTCGAGGCGACTTTCGTCAGCGCGAACTATCCCGACCTCGAATCCATCGTTAAGGAGTTTCTAAGCAAGACCGATCTACGCGTGGAACAGGCTGCCTTCGGCGTGGCCGGCCCGGTGTTGAACGGCGTGGCGCGCATCACCAACTTGCCCTGGGTGATGGACGAGACGAAGCTGGGCGAAGCGCTGGGGCTGCGCGGCGTGAAGTTGATCAACGACCTCGAGGCCATTGCCAACGCTGTGCCTGTGTTGGAAACAGAGGATGGGGTGCCGTTGAATGACGTACAGCCGGCGCCTGGAGGTGCTATCGGCGTAATCGCGCCGGGCACCGGACTGGGTGAAGCGTTCTTGCTCTGGGTGAACGGCGGTTATCGGGCCTTCCCTTCCGAGGGTGGCCACAATGACTTTGCGCCCAGTAACGAACTCGAGAGCGAGCTGCTGCGCTACCTGCAGCGCAAATTCGGCCGGGCCAGCTATGAACGCGTGTGTTCCGGCATCGGCATTCCCAACGTGTATCAGTTCCTGCGCGATTGCGCCTACATTCAGGAATCGCCCTGGGTCGCCGAGCAACTGGCCGCGGCCAAGGATCCGACGCCGGTGATCGTGTCCAACGCGCTGACCGAGCCGCCCGACCCGCTGTGCGCGCGCGTGATGGACATCTTCACCTCGGTGCTGGCGGCCAAAGCAGGCAATCTGGCGCTGACGGTGATTGCGACCGGCGGCATCTACCTCGGTGGTGGCATCCCACCACGCATCCTGCCGTTGCTGCAACGCGAATCGTTCATGAACACTTTCCGCTACAAAGGGCGCTTGTCGGGGTTGATGGAGCGCATTCCGGTGCGCGTTATCATGAACAGCAAGGCAGGCTTATTGGGCGCAGCACGCGTGGCCGCTGGAATTGATAATTGAGGGGTCAGAGGTCAGAGGTCAGGGGGCAGAGGTCAGAGGTCAGAGGTCAGGGGGCAGAGGTCAGAGCTCAGAAGTCAGAGCTCAGAAGTCAGGGCTCAAAGCTCACGGCTCACCGCTCAGCGCTCTGCGCAGCGCTGCCATTCCCTCGGCTACGCCGTGCTTGGGCGAATATACGGCCGAGCCGACGACGGCGATGCTCGCGCCGGCGTCGCGCACTTCGCGGATGGTATGCACGTTCACGCCGCCATCCACTTCCAACTCGGCGTTCGGGTTGACTGCGTTCAACATCTCGCGCATGCGGCGGATGCGGTGGGTTGCGCCGGGGATGTATGCCTGGCCGCCGAAGCCCGGTTCCACCGACATGATCAGCACGAGGTCTACCAGCGGCAACGCCTCTTCGATTGCGCTGAGCGGGGTGAGCGGGTTGAGCGTGATGCCGACTTGTAAATCGAGCTTGCGCAGCGCCTGAATCGTCGAATAGAGGTGCGGGCAGGCTTCGACATGCACGATGATGCGCTGCATGCCGGCTGCCTTGTAATCGTCGAAGAAGCGCTGCGGCGCTTGCACCATCAGGTGCGCCTCGCAGGGCAGGGATGTGCTCCGTCGCACGGCTTCGCAGACGGCCGGCCCGAACGTGATGTTGGGCACGAGCATGCCATCCATCACGTCGAGATGAATCCAATCGGCGCCTGCGTCCTCGGCAGCTTTGACCTGTTCGCCCAGCCGCGCGAAGTCTGCTGTGTAGATCGAAGGTGCGAGTTTCATCGGCCCGCATTGTAGGCAAAAAGCATCGTTTTGACTTTCACCCGCGCCGGGCTAATATTGGCTCTCGCTGTGAACGCCAAAGTTGCCTTTGGACTCTCCTGTTATACCTTCCCTTTTACTTGTGGGTTCTTGAAGTGTGACGACCGGTGCACCTGCCCAAACCCGATGAACGGCCTCGACCTGGTCGAGCTGGCGGCGCAGCATGGTATGACCAGCGTCGAATGCCCACTCACCATCCTCCCGGATCATACGGAAGCCGGCATGGATCGTTTCGGTGCGTTGTTGCAATCGAAGGGGATGACCTATGTGCTCGACCTGCCGGTGCTGGAAGTGGAGCAGGCGCGCGTCTGGCTGCCGCTGGCCAAGCGCGCCGGCGCACGTGTGGTGCGCTGTATGGTCAGCGATTTTCTCGAGGGCGCGCGCGCCACGTATGCGCCGGATTGGAATGCCCACATGCGCGAGATGATTGCGAAACTGCTGGCCGTGCGCCCGCTGCTCGATGAACTGGACATGGTGCTGGCCATCGAGAATCATCAAGACGTCAACTCAGACGATCTGCTGGTGTTGTGCCAGGCCGGTGGGCCGCGCGTGGGTGTCACGCTCGATGTAGTGAACCCGCTGGCGGTGGCCGAGGAGCCGTATGAGTTCGCGCGCCGATTGGGCGCGCGCATCTTCAACGTCCACATCAAGGATTACACCATCCATCCCACGCCCAGCGGTTACAACCTGGTGCGCGCCAGCATCGGTGAGGGGTGTATTGACTGGCGCGCTATGCTGACGCTGCTGCGCGAGATCGCCCCAGGCGCGACATGGCACATTGAGCTGGCGGCGTTGAATGCGCGTCATATCCGGCTGTATGAGGATCAATGGTGGCGGGGCTATCCGCCGCGCGACATCCGCAGCATGCTGGCGTTGTTCCGCTTTCTCGCCCGGCATATGCAGCCGGCCGACGCACCATGGCAGACGCCTTGGGAACTCGGTGCACCCGCCGAAGAATGCGAGCGCTATGAGCGCGACCAGCTCGAACGCACGGTGCGTTATCTCAAGACGGAGCTTGCCGATCTAGTCGGTGTGTGACCGGTCACGGGTCATCGGTAACTGGTAAGTGTGAGTGCTGGCGAATGGCCATTACCGATTACCGATGAACGTTTCACCATTGTCTACGATGTCTCTTTTGACCCACGGAACGCGGGTGGTGATGCCTGCGCCTTACACGATTACTATCGAGACATACGATGTACCGGCGCCGGCGCATGGCCAGGTGCTGGTCGAATGCGAAGCCAGCGCCATCAGCGCCGGCACCGAATTGGCTGTTTACACCGGGGTACACCAGTGGCTGAACGACCCGACGCGGGCGTGGCCCAAGTGGCCGTTCACGCCCGGCTACAGCGGGGTAGGGCGGATCATCGCCGTCGGCGATGGCGTGACGCGCTTCAACATCGGCGACCGCGTCGTCTGGCCCAGCCGGCATGAGACGCATGCCATCGTGGATGTGGAGCAGCCGCATGCTTTGGTCTTCCCCATCGCCGAGCATGTGCCGGCGCAGGTTGCCGCCTTCGCCGTGCTGGCGCGCTTTCCGCTGTCGGCGCTCGTGCAGAGCGACCAGATCATCGGACGATGCGTCGCCGTCATGGGCCTGGGCACGATCGGCCAGATCGCGCTGC
This sequence comes from Candidatus Roseilinea sp., assembly GCA_025998955.1. NCBI lineage: Bacteria > Bacillati > Chloroflexota > Candidatus Thermofontia > Candidatus Roseilinea > Candidatus Roseilinea sp. The sequence goes on from AP024676.1 coordinate 615,649, forward strand.
GACTCTACGCCGCTGCCGGCGCTTACCCGCTCATCGGCATAGACGGCGTCGGGAGTCGGCGCGCGCTGGCAGAGAAGGTGCATGGCGTCGTGACCTTTGCGCCCGAGGATCCCCAACTCAAGGATAGGCTGCGGGCGTCTAATTTCGGTCAGTTGCCGGACATCGTGGTGGATGCGACCGGCTTTCCGAACGCGGTGAAGACGGCGATGAACATCGTGACCGACGGCGGGCGCGTGGTGATGGTGGGCAGCCCGCGCGGCATCGCCGGCGACGTGGACTTCTACTGGGATCTCCATGGCCGCTCGATCACGCTGATCGGCGCGCACGGCAGCGCCATCGGCTGGGAGCCACGCGAGAAGTTCCCCTATACCGTGCCGCGCGCGATGCGCCTGCTTATCGCTTTGTTGGAGAGCGGCCGACTGAGGCTCGAAGAGATCGTCTCGCATTTTGCACATGCCCACGAGGCCAAAGCGATGTATGACGGCCTGCTCAACGACAAGGAGCAGTATCACGCCGTGGCGCTGCGGTGGCAGACTCAGTAGTTGAAAACATCGGCTCGCACTTGCCGCCGCCCGGCGACTAAAGTCGCGGGCTACACGATGCCAAGTCCCTGCAGGACTGATTTTGAGCCTGCGAAGCAGGCTTCGCTGTGCGTAGCCCGCAGCTTTAGCTGCAGGTCAGGGCACAGCATGTGCGAGTGTAAACGGAAATGTTTCAACTACTGAGACTGAGACTAGAGATTAGCGATTCGATCTCCAATCTCCAATCTCCAATCTCCAATCTCCAATCTCTTTCTCCTAACCTTGCGAGGCTAAATCATGAAATGTCTGCTTTACCCTGCTTGGGATACGCTAGAAATCGCCGAGCAACCGAGGCCGGTTCTGGCCGAGGGCGAGGTGCTGGTCAAAGTTGCCGCGGTTGGCGTGTGCGGCAGCGAGCTGGAGGCCTTTCGCCATCGCAACCCGCGCCGCACGCCGCCGCTCATCATGGGACACGAGTTCTGCGGCGAGATCGTCGAGCTTCATTCGAGCGTTGCCAACACCGGCTGGCACGCCGGTGACCGAGTCGTCTGCAATGCGCTCGTGCCGTGTGGCCAGTGCGTCCGCTGCAAACGCGGCGATCCGCATCTGTGCGCTCGGCGCCAAATCTTCGGCATGCATCGTCCCGGCGCCTTCGCCGACTACGTCAACGTGCCGGTGCGCGTGCTTCTCCCCTGGCCAGCGGGCATGCCGGCGGCGCACGCTGCACTGGCCGAGCCGCTTGGCAACGGCGTGCACATGGTCAACCTGGTCAAAGACCTCCGGCCGAGCACAGTGCTCGTCATCGGCGCAGGGCCGATCGGCTTGCTGGCGCAACAAGCGTTTCAAGCGTTGCTGGGCGCGACGACATACGCCGCCGATCTGAGCGACGCGCGCCTGGCCGTGGCGCGTCGCGTCGGTGCGACGCAGGTCTTCAACCCGCGCGAGGTGGATGTGGTGCAGGCGGTGCGCGACCTGACCGACGGCGAAGGCGCCGATGTGGTGATTGACGCGGTCGGCGCCGCCGTGACCAAGAAGCAATCGGTGCAGGCCGCTCGGCCGGGCGGCGCGGCAGTGTGGATTGGCCTGCACGAAAATACCCTCGCTTCGTTCGATACCTACGATGTGACGCTGCCGGAGAAGCGCGTGTTCGGCACCTATGCGGCCAAGCTCGAGGATATGCGAACGGCGCTCGACCTAATGGCCGACGGCAAGGTAGAAGTGAGCAGTTGGCCGGAGGTCTTTCCGCTCGAGCGCGGCGTCGAGGCCTTCCGACGCATGCTGGCGGCTCAGGGCAACGACATCAAAGCCATCCTCAAGCCGTAAGAGGTGGGGCGGAGATTTGTGGGCGTCGGTCACCGCGCTGAGATAAATTCAGCGCGCTCTCCGTCTGCTCGGCCAGGCGTTCACGCCGGGGCAGGTCTTCGCGCAAAAAGTCCCCCTTTCTGTGCTATACCCGGCCGTAAGCGGTAACTTCGAGCGTCCCTATAATCCTCTGTAACATGTCTTCGCGACTGTTCGCTGCATCCGAAGTTGTCATCGCCGACGTGAAACGTGAGCTGGCGGATTACCTCTCCGGTCGGCCTGAAATTGTGTTCGCGATCCTCTACGGCTCGGCTGCTGAGGGTCGGCCCTTCCACGACGTTGATGTGGCCGTGTATGTGGACGAATCGCAATGGGTCGGCCAGGATCGCTATGCATATATCTTCATGCTGGCAGATGCGCTGGCGCAGTGCATCCCCTATCCGGTAGACGTGCGCTTGATCAAAGACGCGCCGTTGCCTTTCCGTTACAACATCAGCCGGGGACAGCCCATCTTCGCGCGAGATCCAGCAGCATTGGCCGACTTCCTCAGCCGAACATCGCTGAGTAGCATCGAAGACGACATGCGCGCTGTGCTCGACTGTTTGCAACTCGGATGAGCCGGCGCAACGTGAAACGAAGGACAACATCATGGGCATGCTGATCCACAAACGCATCATCGTCACCGGCGCGACGATGGGCATTGGACAGGCCGTCGCGATGCGCGCGGCCCGGGAAGGCGCCGACGTAGCATTCTGTGGGTTGACCGAGCAGGGCGCGGATGAGACCATTCGCGCGATCGAAGCCGCCGGTCGGCGGGCGTTCTTCAGAGTCGTGGACCTGCGCGACCTAGACGCCGCGCGGCAGTTCGCGCGCGAAGCGATTGCCTTCCTCGGCGGGCTGGACGGCCTGGTCAACAACGCCGGCGCGAACACCTGGCACGGCGTGCTGACTTCGACGTTCGAGGACCTGGACAACTGTTTTCGCGTCAACTTCTATCATGCTTGGGCGCTGAGCCAGGAAGCCTACCCGCATCTCAAAGCGGCTGGTGGCGGCGTCATCGTCAACCTCTCCTCGATCAACGCCGAGCGCACGCTGCCGGGCGTGTTCCCCTACAACGTCGCCAAAGCCATGCTCGTCGCGCTGACCAAGTCCATCGCGTTGGAATGGGGCAAGGACAACATTCGGTCGGTGGCCATCCAGCCCGGCCTGATCTTGACCAACCTGGCGGTTGAATACTTCAACAAGTTCCCCGACCCGGCGGCGGCGCGCTATCGCAGCGAGGGCGTGTATCCCCTCAAGCGCGGCGGCCGGCCCGAGGAGATCGCCGCCACCATCGTTCACATCCTGAGCGGCGAGAACGGTTTCCTCAACGGCGTGCCGATCTTGATTGACGGTGGCATCAGCGCGCTCTACGAAACGCGCCTGGATGAGTGAGGCAACCGTGACAGGCTCAACACCTCCTATCGTCCGCGCGGTGCATTGCGACTGGCGCGCCGATGACGAGACGGTCTATCAAGCACTGAAGCGCGCTACGCAGCCGCTGACGCGCGCTTGGAATCGGCTGCGCAATGCCCGGCGCATCGCCATCAAGTTCAACCAAGACAAAGAGGCTCGCAATCACATCACCTTCTACCACCATCGCGTGCAACTCGTGAGCGACTGCGTGGCACGGGCGACGTTGCGCCTGCTGCGAGAGAACACCTCTGCCCAGTTGTATTGCGTGGACGTGAGCTTCTACCGCAAGTACGTGCCGCAAGCGAAGGATGAGGACACCACACAACTGCGCCATGTGCTGCGCGAGTTCGACGTGACGTACATTGACGGCAACGTGGATGTGGTCTGGATGGCCGTGCCCGGCGGCGGCTTGATGTTCGATCGCTACCCGGTGGCCCGCGCGTTCGCTGACATGGACGCCTGGGTGAGCGTGCAGAAATTGAAGAACCACGCCTTCATGGGCGTGACGCTGTGCATGAAGAACCTCTTTGGCTTAATGCCGACCGAGCCGTTGGGACGGCCGCGCACGTATTACCATCACTTGGTGCGTATGCCCTACGTCTTGGCCGACCTGGGCCGGCTCTACAACCCGGCGCTCAACATCATTGACGGTCTGATATGCCAGGCGGGCGAAGAGTGGGGCCGCGGTGAGGAGAGGCGCATCGCCAACACGCTCATCGCCGGCGACCACGTCGTGGCGACCGACGCCGTCGGCGCATACCTGATGGGTCACGATCCTGCGCGTGGTGACTGGAAGACCGAGCCGTTTCACCGCGACCGCAACGCGCTGCGCGTCGCCGCTCAGAGCGGCTTCGGCACGGTGAACCTCGACGAGATGGACTTCGCCAGCGAGGTGACTGCGCCGGTGGGCGACAAGCCGTTCTTCGCCAAGATCACCGATTCGCCGGAGATCGTGCACAGTTGGCGCAAGACCACTGCCGAACAGGGGCTGTATTACCGCGATCACCGTGAAGAGTTCATCCGGCGCTACGCGGGTGAATACATCCTGCTGCAAATGGGCGAGGTGAAATGGCACGATCCTAGCGGCACGGTGCATGCCTCACGCCGTGTCCTGAGCGGCGATCATCCCGAGCAGGCGATGTGGATGAAGTTTGTGGATCCGGGCGAGGCCGAAGGCGAGCACTTCGAGGTTTACGAGCGCACCCTTGACGAGATCGGCGCGCTCGCACCGGCGTAGAGCAGGCATCATTACGAAGGCACAACGAGGATAGGTTCGTGTCTTCCTGCCTTCGTAGTGATTAGACTAGCCAACGACACCGGCAAGGAAGTCGCGCACGGCGATCATGTAGCCCGCGAAATTGTCGCGGCGGATGCTATGGCCGGCGTGGGGGATGTGCGCGACGGAGAGCAGCGCGTTGAGCGCTTGTGCCTCCTGTGCCTGCTCCGCCGAGATAATCACGCCGCGTGATGGGTCGCCGGTGATCAACAGCGCCGGCACGCGCAGCGCGCGCACGGCGGTGCGCCAGTCCGGTGTTTCGTGCTCGATGTATTCCAACACGTGGGGGCGCACCTGGCGCTTGGCGACCGACCACGGTTGCAGTTCCGCGTCCGACCAATCGGGGTTGTTGGCACGACCTTTGGCGATGAGTGCATCTTGCGAGAGCTGATGATTGGCCAGCAGATCGGCACGCCACTCGGCGGCGCGTTGCTTGCGCAGTTCCGGCGGTTGCTGCGCGGCATCGAACCAGGCCGGGTCTTCGAAGATCGCAGCGCGGACGAGGTCGGGGTGTTGCGCAGCGACCAGTGTGGCGACCATGCCACCCATCGAGTGCCCCATCACGATAGGCCGGTTCAATTCGAGCGCGCGGATGAGCGCAGCCACGTCGGCGGCATGATCGGCGGCGGCATAGCCGCGCTCCGGCGCGTCGGAGAGGCCGTGCCCACGCGCATCGGGTGCGACGATGTCGAAGGCGTCACCGAGCGCTTCGATCACCGGTGTCCAGCACAGCCCGTTGTCGGTGATACCATGCAAGAGCAGCAGGGTAGGTTGGTCGGCCTTGTGGCGGTAGTAATGCAGGCGCAGGCCGTTGGCCAAGACAAAATCGGACACCAACCGGCTACCACTCATAGCTCTGTGCGACGATGATGCCTTGGGCTTTGGCACGGGCCAAAAACGCCGGCCGCGCGTAGTGGGTGATCAGCAGCGGCACCACCTCCATTTTCGGCATGGCCTTCCTGACAACCGCCACTTTGTCTGCCAGTTGCGCCAGTGCCTCCTCCTCCCGCTGCGGATTCGCCAGTTGCAGCTTGGCCTCCCCCACGATCAGCACCTCTTGGCCGTCGCGCTTTGCCCGGCCGAACAGGTTGATCTCTTCACCCCCGATCTCGGTGCGTACCAGGCGCTCGCTCACGCTCAGGCCATATTTGTCTGCCAGAAACGCCGGCAACATGCGATACGCCTCGTTCTCCAGCGCGTAGCCGAAGCTGCGCGACAGCCCGCCTAGTTCGGTGCGGGTGTCGTTCAGGCCGCGGGCCAGGATGCGGATTTCGTCGGCCGTTTGCTTCTGTGCCTCGGCCAGCTCTTCCATGCGCATAGCCAGCGTGTCTACCCGCTGCTCGGTGCGCTTCTGCGCTTCGGCCAGCTCTTCCATACGCACGGCCAGCGTGTCTACCCGCTGCTCGGTGCACTTCTGCGCCTCGGCCAGCTCTTCCATACGCACGGCCAGCGTGTCTACCCGCTGCTCGGTGCTCTTCTGCGCTTCGGCTAGCTCTTCGACCCGCTGTTCGGTGCGCTTCTGTGCCTCGGCCAGCTCTTCGACCCGCTGTTCGGTGCGCTTCTGCGCCTCGGCCAGTTCGCGCACGATGGCCTTCAGCTCGTTGAAGTCGCTGGTCTTGACCAGGTCTTGGTAGGCGTCGGTGATGACCTGGGCCAGCACCGACGCTTGCTCCGCTGAAAAGTAAGGCTTGAGTTGGCGCTCGGTCAATTCGCGCCGTGATTCCAACTGCACGCGTACATTCTACATGGTATGGTTGCAATGGGTGCTGGCGTTCAGTTGAAGATCGCCGGGCGCATGTAAAACGGTGGCGTATAACACAGCAACGATGAAAAGGATAACGTGTATTATCGTCATGGCGATTGTCATCGTGGCGTGCGCCGCGCCGCCCCCACGAGCCACGTCGCCGGCTCAACCGATCCCTATGGACACACCGACCACCTTCGAAATCCCGGGCCTTTCCTTCGCGCCGCTTGACCCTTTTGAGCAAAATCGCCAGCTCGGGCGTGGGGTGAATTTGGGCAATGCGCTCGAAGCGCCGCGCGAAGGCGAGTGGGGCATGGTGATACAGGCGGAATTCTTCCCACTCATCCGCACGGCCGGCTTCGATACCGTGCGCGTGCCGATCCGCTGGTCGGCGCATGCCCTTCGCGAACCCCCTTACACCATCACGCCTGCCTTCTTTCAGCGCGTGGACTGGGTGATCGAAAACGCGCTGAAGCACGACCTTAATGTAGTAATCAACATGCATCACTACGAGGAACTGTTCCAGGACGTCGGC